>NZ_JAGYGF010000078.1:0-18961 GCF_019947305.1 Pseudomonas sp. BF-RE-21 | reverse complement strand
GTAAAGCGGTGTTTCCGGGGTCAGCGTTTGGGCAGTTCGATGACGACCTTCAACCCGCCCCACTCGCTCTCCTCCAGCCGCAACACCCCGCCCCACGTGTCGACGATGTCGCGCACAATTCCCAGCCCCAACCCATGCCCTTGCGCCTGCTCATCCAGCCGTGTGCCCCGGCTGAACACCTGAGCGCGCTGGTCCTCGGGAATCCCCGGCCCATCATCTTCCACGCTTAGCTCGAACCCTGCGGCCGTCTCGACCACGCTCAACCGCACCTCGGCATCCGCCCACTTACAGGCGTTGTCCAGCAGGTTGCCCAGCAGTTCCAGCAAGTCTTCGCGATCCCAAGGCAACTGCAACCCGGCCGGCGCGCGATAGCTCAGTTCAAGGTGTTCGCCGTGGATCATGTTCAACGTGGCGAGCAATCCCGGCAGTTCCGCATCGCAATCAAACAACGCCCCCGGCAGCGCATCGCCGGACAACCGTGCGCGGTTAAGCTCGCGATTGAGTCGCTGCTGAACCTGTGCCAATTGGTCTTTGAGGATCTTGCGCAGCTCGGGATGGGCGTCGAGTTTCTCGCTGGAGGCCATGCTCAACAACACCGCCAGCGGGGTTTTCAAGGCATGCCCAAGGTTGCCCAGCGCATTGCGCGAACGCTTGAGGCTGTCTTCGGTGTGGGCGAGCAAATGGTTGATCTGCGCCACCAACGGCTCAAGTTCCACCGGCACCTGATCATCCAGTTGCGAACGCTGGCCCTGCTGCAACTGAGCAATCTGCTCACGGGCCTTTTCCAGTGGACGCAAGGCGCGGCGCACGGTGATCCGTTGCAACAGCAAAATCAGCAGCAATCCCGCCAGCCCCAGGCCCAGGCCCACTTGCTGCATGCGCTTGAAACTCTCGCGCACCGGCGTGTAATCCTGAGCGACGCTGATGGAGATCGATTGTCCCAAACGGCGATAGTCCGAACGCAAGACCAGCAATTGCTGGCCTTCCGGCCCCAGTTGCAGGTTGCTGTGCAGGCCGGGATGTTCGAGGCGCGGCAATTCCTGATCCCACAACGAACGGGAGCGCCAATGGCTGTCAGCAAAATCGATGCGGAAGTAATGCCCGGAAAACGGCCGCTGATAAGCCGGTGACAGATGTCGTTCATCCAGCTGCAAGCCCTGCGGCCCGCGCACCAGCGCCACCAGCAAACTTTCGCTGTCGTTGCGCAGCCCCGCTTCGAGGTAGCGCTGCAAGCCCACTTCGAACAACCACAGGCTGGTTTGCGCCAGCACCAGGCCGACGATCACCATCACGCTGATCAGCCCCAGACTCAAGCGGCGCTGGATCGACCTCACTGCGCTTGCCCGCCGAACAGGTAACCCTGGCCGCGACGGGTTTCGATCACGCTGCGCCCGAGCTTGCGCCGCAGGTGGTTGACGTGAACTTCCAGCACGTTTGAGTCGCGCTCGGTTTCACCGTCGTAGAGGTGTTCGGCGAGGTGGCTTTTGGAGAGGATCTGCTCGGGGTGCAGCATGAAATAGCGCAGCAGGCGAAACTCCGCAGCGGTGAGCTGGATGTCGGCGCCGTCGCGGGTCACGCATTGCCGGCCTTCGTCCAGGTGCAATCCGGCCGACTGCAGCGTCGGTTGATTGACCTGGCCATGGGAACGGCGCAACAACGCCTGAATGCGCAAATGCAGCTCTTCAGGGTGGAAAGGTTTGCTCAGGTAATCGTCGGCGCCGGCCTTGAGGCCTTCGATCCGTTCGGCCCAGGAACCGCGCGCGGTGAGGATCAACACCGGCGTGGCCAGCCCGCCTGCGCGCCATTGCGCCAACACGTCGAGCCCTGGCAAACCGGGCAGACCGAGGTCGAGGATGATCAGGTCATACGGTTCGCTGCTGCCCTGATACACCGCGTCGCGACCGTCGGCCAGCCAGTCCACGGCGTAGCCCTGGCGGTTGAGGCCGGCCATCAGTTCGTCGGCCAGGGGCACATGGTCTTCCACCAGCAGCAATCGCATCGGTCAATCTTCCTTGTCTTTCAGTAACTTGCCAGTGGCGGCGTCGAGGTCCAGCTCACGGACCACGCCTTCGGTGGTCAGCAGTTCGACTTCATAAATGTAGACGTCGTGTTTCTCTTCGAGCTCGGCTTCCAGCAGCTTAGAGCCTGGATAACGCTCCAGCGCCTGCTTCACCACTTGTTCGAGCGGCAGGATCACGCCCTGCTGGCGCAGACGCAGCGCTTCGTCCTGATCAAGGTCGCGGGCCATGACGATCGAGCAAAACGCCAGAAGCACCAGCGCCATGCGTGACAATGAACACACCTTCATTACGTATCCTGATGATCCTTGAGAAGTTGCCCGCTGACCGCGTCTAATTCCAGGTCCCACTCAAGGCCTTGCGGGTCGCGCAGCTCCACCTGATAGATGTACTTGCCGTACTCTTCTTCCAGCTCGGTTTCGGTGACCGTCGAGCCTGGGTGTTTGGCCAGTGCCGTGGCGTTGAGCTTCTCGAAAGACACAATGGTACCAGCGTCGCGCAGCCGCAGGGCTTCGTCGGGGCCCAGGTCGCGAGCGTGGGCGATGCTGACGGTCATGGCGACGATGGAGGCGGTGAACAGGGCAGTCAGGGTTTTCATGGGTGTCTCCGTATTTTTTATGTGTTGCGTACGGAAGGCACCTTAGCGATTCGAACTTAATTGAAACTGAATTGCCATCATTGGCCATGACAACGCGCCATCACCGACCGACACAAAACCTGTGGGAGCGAGCCTGCTCGCGATGGCGTCGTGTCAGTCGACATCAATGTTGAATGTCAGTACGCCATCGCGAGCAGGCTCGCTCCCACAGTAGATTTGTGACGTTGCCTGACCTGTTTATAATCCGCCCGCTTGCCAGACATCGAGACCGGTATGACCGCCATCCACATCAAGTTCCCTTCCCTGACCCTCAAGGCCGGTCCGCGTGCCTTGGCGCGCATCCGTGAGCACGGCTTGAACGCCGCCGATGTCGGTACGTTGCCGGGTGCTGCCGGCGGGCCGAAGGCGTTGGGGATTCAAGGTCTGGACTTGGCGCTGTTTGGCGAATGGCTGCCCGCCGCGCCGCGTGAGCGGTCGCTGATCGGCGCCTCGGTCGGCTCCTGGCGCTTCGCCAGTGCCTGCCTGCCGGACGCCGCCGAAGGCATCCGCCGCCTTGGTCACCTGTACACCGAGCAGAACTTCGCCAAGGGCGTGACCATGGCGCAGATCAGCCAGAGCTCGCAACGCATGCTCAATGACCTGCTCGACGGTCGCGATGCAGCGATTCTGAGCAACGCGAATTACCGGCTGAACATCATGGTGGTCAAAAGCCACGGCCTGCTTGCGGACGATCATCGCGGTCGTCTCGGGCTGGGCCTGTCGTCGGTGATCGCCGACAACCTGCGCGGTCGCGCGCGGCTGTCGCGGCATTTCGAGCGACTGATCATCCACGACCCGCGCCTGGCACCGCCGGTCAACGCGCTGAACGATTTCCCCTCGCGCTTCGTCGCACTGAATACCGGCAACCTGCGCCAGGCCCTGCTCGCCTCGGGCTCGATCCCGATGGTCATGGAAGGCGTGCGCGATCTGCCGGGTGCCGGCACCGGGACGTTCCGCGACGGCGGCCTGCTCGACTATCACCTCGACCTGCCCTACAGCGGCAACGACATCGTGCTCTATCCACACTTCACCGACCGGGTGATTCCCGGCTGGTTCGACAAAACCCTGCCGTGGCGCCGTGCCTGCCCAACGCGCTTGCAGGATGTCCTGTTGCTGGCGCCGTCCAAGGAATACCTGGCCCGCCTGCCCTACGGCAAACTGCCGGACCGTAACGACTTCAAGCGTTTCATGGGCGATGCGCCGAGCCGGCAGAAATACTGGCGTGCGACCATGGATGAAAGCCGCAGGCTGGGCGATGAGTTTCTCGAACTGGCCGCCAACGGTCGCCTTGGCGAACGCTTGCTGACCCTTTAGTCAGGACAAACTGTTAAACTCGCCGCCTGCCCACATCGCTGCGGCGATCGCCACCTGACAGAGCTGAAACCACTGTGGAAATCTTCAAAGAATTTACCTTCGAATCCGCCCACCGCCTGCCCCACGTCCCGGAAGGCCACAAGTGCGGCCGCCTGCACGGTCACTCGTTCAAAGTGGCGATTCATTTGAGTGGCGATCTGGACCCGCATACCGGCTGGATTCGCGACTTTTCCGAGATCAAGGCGATCTTCAAGCCGTTGTATGAGCGGTTGGATCACAACTATCTGAATGACATTCCGGGGTTGGAGAATCCGACCAGTGAAGTGTTGGCGAAGTGGATCTGGGTTGAACTCAAGCCATTGCTGCCAGAACTCAGCGCGATCCGTATTCACGAGACCTGCACCAGCGGTTGCATCTATCGCGGCGAATAAGTCGATAGATCAAAAAACCACCGAAATCGGTGGTTTTTAGGTTGTTAACTTGGTGAAAATATCGTCAGCAAGCCTACAACCCAGGATGATTCAGTTTCATATGTTTTCTTAACGCTTGTGGAGAACTCAACCGACTGTAACATCCCTCAACCGGGCAAGTATCCCTTACCCTATGAACCCAAGCATGTTCATTACGCTTGCTACTATCCGCAAACGCCTTACCGCACCCTTCTTCCGAGCACATATATTGCAGAGTATGAGTTAGTAAGTGTTTCGCAAGTTTGCTTTCCTGCGCAAACGCTGCGCCACACCCATCTGCTGTGCAGACATTTGGCCTGTTATGCTTTTTTTTTATGACGAGTAAGATTACTGCTCTGCGTAAACGCTTCCCCACATCCCTCTACTTTGCAGACAAATGGTCTTTCACCAGTATGCGTTTTCTTATGTTTCGTAAGGCTGGAATATTGCGTAAATTTTTCGGTGCACCCCACTTTTTTGCAGGCATATCGTCTTTCATTAGTATGTATCCGCATATGTTCGCGCAGAATACCTTTACTGGAAAATTTTCCACCACAATCCCCCCAAGAACACAAGTATGGCTTTTCTCCGGTATGCATTCTCGAATGCTCGGAAAGGCGCCCCTTCTTATTAAAACTTTTATCACAACCAGGACAAGCATAACGTTTGGCCGATGGGGGAGGCACAGTAGGCCCAACTTCGGATGTAAATGCCTGTTCAGTGAGTGAGTTAAAATTCAACACTGCCGAAGGATCTGTGTCTCCATGAAATGAAGAAATGTTCGAATACTGCGTGTCTTGCGAGCGCAAATCACCCTCGATTATTGCAATCGCTTGAGGCGGAAGTGGACCGGTATCTTGGAGAAAATCATCGATGTTACCCGGAACATCCAGATCGTCCTCCAGCATCCGCCCATCCACATCCACATGCCCCACCGGCGAATTCCCCACAAAACAATACAAATTCAACCCATCCACCGCCCCCGCCGGGTCCGGGTTGATCCATCGGCACAGCCACGGCGCAAAGTAGCGATAACCGTAGTAATACAATCCGGTCGCATCCCGCTCCTTGCCCGAATAGCGAATGGTTTTGTATGCACCACTTTGATCGCTATGGTTTTCACAAGCCGTGCCGCCATATGGGTAAAACTCTTCGCGGCTCTGCACCCTGGCGTGTTCATCCAATTCCAGCGTCCCGGACCCGAGATGGTCGGTCAGGTGGTAACGCAACGAATGGTCGGGCGCATCGACGCCGTGCAGCCACCTCACCCGATTGCGTCCGGCCTCCAGGTCGAGCACTTCATGCTGCTTGCCGCCCGGACGATGATGGATCTCCAGCCCCGGCAGATAGCGCACTTCGGCAATCACGGTACGGGCGGCGGCCAGTGCGGTGCGGACTTTGCGCAGGCGTTTGCCTCCGCCGCCGTAGAGGTAGCATTCGGTGTCGTCGTCTTCGTCTTTGCGCACCACCGGTGACACGCTGGCCAACTGGTTACGCGCATCCCAGGTCATGGTTTGGCCAGGCTGCAAATATTGCAGGTTGCCGTTGGCGTCGAAATGGCGGGCGAAATCCGGTGGTTGTTCGCCCTTGAGCAGGCTGCGATTGCTGTCCGGGTCGATGTCCCAGCGCCGGGTGAACGGTTGGACGCCGAGGTGGCGCAGTTCAGTCAGGTTGCCACCCGCGTCGTAGTCGTATTCTTCGCGATAGTTGACCACGGCGTTGGGGTTGGCCGAGGCGCGGTAGGGAGTGCCGGGATAACTGGATGAGCGCTCGGCTTCCCAGCCGGTGGCGTGGGTTAATTGACCAAAGGTGTCGTAGCCGTAGGTGCATTGGCCGTCGATGCGCTGGTTATTGTGGTAACGAATCGGCACTGCGTGATTTTCGATCTGGAGGATGTTGCCCAGCGGGTCGACGTTGTATCGCAGGTCTTGCAGCGGTGCGGTGTTCGGCAACCCGGCGCACAAGCGCAGCAGGCGCCCGTCATCAAGCGCGTACTGCGCTTCGGTGACCACGCCATTGCCAGCGGTTTCCCGTTCGACTTTTCCGCCGGGGTTGTAGTGGATGTCGTGCACCAGGCATTGTCCGGGTGCGACAGTGTTCGCCGGTTGCAACCAGCCGTCCTTGAGCTGCCCGGCCACGGTGTAGGTGAAGTGACGACGGTGTTTTTTGGCGTCGGTGAGGCTTAGCAAATCGCCCAACGGGTTATAGGCCCAATGGCTTGCAAGCCCGGGATCAGCTTCCAGCAAGCGATCGCGTGCGGCGCAGTCCAGCGGCCAATCCGGCGGATCGAGGGAGGCCAGAAAGTGGCTGATTTCACTTAACGCGAACCCCCGCAGATCGTACGCCGGCATGTGCCGCGTGCCCGCCGGATCGTCGTGGCGAATCACTCGACCGCATTGATTGGCAGCATCAAAACCGGCCCCGGCGCTGCCGTATTCAAAGCGCTCCACAACCCGTTCCAGCTCTCTTACGGCAACAGGACGCAGCGACGTATCGTACTGCGTATCCTGCCGAGCCCCCCGACTGTCCCATCCACTCAAGACCTCATCCGCTTGCCCGGGCAACAACACCCGCCAACCGGCATCGACACTGTCAGTCGCCAACACCTTGCCGGTCAGGGTGAAACGATGACTCAACGCCGACGCGGACAACCGCGCATCCCGTTGCTCAATCCCCCTTCCCGCCGTATCGAACACCTGCCGCGTCACCCGCGCCTGCGATGTTTGACCACTCTCCCCACGCCAGTACGCCACGCTGCGCACAGCCAGGCCGCGCGGGTCGATGACCGCCAGTGCGGGCGTTCCGTGATGCAGGCTGAGGTTGTCCATGGGCTGTGGATATCATCCGCCATCAACAGCCGTCTACTGTCACAAATCACAGGTATTCGTCCCGCTGATCCGACAGATCAAAAAAACTGCCGGGACGAGCGGTTTTTTTATGCCTATGCTTTTTCGCTCGCACCCGCCAAGAGGACGTCCCCATGACTGACTGGCCGCTGGCTCAAACCTATCGCTTCAACGGGCACTCCGTCCGTTACGCCGTGCGTGGCGACGGCCCACCGTTGGTGTTCGTGCATGGCACGCCGTTCTCTTCGTATGTGTGGCACCGGATTGCGCCGCACTTCATCACGTCGCACCGGGTGCATTACTTCGACCTGCTGGGTTATGGGCTGTCCGAGAAGGTCGAGGGCGATGTGTCGCTGGGCGTGCAGAACGAGCTGTTGACGCAACTGCTGGAGCATTGGGGGCTGGATTGCCCGGATGTGGTGGCCCACGATTTCGGTGGCGCGACGGTGCTGCGCGCGCATCTGCTGAACGGCAAGGACTACCGCAGCCTGACGCTGATTGACCCGGTGGCGTTGACGCCGTGGGGCTCGCCGTTCGTGCAGCAGGTGCGTCAGCATGAAGCGGTGTTCAGCGGCGTGCCCGATTACATTCAGCGGGCGATTGTGTCGGCCTATGTTCGCGGGGCGATCAAGCGCGACATACCCGACGATGAACTCGCGCCCTACGTGCAACCGTGGCTGGGCGATCCGGGGCAAGCGGCGTTTTACCGGCAGATCGCGCAGATGGATCAGCGCTATACCCGTGAGGTCGAGGGGTTGTACCCGACGGTTCGTTGCCCGGTGCAGATTCTGTGGGGCGAGGATGATCAGTGGATCCCCATCGAGCGTGGCCGCGCGCTGCAGCAGATGATTGCGGGGGCGCAGTTTCACCCAATCCCCAATGCCGGGCATCTGGTTCAGGAAGATGCGCCGGAGGCGATCGTTGCCGCGCTGCTGCGTTTTCTCCCCAAATCCCCCTGAAAACACCCGATTCTTTGTAGGAGCCAGCTTGCTGGCGATAGCGGTGTGTCAGTCGGCACATATGTTGCCTGTTATACCGCCATCGTCGGAACGCCGCCCGCAGCAAGCCGGCTCCTACAGGGAAGCGGTGTGGTCCCGATCAATGGCGGGCATTTTTCTTTCGCTGCCGTGGTCAAAGTTCGCATCTGACCGATGCTCGATTTCCGTTGCCGCGCTAATGTCTATAACTGACGCGCCAACGCACTACTACAAGATCTCCAAAAGGATTCGCCTGATGCACATCATCAACGCCCGCCTGCGCAACCAAGAAGGCCTGCATGAATTGCACCTGGAAAACGGCCTGATCAGCAATATTGCCCGTCAGACCGAAGCGCCGACCCTGGGCCCCGATGATCTGGACGCCGGCGGCAACCTGGTGGTGCCGCCCTTCGTCGAACCGCACATCCACCTCGACGCCACGCTCACCGCTGGCGAACCGCGCTGGAACATGAGCGGCACGCTGTTCGAAGGCATCGAATGCTGGGGCGAGCGCAAGGTGACGATCACCGAGGAAGACACCAAGACCCGCGCCAGGAAAACCATCCAGGCCCTCGCCGCCCACGGCATCCAGCATGTGCGTACCCATGTCGATGTCACCGACCCTCAGCTGACGGCGCTGAAGGCGATGCTCGAAGTGCGCGAGGAAAGCCGTCACCTGATCGACATGCAAATCGTCGCCTTCCCCCAGGAAGGCATCGAGTCGTACCGCAACGGTCGTGAACTGATGGAAGAAGCGATCCGCATGGGCGCGGACGTGGTCGGCGGGATTCCGCATTTCGAATACACCCGCGATCAGGGCGTGAGCTCAGTGAAGTTCCTGATGGACCTCGCTGAGCGCACCGGTTGCCTGGTGGACGTGCATTGCGATGAAACCGATGACCCGCATTCGCGGTTTCTCGAAGTGCTCGCCGAAGAAGCCCGCAGCCGCGACATGGGCTCGCGGGTCACGGCCAGCCACACCACGGCCATGGGCTCTTACGACAACGCGTACTGCGCCAAACTGTTTCGCCTGCTCGGGCATTCGGGGATCAGTTTTGTCTCCTGCCCCACCGAAAGCATTCACCTGCAAGGGCGCTACGACAACTTTCCGAAACGTCGTGGCGTCACTCGGGTGAATGAGTTGCTCGAAGCGGGGATGAACGTGTGCTTCGGCCAGGACTCAATCGTCGACCCGTGGTATCCGCTGGGTAACGGCAACATTTTGCGGGTGCTCGAAGCGGGTCTGCACATCTGTCACATGCTCGGGTATCGCAACCTGCAAAGCGCGCTGGACCTGGTCACCGACAACAGCGCCAGGGCGATGAACCTGGGGGATCGGTATGGACTGGAGCGCGGGCGGCCGGCGAATTTGCTGATTCTTTCGGCGGACAGCGATTACGAGGTGATCCGCAGTCAGGGCTTGCCGCTGTATTCGGTTCGTGATGGGAAGGTGTTGATGAAGCGGCAGATGCCGGTGGTGGAGTTTTTTGGTGAGCAACCCTGAGTTTTGTGTTGGCTGAGCTGACGCCTTCGCGGGCAAGCCTCGCTCCTACAGGTTTGCGCCGACCTTGTAGGAGCGAGGCTTGCCCGCGAAGGCAATCTCAAATTCAACCCATCAATCGCGCCGTACCAAACAAACTGACCCGACTCAATTCCCCGTCTGTTTCCTCCAACAAAATCGGCGCAGTCCCACCAGGCATCACCACCTTCACCTCACCCGCCGCCACCCAACCCACCCGCCAAGCCGCACACGCCACCGCGCTCGCACTGGTACCGGACGACGCCGTCGGCCCTTCCCCACGTTCAAACACCCGAGCAGCAATTTTCCCCGCTGACTCGCGCATCGCCCATTGCAAATTAACCCCCGCCGGGCACGGTCGCCCTGCCCCGGTCGGCATGGCATAGGCAATGCGCGTCAACCCTTCGGACAATCGCGCTTCGCGCATCTGCTCATTGGCCGGCAATGCCTCGGCATCGTCCACAAGCGTTACGCAATGCGGGTTGCCGACCCGCACGAACTGGCTGCGCGACCAAGCGGGATCCAGCGCCGACAACGATTGAACGTGGCTGAGCCCACGGCCGTTGAATGCCACATCGGTCACCCCTTGAGCACTGACCGCCTCGGGCCCGAACGCCGGTTTGCCCAGATCCAGCCAGAAACCCTGCACACCCTCGACCTGCGCACTGTTCACCAATGTTTCACCGGGCGAAGGCGTGTCGGCCTTGTCGTGATGAACCCTGAGCACACACGCCGCGTTTTCCGGAAACAGTCCTTGATCGCTGAGCGCCTGGGAGAAAATCGTCAGCCCGTTGCCACTGCGCTCGGCCAGGGTGCCGTCGGTGTTGACGATCAACAGATCGAACGGCGGCGATGTTTGAAACGGGCCGACCAGCAGACCGTCGCAGCGATGGTCCTTGCTGCCGGGCGGTTGCGTGCCCGGCGCCCAGGCACAGAACGCCTCGATGGCCGACACTGCCCAGGTCGTGCGGGTTTGCGCCGCCAGACTGGCCTGTTCAGGTAAATCGATCCCTGTGCGGCGCACTGCATCCGGCGCCACTACCGCGTAGATATTGCCTCGAGCATCGTAGAACGGCGTCATGGCGCCTCCCGTGTAAACATCACAGGCGTGCAACATATCGCGAAACCGCGACGGGCTGTGCAAGGATGTCACCCTGCCTGACCGCGAAACCGTCCGGACACTGATCGAACCTCATGGGTGAGTCACTGTCCCTTGGGGACGCGACGTTTTTTGCCAAGGATCGATATGACCAACCTCAACACGCCCACCACTTTCGTGCCCGGACGCCTGGAACAGATGTCCACGCGCATTGCCTTTTTCATCGCCGGTTTCGGGATTGCCGCGTGGGCGCCGCTGGTGCCTTACGCCAAGGCCCGGGCCGGGCTGGATGAAGGCACCCTCGGTTTGCTGCTGTTGTGCCTGGGGGTGGGCTCGATTCTGGCGATGCCGATGGCGGGGCTGCTGGCCACGCGTTTCGGCTGCCGGCGCGTGCTGACGGGCGGTACGTTGTTGATCTGTCTGGCGCTGCCGCTGTTGGCGACGGTGTCCTCGATCCCGGCGCTGATTGCGGCCTTGTTCATGTTCGGCGCGGGCCTCGGCACGGTGGATTCGACGGTAAACCTGCAAGCGGTGATCGTCGAGCGCGCCAGCGGCAAGACCATGATGTCGGGTTTCCACGGGCTGTTCAGCCTCGGCGGGATTGTCGGGGCGGCGGGCGTCAGTGCCCTGCTCGGCTTCGGGGTTTCTCCGTTGGGAGCGATGCTGGTGGTGATCGTGCTGCTGCTGATCGCACTGTGCAAAGCCGCGCCGCACCTGCTGCCGTATGGCAGCGAAAGTTCCGGGCCGGCCTTTGCCATTCCCCACGGCATCGTGCTGTTTATCGGCGGGATGTGTTTCATCGTGTTCCTTGCCGAGGGCGCGGCACTGGACTGGAGCGCGGTGTTCCTGGCGCAGGAACGCGGGATCGACACGGCCTATGCGGGATTGGGTTATGCGGCGTTTGCGCTGACCATGACGGCCGGGCGCTTGACCGGTGACAATATCGTCCGGCGCCTAGGCGCGACACGGGTGATCGTGTTCGGTGGGCTGACGGCCGCTACCGGCCTGTTTCTGGCGACGTTCGCACCGAGCTGGGAGATGGCGCTGGTGGGTTATGCGCTGCTGGGCGCGGGCTGCTCGAATATCGTGCCGGTGCTGTACACCGCCGTGGGCAAGCAGACGGTCATGCCTGAAAGCATTGCCGTGCCGGCGATTACGACGCTGGGTTACGCGGGGATTCTGGCGGGGCCGGCGGTGATCGGGTTCATCGCCCACGGCAGCAGTTTGAGTTTTGCCTTTGGGCTGATGGCGGTGTTGCTGGTGGCGGTTGCCATTGGCGGGAAGGTGTTGAAGGCCTGAAAAGCATCGCCGGCAAGCCGGCTCCTACAGGTTTGATGTCATTCACACAATTTGTGCACGACGCAAAACCTTGTAGGAGCCGGCTTGCCGGCGATGCAGGCGACTCGGTCTATCAGAACCCGACGCTGGCCTGCACAAAGAACGTGCGCGGTGCGCCGACGTACATGCCCGAGTTGTTGTCGCTGGAGCGGGTGAAGTACTGCTTGTCGAAGATGTTTTTCACCCCGGCGCCGACTTTCAGGTTCGATAGCTGCGCGCCGAAGTCATAACCGCCCCGCACGTTCCAGGTGACGTAACCGGGAATGTCGCCGTACTGACCGTCGGCAGTGCCTTCGGTGATGTAGTTGTTGGTGAAGCTGCCATTGGAATTCACGGCAACGCCCGGCGAACGTTGTTTGGACTGGGCAAACGCATCGACGTTGTAGGTCCAGCGGTCGATGTCATATCGCAAGCCGGCAGTTGCGACCTGGCGCGAATAGAACGGCAGGTCACGGCCCTTGAAGCCCGGAATCTCCCCTTCATACACGGCACGTGTGTAGGTGAAACCGGCGTTGGCGCTCAGGCCGTCGAGCCGTGGGTCCAGTGCCGCCATGTCGTAATGCACCGATGCTTCAACGCCTTGGTGCGTGGTTGCGCCGAGGTTGGTCCAGCCCGCATCGTTGCTGATGTACTGCAACTCTTTATCGAAGTCGATGTAGAACAGCGTCACTTCGCCGCCCCACACATCATCGTTGTAGCGCGTGCCGAGCTCGTAGGTCTTGGCTTTTTCCGGCTCCAGACCGTTGGCGGTACTGTCACCCGTACCGCCCTGGCCGAGCTGGAAATACTGCAGGCTGCCGAACGAAGTCTCGTAGTTGGCGAACAGTTTCCAGGCATCGGAAATGTGATACATCACGCTCAAGGCCGGCAGCGGCTCGTTGCTTTCGATGCTGCGATTCTTCTCTGTCACACGCTTGCCATCGGCATCGCGTCCGGGACGCTCATGCCAGTCGGTGCTGATGTGCTCGAAACGGATACCGGGTGTAATCGTCCAGTTGCCGACGTCGATCTTGTCGTCGAGGTAAACGGAGTTGGCTTCCGTGCCGCCGGTGCGGTCCTGGTACACATGGCCGTCCGAGGCCTTGATCACGACGGGCTCGTTGCTCTTGTTCAGCTCCAGACGAGTCGCCTGTTCGTGCATGCCTTCCTTGAGGTAGCGATAACCGACGCTGACTTCCTGGGTGGTCGGGCCCACGTCGAACACATGGGACACCCGCGGTTCGATGCCGAAGGTGTAATAGGTACGCGGGAACGAGCCGATAGTCTTCTGGTCGCGGGCGGCGATGTTGCTGCCACGGAAGCTGTCGGAGTAGTACGTCAGCACTTCTGCCTGGGTACGGTCATCGATCTGCCGTGCCCACTTGAACGAGACGTCCTTGCGGCGCCCGCTGAAGTTGTCGTTGTTGCGGTCGGACTGAAACGGATTGGCGTCGTACTGCGCCTGAGTCAGGCCGCCGGGCATGTCGGCGCTGGCGTCGTAGTAATGCAGGTTGAAGCTGAAGTCGTCGACATCGGTCGGCGCCCAGTGGGTCTTGAGCAGCACGTCGTCGATGTCGTTGCCGTTGTTGCGCTCACGGTAACCGTTGCCGTTCACGCCCGAGTACAACAGCGCCACGCCCATGCCGTTGTCCGCCGTACCGCCGGCAAACGCCGTGTCGATGTGCTTCCAGCCACCGTGCTTGGAGGTTTCCAGGGTGGTGCCGATTTCGGCGGAGGCTTTTTCCGGGATTGCGCGGGTCACGAAGTTGATCACACCGCCAACGTTCTGCGGCCCGTAGCGCACGGAACCGGCACCGCGCACCACGTCGATGCTGTCGAGGTTACCCGAGGAAATCGGAGCCATGGACAGCTGCGGCTGGCCATACGGTGCGAATGCGGCCGGTACGCCGTCGATCAGCACGGTGGAGCGTGGCGACAGACGCGAAGTCAGGCCGCGTACGCCGACGTTCAGGGAGATATCGCTGCCGCCAGTGCCGTTGGCTTCTTGCACTTGCACGCCGGGCACGCGCTTCAACACGTCGCCGACGTTCATCGCGCCTTGCTCGACCATGGCTTCGCGGCGAATCACCGTGCGGGCGCCGGGGTGGTTCTGCACCACGGCGGCATCGGCGTCACCGAGCCAGTCACCGACGACCTTGATGTCAGTCACGCCCAGTTCCAGCGGGCCGTTGGTGGCGGAAGTCGGAGATGGAGCCGGCGTCAGGGTCACCGAACCTTCGTCGATCTGATACTCGAGACCGCTGCCCTGCAGCAATTGGCGCAAGGCCTGCTCCGGCGAAAGGTTGCCATCCACCGCCGGGGCCTGTTTACCGGCGACCAGTTCAGGACTGAAAAAAACCTGCAACGAGGTTTGCTGGCCGAGCTCGCTCAGCGCCTGACCCAAGGGCTGCGCCGGGATGTGAATGGCATCGGCGGCAAAGGCCTGGGGCAGCGCAGCGTTGACCGCCAGCGCAAGGGCCAGCGGCAACCAAAGGGAGTTGTTGTTTTTAGCGGTGGTTTTTTTCACGTCGAACGTAGTCCTGTGGATCGCAAGAGTGTGCGCCTGTTAATGCAAACCAGTTGCAGTTGGACAGGAAGACGATCAACTCGAAAAAAACCTGAATTTATTTTGAAATTATTTCCTGACTGCCGTCATCGAGGGTGCGCACGGCCACCGGCAAGATGGTCGGCAAGGCCTTGAGCAGCGCGTCGGTGTTGTCGGATTTGAACACGCTGGTCAGGCGCAGATTGCCCACTGTGTCGTTGCCGACGGTGAGTGGCTTGGCCCGATAACGCGACACTTCCTCGGCCACTTCGGCCAGGCTGGCGTTGTTGAACACCAGTTTGCCGTTGCGCCAGGCCGTCAATTCCGCAGGGTTGACCGCATAGGCCGCGGCCACTTTGCCCTGGGCATCAATGCGCGTGCCGAGGCCAGCGGTAAGGTTGACGAACTCATTGTCCGCCGCGCCGTGCCCCTGAACCCTGACCGTGCCCTGCTCCACCACGACCCGGGTGTCACTGACGCCCCGACGCACATCGAAGCGCGTGCCGGTGACCGTGACCTTGCCGCTGCCCGCTTGGACCACGAATGGCCGATCGCTGTCATGGGCGACGCTGAACATTGCCTCGCCTTGCGTCAACTCGATGCCGCGCTGGCCTTTTTCAAAGCGCACCTGAAGACGGCTGCGGCTGTTCAGGTCGATCACCGAACCGTCCGGCAGCGCCACCTGGCGACGCTCGCCCAACGTCGTCGAATACTCGGCGGTGTATGGCGCCGGTTGATTCAAACCGCTGAACAGGCCCAGGCCCAGCGCCACGGCCACCACACTGGCCGCCACCGCATAACGCACCAGCGGCCGACGTTTGGTGCGCGCCGGCGGGGTTTCGCACAAGGCTTGCAGTCGCGCACGCGGCACCAGGTCGGCGGCTGTCCACAGGCCCTGAAGCAACTGAAATTCGTCGCGGTGCTGAGGGTGCTCGTTCAGCCAGTGCTCGAAACGCTGGCGCTCTTCGACGTCAATGGCCGGCTCCTGCAAACGCACAAACCACTGCGCCGCCTCATCGCGAACCGTCGTTTGCCCGCACGCGCAATCACGAGTATCCATCATGGAAGTTCCTGTTTGGCTGGGGAAGAGAGTGCACGGCCGATCATGGTTGCAAACCGTCGAGGCGGTCGCGCAGATGCCGCAGGGTGCGGATCATATACTTTTCCACCATGTTCTTGGACAGTCCCAGGCGTTCGGCGATTTCAGCCTGGGTCAGCCCTTCGATCTTCTGCCAAACAAAAACCTTGCGACAGTTGACCGGCAACTCGGTGAGCGCCCGTTCAATGGAATCAGCCAACTGGATCGCATGCATGAAATGCTCCGGGTCGCCGGACGACGACACACTGTGATCAATCGCCTCCGACTCCATGGCGCCCCGCCGATCCTCACGCCGATAACCATCCACCGCGATGTTGCGCGCAGTCTGGTGCAAATACGCCCGGGGCTGCTGCACCGCCGCCGAATCGGACTCAAGCACCCGTACGAAAGTGTCGTGGGCCAGATCCTCGGCCTGCTGACGATTTCTCAGGCGACGGGTCCAGGTGCCAACCAACTCTTCGTAATGCTCGAAAAAGCCGTGTCTGCGGGGCAACTTGGGGGTCATTGCGGTGTGCTGTGATGACGGGGCGTGAATAGTAATGCTTCCTATTAACCGGAAGCAATGGATTCCAGACAGCCGACTCGCCACCACTCGTCAACGAGAAAAGTTGATTTAGGCACACAGCCAAAGGATTCTGGCAGGCATCCAAAAGAAGCCAGCCACAAGCTGTAGCAAAGTGCAGTCATGCCAGTCACCGGCGTTCGTCCAGGAATTCAGACATGTTCACCTCCTTTGCCTCACTGAAAAGAAAACCCCTCGCCCGCCTCGCGCTGGCCATCAGCCTTGGCACGCTTGGCCTGCCTTACTGGGCGGGCACCGCTCAGGCCCATGGCGGGCACGCCGAGATGGTGCCGCTGCAAGCGGGCCTTGAGGAGTTTGGGGCCACGGTGAAATGGGACGACTACGCCGACCTGTTCGTGATTGCCAAGGACGGCGTTTATCTCAAGGTCAAACCGGGCAGCAAGGTCGCCATGCTCAACGGCAAACGGATGGAGCTGAGTGTGCCGGTGGTGTTCAAGGGCAAGACCGCTTTCATGTCCAAGGACTTCATCAATCAGGTGTTCCAGTCCGGCCTGGACAAGACCTTTGTCGTCGAGACGCGCCCTAACCCGCTCAACCCGCTGAGCGCGGATGAGATCAAGACCGCTGTCGAGATCATCAAGCAATCGGAGCACTACAAACCCGGTTTCCGCTTCACGGAAGTCTCGGTCAACGAGCCGCCGAAGGATCAGGTGTGGAATTTCGTCTACAGCGGGCAAAACGTCGCCCAACCGCGCCAGGCCAACATTGTGGTGCTCGACGGCAAGCATGTGGTTGAAGGCCTGGTCGATCTCGACAGCAAGACGCTCAAATCGTGGAAGCCGATCGAAGGTGCCCACGGCATGGTCCTGCTGGATGACTTCGCGACGGTGCAATCGGCGATTGAAGCGAGCCCCGAGTATGCGCAGGCGCTGACCAAACGCGGTATCAGCGATGTGAAAAAGGTGGTGGCCACGCCGTTGACGGTCGGTTACTTCGACGGCAAGGACGGGCTGGCGCAGGACAAGCGTCTGCTGAAAATCGTCAGCTATCTGAATACCGGTGACGGCAACTACTGGGCGCACCCGATCGAGGGGCTGGTGGCGATTGTCGATCTGGAGCAGAAGAAACTGATCAAGATCGAAGACGATGCGGTCATTCCGGTGCCGATGAAATCGACGCCGTACGACGGACGCGGGCGTAAGGGCACGTCGGTCAAGCCGCTGGAAATCATCGAGCCCGAAGGCAAAAACTACACCATCTCCGGCAACAGCATTCACTGGCAGAACTGGGACTTCCACGTTCGCCTCGACTCGCGGGTCGGCCCGATCCTGTCCACCGTCACTTATGACGACAAGGGCAAGAAACGCAAAATCATGTACGAAGGCTCGCTCGGCGGCATGATCGTGCCCTATGGCGATCCGGATGGCGGCTGGTACTTCAAGGCTTATCTCGACTCGGGCGATTACGGCATGGGCACGCTGACCTCGCCGATTGCGCGCGGTAAAGATGCTCCGGAAAACGCCGTGCTGCTGGACGCCACCATTGCCGACTACACCGGCGCCCCGACTTCGATTCCCCGCGCCATGGCGGTGTTCGAGCGCTACGCCGGCCCGGAATACAAACACCAGGAAATGGGCCAGCCCAACCTCAGCACCGAGCGTCGCGAACTGGTGGTGCGCTGGATCAGCACCGTCGGCAACTACGACTACATTTTTGACTGGGTCTTCCAGCAAAACGGCACCATTGGCATCGACGCCGGCGCCACCGGTATCGAAGCGGTCAAGGGCGTGAAATCGAAAACCATGCACGAAGCCACCGCCAAGGAAGACACGCGCTACGGCACGCTGCTGGACCACAACATCGTCGGCACCACGCACCAGCACATCTACAACTTCCGCCTGGACATGGACGTGGACGGTGAGAACAACTCGCTGGTGGAAGTGAACCCGGTGGTAGCCCCGAACGACCGTGGCGGGCCGCGCACCAGCACGATGCAGACCGAAACCAAAGTCGTCGGCACCGAGCAGCAAGCCGCGCAGAAATTCGACCCGTCGACTGTTCGCCTGCTGACCAATACCAGCAAGGAAAACAAAGTCGGCAACCCGGTTTCCTATCAGTTGATTCCGTACGCCGGCGGCACGCACCCGGTGGCCAAGGGTGCCAATTTCGGCAAAGACGAATGGCTCTATCACCGCCTGAGTTTCATGGACAAACAGCTGTGGGTGACGCGCTACAACCCGGAAGAGAAGTATCCGGAAGGCAAATACCCGAACCGCTCGGACAAGGATGCGGGGCTTGGGCAGTTCACCCACGACAACCAGTCCATCGAAAACAGCGATGACGTGGTCTGGCTGACCACCGGCACCACGCACATCGCCCGTGCGGAGGAATGGCCGATCATGCCGACCGAGTGGGTGCATGTGCTGTTGAAGCCGTGGAATTTCTTTGATGAAACGCCGACGCTGAACCTCAACGCAAAGTAGGAGCCCGGCTTGCTGGCGATGGCGATCTCACGGCCGCCATCGCCGGCAAGCCAGCTCCTACAGATCGCAGGGATGCTCCGGATTGTGGGCTGGCATAAACCTGTAGGAGCCCGGCTTGCCGGCGATGGCGATCTC
>NZ_JAGYGF010000077.1:0-20079 GCF_019947305.1 Pseudomonas sp. BF-RE-21 | reverse complement strand
TAAACGGGCTGTATTACCCGATTCCTGTGTCAACTTTCATTGGCCAGGGGATCAAGTTGCGCCGCCAGCCGGGAATGATTGGCTGTTCAATTTTCTGGCATAGAGAATGCTGTGCGTTCACTAGCGTATTAATTGAAAGTTTGAAGTTGTTATCACGGGATAACAGATTTCCACCTGTGCTGCACAACCCTTCTGAGGAGTTACCTTCATGCGAAGTGAGCCGCTAGTCCGCACGTTGGCACTCATGCTTCTCATCTTTGCCATAGGGGCATTCTGGAGCCTGTTCAGCTGGTTCAGCAGTTAAGCGTTGTTTGTGTTGCGGATCGGGTGAAGTCCCGGTTGAAGTCGGGATACCCCCGATTGCAGAAGCGGCAAGCGAAACCAACAGGCTGCCCATCGCGCAGTTCGCTGAAATGTTCAAGCCTGATTCCCCACTCCCCTTTCCCCACTCCCAGGTCATTTGTTGATCGAGTGTTTCCCACTGCCTGACAGACCGCCCTGCCAGGTTGGTTCACGCATTGCCAGTTGAACAAACGACCAGACGTTTCTCATAAAAAAAGGGAGGGCATCGCTGCCCTCCCTTCCGCTTTCCACGCTTTTTTTCAAACGTGCTGATCAGTACCTCAAGTGGTGAGAATGAAGTCCGTGGCAGTGACGGTTGTCGCATCGGCCACACCGACCAGGCGGATGGAGTCAGCACCAGCGAAGCTGACCAGGGTATCCGCACCGACATCGGCGATGGTGACGCTGCCGGCAAAGGTCGCAGCCGTGATGTTCATCGCGGAGATATCGAGGCGGTCCTGCCCTCCTGCCGCGTTGGCATCGAAGCCAATGATCTGATCGACCCCGAAGCCCGCTGAGAACATGAAGATATCGTTGCCATTGCTGGCAACCATCATGTCGTTGCCGGCACCGCCCGTGACTGTATCGTTGCCTGTACCGCCATCGATAAAGTCATTGCCGATACCACCCAGCAAGGTGTCGTTAGCATCTCCACCGAGCAGCGTGTCATTGCCATCGCCGCCCTGGAGCAGATCGGTGCCGGTACCGCCATCCAGGCTGTCATCACCCAGCCCGCCGAGCAGCGTGTCGCTGCCTGCCCCGCCATTCAATGTATCCGCCCCGTCACCTCCGTCGAGGCTGTCATCGCCATTGCCGCCGTTCAGGGTATCGGTGCCAATGCCACCCACCAGTTGGTCGTTACCCGCGTCGCCGTTGAGTGTGTCGTTGCCACTGTTGCCGGTGAGGATGTCGTTGCCGCCGCCACCATTGAGGGTGTCGTTACCCGCCCCGGCGGTGATGACGTTGTTCAACCCGTTGCCGCTGCCGGCGAAGTTGCCGACTCCGGTGTAGGTCAGGTTCTCGACATTACCGCTCAGCGTGTAGCTGGCCAACGAAGTCTGCACGGTGTCCGTACCGCCACCCGCCACCTCGACCACCACGTCTGTGGCTGCATCGACGATGTAGGTATCGTTGCCCGCGCCCCCGACCATCCGGTCTGCACCCGTACCGCCATCGAGGAGGTCGTTACCCACCCCGCCGGTGATGGTGTTGGCCAGTGCGTTACCGGTACCTGTGAAGTTACCGGCACCGGTATAGGTCAGGTTCTCGACGTTGGCATCGAGCAGGTAGCTCGCGAAGGCGGTTTGCACCAGATCGGTACCGCCACCCACCGCCTCGGTGATAAGGTCACCGACGTTGTCGACCACATAGGTGTCGTTGCCGGCACCGCCGTTCATGGCATCCGCGCCAAGCCCGCCGTTGAGGGTGTCGTTACCGTCCTCGCCATTGAGGATGTCGTTGTCGTCTCCACCGTTGAGGATGTCGTTGCCATTGCCGCCAAACAACTGGTCGGTACCGGCCAGGCCATTCAGCGTATCGCTCCCGCCCAGGCCAAGCAGCACATCGTTACCTGCGCCGCCGGTGAGGGTGTTCGCCTGTGCGTTACCTTGCAGCACTACGCCACTGAGCACCGCAACCGCTGCGGTTGCCGCGGAAGTCAACGTCTCCAGCGTGCCGAAGCCGTCGGTGTAGCGCACGATCACCCGTATTTGCAGGTTGCCCTGCGCCACACCCGGGGTGAAGGTCGAGGCCGTCGCGCCGTTGATGTTGGAGAAGGAAGCACCGATACCTTGCTGCCATTGGTAGCTGAAGGTGCCCAGCCCGTCCACATCGGCAATCCCGGCAGTCAGCGCCGTCAGCACTTGCCCTTGATCCGGTGTCGTATCGCTGATCAGCAACGCGCCTGTCGGTGCATCGTTGACGTTGTCCACCGGTCCCAGGATGTTGGACGCAACGCTTTCGGCCACACCGAAATTATCGACGTAACCGATCAGCACGCGCACTTCCTGGCCGACCTGAGCCTGGCCAAGCGAGAACGTGCTACCGGTAGCGCCGGCGATGTTGACGAAGCCAAGCCCGTCGTTCGCCTGCCACTGGTAGGTGAACTGCGGATTGGTCAGGCCATCGGCGTCGACGATGGTCGACGTGTCGGCGGTCAACAGCTGGTTCTGCACGGCAAGCCCGGTAACGGTCGCCCCTTCGGTCGGTTCACTGTTGCCGGACGATTCGACGATCTCCAGCGTGCCCTGGGCATCCTGGTACACCGCCCGGACGCGGATGTTCAGACCCGCCTCATCGGGGCCCACCAGGAAGGTGGAGCCAGTCGCCCGCGTTGCCTCGCCAGCGGCGACAAAGGTGATGTCTTCATAGACGCCCGTACCGGGAATGGTTTCGACCTGCCAGTAGTAAGCCACCCCACCGGTTATCGCGCCGGTCGGATTGGCCGCACTCTGGTTGTCCGCGTCGTGTACCCCCGCACCGCTGACGCGCAACAACTGGCCGGCGACCGGCGTATCTTCACGCACACCGGTAGTCGCATCGAGGATTGCCAAGTGACCCGATGGGTCGCTGTTTTGCACGGTGCCGACTCCGGACGGTATCGCAACGTCAGCGAACTGCAGACGCTCGATGCCCGTCAGGCGATCGACGCCATCACGCCCAAGCACCGAGTCGGTCACGATGACAGTGTCGCCATCGATTTCGATGCCGTATTCCCCCAAAGTACCGGAGAACAACGCCGTATCGAAGCTGTCAGTGCCGGTCAGAATCTCCCGCACGATGACCAGTTGGCCAGGGTTGTACGTGCCGTTCAGCATAAACGGCACCAGCGGCTCCATGCTGTCGAACGTGGCGATTTCATCGCCAGTGCCGTCAGCGTTCGCCCGTACGCTGATGCGTACGTTCAGCCACTTGTCACCATCAATGATGTCGTCACCGCCGCGACCTTCGATCAGGTCGCTGCCGCTACCGCCGAGGATGATGTTGCCGCCATCGAAGAACGTCGCTCCGGCTGGCAGCAGATCCGCCAGGCCGTTGATCAGGTCGATGTGGGTCAGCACACTGCCGGTTGCACCCGCTGTAGGCAGCGATGTGGCGTCTTCGTTATCACCGCGCAGGAAGTCACCGTGCGACGAACCCGACAGACCTTCCATGATGTCGAAACGCACCAGCGCCGAAGCACCTGAACCCGGTACTGGCGGAACATCGAAGAAACGGTCCGTGAAATCGATGGTCACGCCCTGTGCGAGCCCCTTGAAGGTTGCCCAGTCGAAGCCGGAGCCGCCGATATAGCGATCACCGAAGCCGAGACTGCCGACCATGATGTCATCGCCGCCTTCGCCGTTGAACTTATCGTTCTCGTTACCGCCGATGAACACATCGTGGCCAACGATAGGGTCGTTGCCGAGCGGGTCGAAGTTGTCGCCAGGTGCACCGTCCGAAGTGCCCTTCTCGATCCAGTCGTCGCCTTCGTTACCCATGTCCTGTTCGTTGGCTTTGCTGCCCAGGATGAAGTCGTTGCCATGACCACCAATGGCTTCGGAGGCGTCCTCACCGGTCACGATGAAGTCATTGCCGAACCCGCCGATGATCAGGTTGACGCCGTTACCTCCGTGCAGCACGTCGTTGCCGTCGCCACCCTGGATGTTATCGTCGCCGCCCTTGTCGGTGATGATGTCGTCGCCGGAGCCACCGCGCAGTTGGTCGTTGCCGTCACCGCCTTCGATGCGATCGTTGCCGCCGTCGCCCCAGACCGTGTCATCCCCCTCACTCGCGATGAGAATATCGGCGCTGTTGGTGCCGCCCATCACGATGTGCTCTGCACCGGTGTATTTGATGTAGTTGGCATCCGGCCCTGCGGTCAGAGGGTTGTCGCGGAACACCACCTGTTCGCCGTTTTCGCCAAGCGGATCGGCATTGCCCAGGCCTTCGTTGAATTGCTTGCTCTGGTCCCTTTCCAGATAGAACGCAACGTCCGAGAACACCAGGCCCGGCAAGTGCGTGGCCGAGGTGTTGGCCATGATCAGCTTGGCGAACGAGTTGCTTTCAAGCTCGGCATTCATCGACAGGCCAGCGGTACGTTCCAGGTAGTAGAAGCGGTCGCCATCCTGCAGTTTTTCCAGCTGGTTCTCGAACACGAAGTTGAAGGTCGAGCCGAGCATGCCGCCGAACGGCGTTTTCGCTTCGGCCAGGCCGCCGATCCACAGGTCGATGGCATCGACCCCCGTGATAGTCACGCCCTTCAGATCGTCGGCTGTTCCCAGCACTCCATCCTTGCCAGCCCGCGTTACGTTGGTCCAGTCACCGGTGCCGTTGAGGAAGTCCAGACGATCAGTCGGTGCATCCGGACCACCGAATACCAGCGCCATGGCAGCAGCGCGTTTGCCTTCCAGCGTGGTCGCCGCCGTGATCGTCTCATGGGTGCCATAGGCTGCAATGAAGTTGATCAACGACTCCGGATGTTTGAGGTGCTGCACCAGGTCGACCCAGCTGGTGTACGGCTTGAGTTGGGTGTCACCGGTTTGGCTGTAGATGTCGCGGCGAATCGCGTTGAGTGAAGGAATCCCCACGTCGCGGCCACGGGCGATGTTGATCGCCGGCAGGTCGAGCGGCAGCCCCAGCAGGTTGTTGCGCAGCGCCTCGGTGACGAACTCGTCGATTTCGTTACCGGCTTGCCGAGTGATCCCCCGCACGATCGCACTGGTCGCATCCTCAGGCGTCACGCCACTGGCGGCGTACGCCAACGGGTTGAGGAACGCCGCGATCAGGCCCAGTTGCTGATCCGGATCAGCACTGTTCGGATCGCCGATCACGTTGAAATCAACGTCGAAGCGATCGACGGTCTCGGTCAGCATCGAGTGGCCAAACCGGTACACGGTGTGGGCGAACTCGGCGACGATCGAGGCATCGAGGTCAACGTCATAGACCTGGGTCGGTGCGAAAAACAGGTCGACGTTAGGCTGGATGGTCCGGGCAAATTCCTCGAACACCAGATGCTGATACTGCATCTCGGTGCCGAACTTGGCCGCCTGGAACAGGCGTTCGCCATTCCATACCAACGCATCTATCTCCGCCTGATTGACCGGCAACGCGCTCACTGGATTGAGCAGCCACTCGTTCAGGAAAGCCACGTCACCCGAGTCGAGCACGGTGTCTTTGGTTTGCGCGACCAGCCGATTGTGCTCGGAGTGGAAGATCGCATGCACCGCCGTCAGGCCGATGTTCTCGTTGACCCGGCCGTCGCCAGCGATGTAGTGCGCATCCAGCAACTCGTTGTCGTAGGCCAGGTTGGCCCCGGTTTGTGGATTGACCGGCACGTCGTTGCCAGTTTCAGAATCGCCATCAGGCGCGAGCACGCCACCGATGAACACCGGCGCGGCATTGTGGGCAATGTCGACGAGGAACTGGTGACCGGTGCGCACAGCATTGGTCAGGTCAATAGGGGCAAGCGGATTACCTTCGACAAGCTCGTCATCCGCCGTACCGCCAAGACCGTCAAGGCCTTTCATCACGACCATCGGGAAGCCGTTCGGCCCCTTGATGAAATTGCCATAGGCATCGGTCGCCAACAGCGGGGCGTTATCGACGTCGGCATCGGTCAGGTGGATACCCAGAATGTCGTTGGCTTGCGCCTTGACCACTTTCCAAGTGGCCATGCCACCGATTTCGCTGTCGTCTGAAGTACCAAACTTGCCATCCGCCCCCAGGTCACGGTTGGTGATCAGCCTGCCCGTCGCGATGGGTCCGTCATCGGTCAGCAGATACCCGCGCAGGAACACCTGATGCGATGGGTGCGAGCTGTAGGTCTGGTTTTGGTCCACGAACGGCGTGGTGGTGTTGGAGTGCTCATGGATGTCGTCGGCCGTGCCGAGAACACCATCCGCGCCTGGCTGGTTGGTCGCGCGGGTCAGCACCATGAAGTTAGCGTTGCCGCCTGGCACATACAGCGGATCATCCGGTTGCAGCGGAATGAAGATGGTACCCGAACCGCCTTTGGTCACCAGGTCCAGACCGTGATCGAAGAACTGCCCGAAGAAGGTCATCCAGGCGTTGAACGGCGCGGACAACCCGGCATCCGGAGCGGTGTTCTCGAACATGTACACATCGTGGTCGTCGCCAGTACCGAACTGACCATCCAGGCCGGGGCTGGCGACTATCCGTACGCCATCCTTGAGCACATCGTCGCTACCCTCCGCGCCGAAGTTGAGCACACCGTCCGCGCCCACGTCGTACGCCGTTGCATACGCCGCCGGGTTGTTCGACGTCTGGTCGACGATCAGATTGCTGATCGTGCGCGGCTGCGAGTCAAACACATTGCCGCTGGTCTGCTGATACGACGATCCCGGAATGGCCGGCGAGCCAGGGCCAAAGAACCCGGCAGGTGCACCTTCCGCCGGATTGAAGACCGGATCGGTCAAACGCGGGAAGGTGTTATCCGCAGCACCAAACTCGGTGTTGTTGATGCCATTGAGGTTCATCAGGTTGTTGTTCGAGCCATCGACCGCACGCAGGCCCAGCGGCGCGCGGATGTTCGGGATCAGCGAGAGGATGTTCTGACCGTCCGCTTCAGCCTCGGCAATCTTGATCTGATCAAGGATGAAGTTGAGGTCGGAGCGGACCATGTTAAGGCCCGGGCCACCCTCGGTGGCATTGACTACCGGTGTCGGTGCTGTCGGCACGACCGGTGCGCCGGGAACCACGACGCCTGTCGGTTGCGAGAACACCACTTCAGTCGTGCCATGGCCATCCTGGTAGATAGCCTTGACCCGCAGTGACAGCCCGGCAAGATCCGGCGAGACCTTGAAGGAGGTGCCATCGGCACTCTGGAACGCCAGGTCACCCGCAGGCAACAGGATGATGTCTTCGAACACGCCACTGCCGGGGTCGGCTTCGAACTGCCAGTAGTAAGACACCGAAGTATTGTTGACGAGCCCCTGCGGGTTACCCGCAGTGACGTTGTTGGCATCGCTCACCCCGAGCATGCTCACGGTCAGTGTGTCGCCCACTGTAATGTCGCCGCCGTTGCCATCCGTGACAGTCGGCCTGCCGACCGGTTGTGCGTTCTGCCCCGGTACCAGCACCCGCTGGGTGTCGGCGAATTGCAGGCGTTCGATATGCAGCAGGGTATCGGTGCCGTCGCGACCCGCAACGGTATCCGTCACCGTCCAGACATCGTCCGCCAGGTTGGCCGTGCCACGGGTGTCCTGGGTCACCGTGTACTCGGACTGAAGCCCGGAGAAAATCGCGGTGTCGAACGCCGCCCCGCCCGTCGAGGTGCCGGGCAGGATTTCCCGCACGGCCTTGAGCTGCCCAGGGTTATACGTACGGTCCAGCATGAACGGGATCATATCAGCCATGCTGTCGAAGCTGGCGATCTCGGGGCCGGTATGGTTGACGTCGCCGGGGGCATAAACTGCGATTCTGACGTTGATCCATTTGTCGCCATCGATCAGATCATCGCCGCCGCGGCCCTCGATCAGGTCACTGCCATTGCCACCGAGGATGATGTTGCCCGTGGCAAAGCCGGTGGTCGGCAAGCCGGCATCGGACAGGAACTGCGCCAGTCCACGGATCAAGTCCACATTGGTCAGTGCACCACCCGTGGCACCACCGTGGTTGAGGATAGTGACCGCATCAACATCATCGCCTTTGAGGACGTCGCCGAAATTCGAACCGGACAAGCCTTCGACCTCGGCGAAACGGTCGAGAATCGAGGCCGGCGAGGCACCGACCGGATTGAACACCCCGGCGTTCTGGTTTGGCGCGTTGCCGTGTGGCTGGGCCAGCGCGGCGAGGGACAAGTCGGCGGTCACGCCGACCTGGTCATTTTTGAAGGTCACCCAGTCGAACCCGGACATGCCGTCCATCTTGTCCTGGGCATCGCTGCCGACAAAGATGTCATCGCCACCCTCGCCGATCATTTCATCGAAGCCACCACCGCCGACAAAGATGTCGTTGCCGACCACATCGTCATTGAGCAATGGCGAGAAGTTATCGCCAGGCGCACCGTCCTGGGTGCCTTTCTCGATCCAGTCATCACCTTCGTTGCCGGTCGGTGGCAGGTTGGTCTTGGCACCGAGGATGAAGTCGTCACCCTGACCGCCGAAGGTGGTGCTGATGTCTTCGGTGGTGATGATGAAGTCCTGGCCATCGCCGCCAAGGATCAGGTTGCCCGCAACCCCCATTTTACCGGCCACGATCACGTCGTTACCGGCATTGCCTTCCAGGCGGTTGTCGCCGAACGAGTCGGTGATGATGTCATCACCCGCGCCGCCAAGTACCGCATCGTTCCCGGCGCCGCCCTCGAGGACATCGTTGCCGCCGTCGCCGTAAACGGTGTCATCACCTTCACCGGAGATGATGATGTCATCGGCGGCGGTGCCGCCGAGGACGACATGATCTTCACCGGTGTAATGCAGAAAATTACTGTCCGTGCCCACGGTGTCGGGGTTGTCGCGGATCACCAGCGGCACGACTTCCACGCCGTTGATCATGATGCCGCCCGTCGGGTCGTCACGACCGCCGACGCCAAGGCCGGTGAACTGATTGGCCTGGGTCACTTCGAGAGTGAACGTCGGCGTCAGGAACACGGTGTTCGACAGGTGGGTGACATCGGTGTTGAGCATGATCAGCTTGGCGAAGGAGTTGTTCTCAAGCTCGGTGCCGAAGTTCAGGCCCGCCGTACGCGACAGGTAGTAGAACCGGTCGCCGTTCTGCAACGCCTCCATCTGGGTTTCAAACACGAAGTTGAACGTGGAGCCGAGCATACCGCCGAACGGCATCTTCTCTTCGGCAAGGCCGCCGACCCAGAAGTCGATGTCGTCGACACCGGTGGTGGTGACGCCATTGACCATGGCGTAGGTGCCCGAGCTGTTAAGGAATGCCAGGCGATCCTCTTCCGTGGCGGTAAAAGTACGCTCATCGGCAGTGCCGGCGTTGATCACCGCGCTGCCGCCAAACACCAGGGCAGCAGCGACCGCGCGCATCTCGACCAGCGTATCCACATCGGCCGCAGTCAATGCCCCGTGAGTACCGAAGGCCGCGATGAAGTTGACCAGGGATTCGGGGTGTTTGAGGTTTTCCGCCAAGTCAGCCCAACTGATGTACGGCTTGAGTTGGCTGTCGCCGGTTGCCTGGTAAAACTCACGCCGCGCCTCATTCAACGTAGGGATGCCAGTGTCGCGCCCACGCGCCAGGTTCAGGGCCGGCAAATCGAGGGGTAGACCCAGCAGATTGTTGCGCAACGCTTCGGTGACGAACTCGTCGATCTCGTTGCCGAGCTGACGGGTCACACCGCGAATGATCGCCCCTGCCGCTTCGTCAGCGGTAGCCCCGCTGCCGGCAAATGCCAGAGGGTTGAGGAAGGCTGCGATCAGACCGAGCTGCGCGTCAGGGTTGTTCGGGTCAGAGAGGACCGGATTGAATTCGGGGTCGAAGCGATCGACAGTCTCGGTCAGCATCGAGTGACCGAAGCGATACACCACGTGGGCGAACTCGGCGAGGATGGCCGGGTTGATTGAAGTGTCATAGCCGTTGGGGGCAAGGAATTCGTCGACCTGCGGCTGAACGGTCCGCGCAAATTCCTCGAACA
The DNA here is from genome assembly GCF_019947305.1 of Pseudomonas sp. BF-RE-21. Lineage (NCBI taxonomy): Bacteria > Pseudomonadati > Pseudomonadota > Gammaproteobacteria > Pseudomonadales > Pseudomonadaceae > Pseudomonas > Pseudomonas sp. BF-RE-21. Next base: position 10,148 of record NZ_JAGYGF010000077.1, on the reverse strand, counting down.
CCAAGTGCTGATACTGCATCTCGGTGCCGAACTTGGCGGCCTGGAACAGCCGTTCGCCATCCCACACCAATCCTGCGATTTCGGCGGGAGTCGTCGGAATTGCCGCGACGTCGTCTGCCAGCCACTCATTGAGAAACGCCAGATCGCCAGAGGCCAGGATGGTTTCCTTGGACTGCTGGACCAGGCGGTTGTGTTCGGAGTGGAACACATGGTGCACAGTGGTCAGGCCGATGTTTTCATTCGCCCGGCCATCGCCGGCAATGTAGTGAGCGTCGAGCAGTTCGTTGTCGTAGGTCAGGTTGTTGCCGCCCGCGCCCACTGGCTGTGCATTGCCGATATCGGTGTCACCATCCGCCTGCAGAACCCCTCCGACGACGACCGGCGCGGCATTGTGCGCGATGTCGTCGAGGAAGCCATGCCCGGTGCTCACGGCGGTGGCCAGACTGATCGGAGCATCCCGGTTGCCTTCGACCAGTTGCGTGATGTCATCCGCCGTACCGGCGATACCGTCTGCGCCGTTGCTGATGCGCATCACCACCTGCGGCATACCGCCCGGGCCACGGATGAAGTTGCCATACGCGTCGGTCGCCAACAGCGGCACGTTGTGCACATCGGCGTCGGTCAGGTTGATCCCGAGAATGTCACGGGCCTGAGCCTTGACCACTGCCCAGGTTGCCATGCCGCCATTTTCGGCGCCGCCATCATCGGCAGTGCCGAACTCGCCATCGGCGCCCAGATCGCGATTGGTAATCAAGCGCCCGGTTGCAACAGGGTCACCTGCCGCGTTGATGACGTACTCGCGCAGAAATACCTGATGCGAGGGGTGTGAGCTGTAAGTCTGGCTTTGGTCTACGAACGGCGAGGTGGTGTTGAGCTGCCCATCGTCCGTCGTGCCAACAATCCCGTCCGCGCCGGCCGTACGCACGGCCCGTGGCAGCACCATGAAGTTGGTCGGACTGCCCGGCACGAACAACGGATCGTCCGGCTGCAACGGAATAAACACAAAATCGGTAGCGCTCTTGCTGACCAGGTCGAGGCCGTGGTCGAAGAACTGGCCGAAGAAAGTCATCCACGAGTTGAAGCCCGCAGTCAGACCGGCGTCCGCCGACTGGTTGGGGATGAAGAACACTTGCTTGTCGTCATCCGTGCCGAAGACACCATCGGGGCCTGGGCTGATGACCGGATCGGCACCGCCGTTCGCCGCAACCGCAGCCGGGTTGTTGGCGGTCTGATCAACGATCAGGTTACTGATGATCCGTGGTTGCGGGTCGATCACATCCCCTGTCCCGGAGTATGACGCCAGAAACGAGGGGTCCAGCAGGCGCGGGAAAGCATTGTCCGCAGCGCCAAACTCACTTTGCCCGGTCACCAGGTTGTTGTAGCTGCCATCGACGGTGCGCAGGCCGAAAGGCACCTGACTGTTGGGTAGCAAATCACTGAGGCTGGCACCGTCGGCATGTGCTTCTGCGATGAAAATTTGTTTGAGGATGAACTCCAGGTCGGACTTGTTGAAATTGGCCATTTTGCTTGCCCTCGATTTCTTTGGTGAAGGGCACGGGACGAAAAGAATCCTCCCGCGCCCAGTCGGGTGCTGGCTTGCGCAGTGTGTAGGTTCATTTTTTTGGCGAGAGCTGACACGGGAAGGCAAAGCCGTCAGTACGGCCCCCGGTATGCGCGCCTGGAATTCGCGGAACTCGCGAAAGAATGGCTCGCTAAGCGATCAGGCAGAGCGAACCCGGGCCCTAGGCGGGCCATGGAAACTTGAGGTCAAGGCGAACTTGCTGAACAGCCCCTTCCCTCTGCAGTAGAACGAAGTGATCGACATGCTGTGCTCCTTCGGAGAACCACCGCGCTTTTCGCTGCCAAAGAGTTGACAGACTTCAGGCGGACGGTTGTCGTCAATGAGTAAGACTAAAGTTGGATAGCAAAAAATTGTCAATTTTACGACGGACAAACCGGACGACCGGTGCTAAGCCTCTCAACTCGCTGTTTTTAATGGACTTATAGAAAGATTGACGCACCATTAGAGCGAAATGTTATTTCAGATTGTTTCGCCGCGACCTACGCTGCTTGCTACGGGAGCAACGCAGAAATTTGCATGAGATTCGCCCGAGAGCGAACCTGCGTATCGACGGCTACCCACGTGACTAAATCTGTTAGCTGCTGCTCCGCAAGGGCAAACGGCTTTTTGAAGAGGGGGTCAGCCAAATGCAAAAGCAGTCGAACTCTCGATCCGAACTGGCCGACGCACTCTTCCGACTTCGTCGTAGTTTTTACTCCCTGGCGGGTTTCAGCGGCGTCATCAACGTCATGATGTTGACGCCAGCCGTTTACATGTTGCAGGTCTATGATCGAGCCTTGGTCAGTCGCAACGTCACAACGTTGACGATGCTGACCGTTCTGGTGATAGGCCTGTTCTTGCTGATGTCCACGCTTGAAATGTTCCGCACCCGTGTGCTGATCCGGGTCGGCAACTGCCTCGACATGGACCTCAATCGACGCATTTTCACCGCCGCATTCGAGCGCAACCTGAACCGCGCCGGAGGCAATCCGGCCCAGGCCCTGCAGGATCTCGCGCAGGTGCGTCAGTTCCTCACCGGCAACAGCCTGTTCGCGTTCTTTGATGCGCCATGGACGCCGATCTACCTGCTGGTCGCCTACCTGATCCACCCGCTGCTCGGACTGGTCACGCTCATCGGCTCGCTGATTCTGATGGGCCTGGCTTACCTCACCGAGAAGGCGACGCAAAAGCCGCTGGCCGAAGCCAATCAGGCCGCCCTCTCCTCCGCCACCTACGCCAACAACAACCTGCGCAACGCCGAGGTCATCGAGGCCATGGGCATGTTGCCGTCGATCGGCAAGCGCTGGTACCAAAGCCATTTGCGCATTCTGGAAATGCAGACCCTGGCCTCAGACCGGGCCGCCCTGATCAGCAGCACCGGGCGCTTCGTGCGCATCACCTTGCAATCGCTGATCCTCGGCGCCGGTGCGCTGCTGGCGATCGAAGGCAAGATCACCCCCGGGATGATGATTGCCTGCTCGATCCTTACCGGTCGTGCGCTGGGCCCGGTGGAACAAGTCATCGCGTCGTGGAAGCAACTGCTTGGCTGCCGCTCGGCCTGGGGCCGGTTGAATGAAATGCTCAACGACTTTCCGCGCCGGCCACCGAGCATGTCGCTGCAACGCCCGCTGGGCATGCTGGCAGTGGAGAATGTGTACGCCGGCTCCCCCGGCACCAACAACACGATTCTGCGCGGGGTGAGCTTCAACCTTTCCCCCGGCGAAAGCCTTGGCATTATCGGCCCATCCGCCTCGGGCAAATCCACCCTCGCCCGTCTGTTGGTCGGCGTCTGGCCGGCACAGGCCGGCAAGGTGCGCCTCGACGGCGCGGACATATTCACCTGGAACAAAGGCGAACTTGGCCCTTGGCTCGGTTACCTGCCACAGGACGTGGAGCTGTTCGAAGGCACCATCGCCGACAACATTGCGCGCTTTGGCGAAGTGGACAGCGACGCGGTCATCCGCGCCGCCAGAACGACGGGCGTGCACGAGATGATCCTGCGTTTTGCGCAAGGTTATGAGACCCGCCTGGGCACCGATGGCAGCCCGCTTTCCGGTGGCCAGAAGCAACGCATCGCCTTGGCCCGCGCGCTGTATGGAGACCCCAATCTGATTGTGCTCGATGAGCCGAACGCCAACCTCGACGACGTCGGTGAGAAGGCGTTGGTCGATGCGCTGGCCCAACTCAAAGACCGTGGCGCCACCGTCATTCTGATTTCCCACCGTCCCAATGTGCTCTGCGCCGTCGACAAGGTGCTGATGCTGCGTGACGGCGGCGTGCAGATGCTCGGCACTCGCGACGAAGTATTCGCAGCGCTGCGCAAGGCGAGTGTGATGCCTGCAGGCGCGTCGACTCCGCTGGCCTCCGTCAAAACGCGGGAGTGACCGATCATGCAAATGAGCCAACACACCGAGATGATTCACGTCGATCCCAGGAACGATGTAGATCTGGACGTCGCCAAACCTGTGCGCAGGGGCCTGTGGCTGGTGCTCGCCGGCTTCGGCGGCTTCCTCCTGTGGTCGTGGCTGGCGCCGCTGGATGCCGGCGTGGTAGCGACAGGCACGGTAAAAGTCACCAGCAATCGCAAAGCCGTGCAGCATCTGAGCGGCGGCACCGTGGAGGCCATTCTTGTCCGCGAAGGCGATTCCGTGAAAAAAGGCCAGGAGGTGGTCCGCCTCGATTCGCTGCGCGCACTTGCCGAACAGGGTGCGGTCAGCGCCCAGTACATCGTCAGCAAGACCGTGGAAAACCGCCTGGAAGCGGAACGTGACAACCTCGACGTAGTGAACTTCGATCCCGAACTGTTCAAGCGCTTCGGGAATGACCACCGCCTGCTGGCTGCCATGGATCTGCAGCAACGCCTGCTGAACACCCGACGCGCCGGCCTCGCTGGCGAAATCAGCATCCTGCAGGAAAACCTCGCGGCGTCGGCAGTGCAGCTCAAGGGCCTGCAACAGGTCTATGGCGCCCGCGCCTCGCAGATCAACTTCCTCAACCAGGAACTGAAAGGCACCCGCGTGCTGGCAGCCGAAGGCTATGTGCCGCGCAACCGCCTGCTGGAACTGGAACGCAGCAATGCCGACCTCTCCGCCGGCCAGGCCGAGAACCTCAACAACATCGCTCGCGTGCGTAGCCAGACCACCGAAATCAAGCTGCGCATCCTGCAGCGCCAGCACGATTACCTGAAGGAAGTCGAATCGCAGCTCACCGACACCGCCAAGGAAAACACCACCCTGGCCGACCGTTTGCGTGCGCTGGACTATGAAGTGACCCACACGGTGATTCGATCGCCCATCGATGGCATGGTCCAGTCCCTGAGCATTGCGACTGTCGGCGGGATCATCCAGCCCGGCTTCAAGATCATGGAAATCGTTCCGGACAACGAGCCGCTGCAGGTCGACGCGATGATTCCCGTGCAGGCCATCGACAAGATGGTTCCCGGCCTCGCCGTGGACATTGCCTTCCCGGCCTTCAACCATGCCCAGACGCCCAACATCCCCGGCCGCGTGAAGACCGTTTCCGCCGACCGCCTGATGGACGAGGAAAGCAAGCAACCGTTCTATCTGGCTCAGGTAGAGGTCACACCCGATGGCATGAACCTGCTTGGCAGCAATCACATTCGTCCCGGCATGCCCGCCAGCGTCACCATCAAAACTGGCGAGCGCAACATGATGAGCTATCTTCTGAAACCAATGCTCGACCGTGTTGACAGCTCTTTCAAGGAACAATGAAATGGACCGTCATTGCCTGTTCGCCTGCCTGCTATCGCTGTCTCTGCCTGCCAGCGCCATTGATCTCAAACAAGCGTGGGATCTGTTGCAGTACCAAGGCCCCGTCTATCGCGCCGCTGTGCATGAAAAGGAGGCCGGCCTGGAAAACCGCGCCATCGGCCAGGCCGGTCTGCTGCCGCAGATCAGTGCCTCGGCCTACGACAACAAGGTCAATGGCACCCAGCGCCAGAGCGGCATCGAGAGGGATCTGGACTACGACTCCAAGGGCGCCAACGTGCGCTTGCGCCAGCCGCTGTTCAACAAACAGAAAATGGCCGAGTACCGCCAGGGTAAACAGCGTGCCGACTACAGCGTCGCGGTGTTCGATGCCAAGAGTCAGGACGCCGCGGTGCGCCTCGCCGAAAGCTATTTCGACGTGCTGCTGGCCAGCGAAACCATCGTCCTCGCCAAGTCCAAGCTGAACGCCTTCGAGGAGCAACTCGCTTCGGCGAAACGGCGCATGGAGCTGGGGGCCGGCACCGTCACCGACATCGACGAGTCGATCGCTCGCCGCGACCTTGCCGATGCCGAGCTGATCGAAGCGCAGGACAACCTGATCAATGCGCGCCGCAAGCTTGAGGAGTACATCGGAGAAACCCCAGAATCGTTGACCACCTTGCGTCCGACTTTCGATACGCCACCGCTGCTGCCGAGCAACCTGCAGGACTGGTTGGTCAAGGCTCAGACCGACAGCCCGCTGATCCATGCGCGCCGTCATAGCAGCGACCTTGCTGAAGAAGAAGTGAAGCGCGTCAAGGCGGGCCACTGGCCGACACTGGATTTCGTTGCCGGCTACACCGCGGGCGATAGCCAATCCATCTCCGAGCTGAATCAACGCAACCGCTACGGCTCAATCGGGCTGGAAGTCAATTTCCCGCTGTACAACGGTGGCGGCACCAGCGCGCTGGCACGCCAGGCCAGTTCCAATAGTTCCAAGGCCCTGGACGAACTCGACGCCACGCGACAGGAAGTCATCTCCGGCACCACCCGCGAGTACGCCGGCGTACAGAGCGGCGCCAAACGTATTCACGCCCTGGAGCGGGCCGTAGAGTCCAACGAACGCTCACTGCTGTCCACACGCAAGGGTTTCAAGGAAGGAGGCACCAGCACCAACTCGGACGTCCTCAATGCCGAAGAACTGCTCTTCGTTGCACGCCACGATCTGTTCGAGGCGAAGCTGCGTTACTTGATGTCGCGCCTGCGCCTGGCCTCTTCGGTGGGCAGCCTGGGCGACGACGACATCGATCACATCAACGACTACCTCGGCCCGGAGCTGTTGGTCACCAATTGAATTGGCGTCCAGGTGAACAGGCGTCATGGCAACTGATTGGGTGATGACGCCGCCCCCGCCAGGAAAATCTGAAGAACGAAAACAAACGCAGCCACTCGCCGCCCTAAAGGTTTTGACGGTCAAGCCGATTCAAATGGTCTTGATATAGGGCGCTAAGGAGCTGTTTGCCGTGAGTATTGTATTTCGCCTGACGGGCGCCGTTTTTGCCGTGTCCCTCACGGGTTGTGCCCTGCAAGGCAACGGGATGGCCGATTACTACAAGCGGATGTCTGCCGAGCGCCTCGTACAAAATCAAGCCATGATGACCCGGATACAAGCCCGGCCTTTGCCATTGGATACCACGCTGAGACTCGACCAAACGGCCATGGTGATGGTTAACGTGCCGGCCGAAGGCGCCGCGCCGGCCACCCAGGCCCGGCTTTTCGCTGGCTGCAATTTGTCGACTTTAGCCATGGATTATCGACGCGAAAAGGACTGGAGCAGCCCTTACGTCCTGCCAGCAGACCCAGCGCGCAACATCGCCCAGCAGATGTGCCAGGCAGTCCGGAACAGTGCCTGGAAGCAGTTGCCCGGCGAAACCGAAGACCTCTTGTTATTAGACCCGGGCACACTGGCCATAGACAACTCGCGGCGTTCGATTTGGGCGGGCATCGACTATGGCCGCACCCGCCTGGATGAAAGCGAAGGCAAGCCCTATGGCCACCAGTTCGAGCGTATTGAAGTCGACTGTGCGACCCGACAGGCCAGCACCCGCTTGGCTTATCGCCTGGGCGAGGACATTTTGCTGCCACCGCCCGTTCAGCCTCTTGATAGCGCCCTGGACAAAGAACAACGCGCCCGACTGATTGGCACCGTGTGCGCCGAACCCGCCAACATGGCGCAACTCGCCACGCCAGTCATCCGGAAAAAATTGCCGCCGAACATGCTGACGCCAGAGGCTTCGGCACCACTATTGGCACAGGTAAGCGCACTGCCACAGGGACAACCGACCCACACACTCAGTCATTTGCAATTCACTTACAACGCCTCCTCCCCACTGGTGCCGCGCGCCGTGATCAACGACCATCCAATGGACTTGTATCTGCAACCGGGCCCGGCTCGCGGGATCTGGCGCGAGCAGGCAACGGGAGCGTTAGGCAGCGAGAGCGTGAGACTGCGCTGGCGCGGGATGATCGAACTTGCAGCAACGAGCCGATCTCAGATCGCAGGCAAAACCGACCAGCGAAGCAACCTTGCAGACATCGACCTGGATGGCGATTGGCAAAACCTGAAACCCGGGAGCGATATCGCCTACAGCAAAAAATTTACTGACAGCGCTGGCAAAACTTTCGTGCAGAAATTTGAGTGTTCGGTGGGTGAATCCTTCCCTGCTACACAAACAGTTGCCTCGTTGCAGGGACTGGCGCGCAAGGTTACATGCGTCACCGATAGCGCACTGAAGACAAGCAATGCGTACCTCTATCTGGAGGCCTATGACCTGTTCGTGGAAACCTCCGAGACTTCAACGCTCCTGGTTCAGGTCAACACGCTCAAGGCAGCAGAGTAGCGTGCAACCCCGGGCGTAGAGTTTGTCGATTGGCGCGAAAGAACTCGGCACAAGACCACGTTGCCTGCCGACGCGCCAATGCCTTTACCTGAGCAGCCACTAATCGTAGAACGGCTCAACCAACGCCCGGCTGCCGACAAAAAAGCTATCGGCGACCAGTCGCAGCGGCTGGAGATCCAGGTCACTGGCCTTGTCGCCAATCAGTTGTTGAAAATGTCGATACACCGCCGCGTACTCGCCCTCCTCCGATACGGCCTGGCGCACGCCGTCGATACTCAAGAGTGCGCCGCCGTTGTCCAGTCGCAGGATGCCTTCGGCGCAGCGAATCTCGATGCTCCAGAGTTCGTCATGGCCGTGGTCGAAATCGAACTCCGCGCGGACATCGAGGTGGCGCGCGTCGGACATTTTGATGGACGCGGCGATAGGCGACTGGCAGTTGTCGGGGACGCGCAGTTCGGCGGACTCGACAAACAGCGACAGTGGCAGCAGATGAGTTGCAATCGACAAGGCATTGATGCCGGGATCGAAGACGCCCAGGCCGCCGGGTTGCCAGATCCACGCCTGGCCGGGGTGCCACTTGCGCACGTCTTCCTTCCAGTCGATCTGTACGCTTTGCAGGGTGCGGGTGGCCAGCCAGTCACGAGCGGCTTCAATGCCGGGCGCGTAGCGTGAATGCCAGGCGAACAGACCGCTGACGCCTTGCTCTGCAACCTGATTCACCAACGCCATCGCTTCGCCCAACGTGGCGCACGGAGGTTTTTCGACCAGTACGTGTTTACCTGCGGCCAGCGCTTGTTGCACCAGTGCGAATCGTCCTTGCGGTGGAGTGCAAAACGCAATCGCATCCACAGGCGGGCCGTTTTCGAGCAGCTCGCCCAGGGACTGAAAGTTCTCTACGCCGGCGCAGGGTTGCCCTTGCGTTGCGACAGCGACCAACTGGAACGCGGGGTTGGCGTTGATCGCTGGAACGTGTTGATCCTGGGCAATCTTGCCGTAGCCCACCAGACCGAGACGGATCGGTTGCATTAATGACTCCTGTTTTTTTTCTTGTCTTGGGAAGCGAATCGACAAGATTACGTTTGTATAGCGGGGAAGTCATTGATGACGTGCTGACGTTTCGTGAACGCTACCTTTCAGTCAGCCCCTCCCCGCACAAACCGCCTGACCTCGGCCTGTATGGCATAAGCCGGCGCCTCCACCGCATTGAAATCCTGTGTATACCGCTGGGCAAATCCATCGACTCCCCACTCCTGAAACTGCTGCACATGCTTGAGTTCGTGAGCCCAGAGCGCGACATCCTGTTCTGCGGTTTGAGCGTCCCGGAAGAGAATGATGTCGATCAGCGTCACAGCTCCGACATCGGGGTTTTGCAGCATGGCAGTGGCGGCACTGAACTGACCGTTGTCGCTGACTTTATAGCCCGCGGCATCGAGGACACCGGGCTCGTACCAGCGCAGCAGTTGCTCGCGGATGTGCGGTGGGATGGGTTGGATGCTGGTGTTGACTACTTCAGCGTGGGCTTGGGTCAGCCACAGCGCCAGGGCAGGTGCAGCGATCTGGTAGACACCATCAGGCACGGGGCCAAGCACCTGTCCCAGGTCTGGCAGGCAGATGCAGTCGTCCAGGCAAACTTGCTTCTCGCCAGCTGGGCAGGCGCCGGGCTGGGCTGGCACTTCAAGCGTCAGACAAAGAACAAACAGCGCCACCAGGCGCGTGATGATGGGCGGCATTGTGACCTCCAGGGACGGAAGCAGCGTGAACAGTGGGCCATAACTGATCGACAACCTGCAAAGCTTTAGCGTATCCCTAAATTTTTTTGCGCCACTTTCCTGCGGGCAAAACAAAACCCCAACTGCTTTCGCAATTGGGGTTTCGGAATTTAATCTTGACGATGACCTACTCTCACATGGGGAAACCCCACACTACCATCGGCGATGCATCGTTTCACTGCTGAGTTCGGGATGGGATCAGGTGGTTCCA
>NZ_JAGYGF010000076.1:0-20188 GCF_019947305.1 Pseudomonas sp. BF-RE-21 | reverse complement strand
GGATCACGCTGTGGGGCTTCGGTTTGTGGTGGATGCTGATTGCGCTGCTGATCACCGGGCGTTACCTGCGCGCCGGGATCCCGTTCAACCTTGGCTGGTGGGGTTTCACCTTTCCGCTGGGCGTCTATTCTCTGGCAACGTTGAAACTGGGAAGCATATTGAACCTGGCGTTTTTCAATGCCTTTGGCTGTGTGCTGGTGGCGTTGCTGGCGGTGATGTGGCTGATCGTTGCCAAACGCACGGTACAAGGCGCGTGGCGGGGGGAGTTGTTTGTCTCGCCGTGCATTGCAGGTTTAAACAAATAACCGGGTAATGTGTGGCCTGGATCGGCGTGCGGCATTCCAATCACAGTATCCACGCCACTCTCTAACAACATCAGGGCACACGGAAGATGAGTCACCCCTCACAGTTCACCTTGCTTCGCACCCGGCGCTTCCTGCCGTTTTTCGTGACCCAGTCCCTCGGGGCATTCAACGACAACGTCTTCAAGCAATCGTTGATCCTCGCCATTCTGTACAAATTGACCATCGAGGGGGATCGCTCGATCTGGGTCAATTTGTGTGCGCTGTTGTTCATCTTGCCGTTCTTTCTGTTTTCGGCGTTGGCCGGGCAGTTTGGCGAAAAGTTCGCCAAGGATGCGCTGATCCGTCTGATCAAGCTCGGGGAAATCGCCATCATGGCGGTCGGCGCGGTGGGGTTTGTCTTCGATCACCTGTCGCTGATGCTGCTGGCGCTGTTCGCCATGGGCACGCACTCGGCGCTGTTCGGGCCGGTGAAATACTCGATCCTGCCCCAGGCCTTGCATGAAGAGGAGCTGGTGGGCGGCAACGGTCTGGTGGAAATGGGCACCTTCCTGGCCATCCTCGCCGGGACCATCGGCGCCGGGATCATGATGTCCTCCGCGCATTACGCGCCCATCGTGTCCACGGCGATCATCGGCATTGCCGTGCTCGGTTACCTGGCCAGTCGCAGCATTCCGCGGGCGGCGGCCTCATCGCCGGAAATGCGTCTGAACTGGAACATCTTCAGTCAATCCTGGGCCACCTTGAAACTGGGACTGGGGCAAACGCCGGCGGTGTCGCGCTCGATTGTCGGCAACTCGTGGTTCTGGTTTGTCGGGGCGATTTACCTGACGCAAATCCCGGCGTACGCCAAGGAATGGATGCACGGCGACGAAACCGTGGTGACGCTGATTCTTACCGTGTTTTCGGTGGGTATCGCACTCGGCTCGCTGCTCTGCGAAAGACTGTCCGGACGCAAAGTCGAGATCGGTCTGGTGCCGTTCGGCTCGTTTGGCCTGACGGTATTCGGATTGCTGCTGTGGTGGCATTCCGGCGGAATTCCCGAGAGTGTCGACGGCCATGGCTGGATCGAAATCCTCGGCTTTGGTCACACCTGGCTGGTATTGACCGACATTCTCGGTCTCGGGGTTTTCGGTGGTTTCTACATCGTGCCGCTGTACGCGCTGATTCAGTCGCGCACCCCGGAGAACGAGCGGGCGCGGGTGATTGCCGCCAACAATATTCTCAACGCGCTGTTCATGGTGGTCTCGGCGATTGTCTCGATCGTGCTGCTGAGCCTGGCCAAGCTGTCGATCCCGCACCTGTTCCTGGTGGTGTCGCTGCTGAACATCGGCGTCAACGCCTACATCTTCAAGATCGTCCCCGAGTTCAGCATGCGTTTCATGATCTGGCTGCTCAGCCATTCCATGTACCGCGTGGAGCATCGCAATCTGGAGCTGATTCCGGATGAGGGCGCGGCGTTGCTGGTGTGCAACCACGTGTCTTTCGTCGACGCGCTGCTGATTGGCGGCGCGGTGCGTCGGCCGATTCGCTTTGTGATGTATTACAAGATCTACAACCTGCCGGTGCTGAACTTTATCTTCCGCACGGCCGGGACGATTCCGATCGCGGGACGTCAGGAAGACATTCAGATTTACGAAAAGGCCTTCACGCGTATTGCTCAATATCTGAAGGACGGTGAGCTGGTGTGCATCTTCCCTGAAGGCAAATTGACCGCCGATGGCGAGATCAACGAGTTCAAGGGCGGGTTGACGCGGATTCTCGAAGAGACGCCGGTGCCAGTGATTCCATTGGCATTGCAGGGGTTGTGGGGGAGTTTCTTCAGTCGCGATCCCGACAAGGGCCTGTTCCGTCGATTGTGGTCGCGGGTGACTCTGGTGGCGGGGCCGGCGGTGGCGGTAGAAGCGGCGGAGCCGGCGAAGCTGCAAGGGATGGTCGGAGAGTTGCGCGGCGCTGTCCGCTGATCCCTGTCGATGCGGGCCGCTACTTTCGCGAGCCCGTGCTGGCGGGAGTCAGCCCGCCATCGCCAAGCGGTTGCGTCCCTCGCGCTTGGCCACATAAAGCGCGCTGTCGGCCCGGCGCAACAGGCTCTCGGCCGATTCGCCGGGCAACAGGGTCGAACAGCCGAGACTGACGGTCAGCTCGATCAAGTTGCCATCGGCCGAAAAATCCTTGGCTTGCGCCGCGAGTCGCAGGCGCTCGCCGACCATGGCGGCGGCTTCCCGGCCGGTGTTGGACAGCAGAATCAAAAACTCCTCGCCACCAAAGCGGAACACCATGTCCACGTTGCGCAGCTGGCTTTTGATCGAGGCGGCGACTCCCTTGAGCACGTCATCGCCAGCGCTGTGGCCATGGGTGTCGTTGATTTGTTTGAAATGGTCGATGTCCAGCATCAACAGCGACAAGGGCTGCAGATGCCGACGCGACATGTCGATTTCCCGTTGCAGCGTCTGGTCCATGGCAATGCGGTTGCCGGTGTCCGTGAGCGGGTCGCGCAGGGCGCTTTGGGTGGCGGCGCGGTAGAGCAGGGCGTTGCGCATCGGGTACAGCAATGCGGACAGCAGCGACTCAAGGTTGCCCAGTTCCTGCTCGCTGAAACGCTGATTGCGACGGAACACCAGTTCACCCAGCTGCTCGCCTTCGTGGCTGAGGGTGTAACTGATCGAGTGGTGGCCGCGCTGGCCGTATTCCAGGCGCAAGTCGCTGGCCTTGTGCTGGTAGCTCAAGGCGTCGAGCGGTACGAGGCGCTGAATTTCACGGTAGAAGAGCCCAAGAATGCGTTGCGGCTCAAGACTGGTTTGCAGCTGCAAACTCAGTTGCTGGCGCAATTGCGCAAGGCTGACCGGCCTCTCCAGAAGAGGGGGCTGCTGACCAAAGCCCAGGCGTTGCAATTTGGCGCTATCGAAGTCAATTGCGTTGGTCTGGGAAGGTGATTTCATATGGCGTGCGCCCCTAAGCAGTAAGGCTGTCTTACAGGCTGGGTGAGAGCGGCTTTGGGCTGCGCGTCATACTGGTCCATCAGTCCCGTAGGACATTTGGCGCAAGTCTAATCTGCTTTGCTGAAGATTAGTAACCTATCGACTCGAAGGCCTGCCCGACTGCTTTCACTCACTCGGCGTGTCTGAGCAGATATAGAGCGAAAGTCATGCCATTCGGTTCATTTGAATAAAAGCTGTTTAAAATCAATGCTTTGAAAGTATTTTTGGCTTTGTCTGGCCCGTTTCATGACATTTATTTGACTAAAAACAGCTGCGGTTGCGAGGCTTTTTAAGTGCCGTGACGGTAATTCGCCACGGCACAAAAGCGACGCACGGTGTTACTGCGCGTTGAATGCCTGGCCGTTGATGCCGGTGCTGTCCGGGCCCATCAGGTATAGGTAGACCGGCATGATCTCCTCGGGCGTCGGATTGTTCAGCGGATTTTCACCGGGATAAGCCTGGGCGCGCATGCTGGTGCGGGTGGCGCCGGGGTTGATGCTGTTGGAACGCACCGGTGCGACGGTGTCGACTTCGTCGGCCAGGGTTTGCATCAAGCCTTCGGTGGCGAACTTGGAGACGCCATAAGCGCCCCAATACGCACGACCCTTGCGGCCGACGCTGCTGGAGGTGAACACCACCGAAGCGTCCTGCGACAGTTTGAGCAGCGGCAACAGGGTGCTGGTGAGCATGAACATCGCGTTGACGTTGACTTGCATGACACGCATGAAGTTCTCGCCGGAGAGCTGTTCGATCGGCGTGCGCGGACCAATGATCGAGGCGTTGTGCAGCAAGCCGTCGAGGTGGCCGAATTCGGTCTCGATCATCGCCGCCAGCTCATCGTATTGATGGGGCAGGGCGGTTTCCAGGTTGAACGGGATTACCGCCGGTTGTGGATGACCGGCGGCCTCGATTTCGTCGTAGACCTGAGTCAGGTTGGCTTCGGTCTTGCCCAGCAACAGCACGGTGGCGCCGTGGGCGGCGTAGGTTTTCGCGGCGGCAGCGCCGATACCACGACCAGCGCCGGTGACCAGGATGACCCGGTCCTTGAGCAATTCAGGGCGGGCGGAATAATCAAACATAGAGAAACCTCAACAAATCAGAATACGCGCGACCGTTGCGCGGTCCTGTAGGAGCCGGCTTGCCGGCGATGGCGTTTCCAGCATCGCCATCGCCAGCAAGCTGGCTCCTACAAAGGCGGTTCAGCTCGGCGATTTCATAATCGCCATCGCCAGCAAGCCGGCTCCTACAAAGGCGGTTCAGCAGCTACAGAGGGCGCTATCCAAAACCTTGCGCAACTCCAGCGGATGATCGACCACCACATCCGCACCCCAATGCCGCGGGTTATCGTCCGGGTGAATGTAGCCAAAGGTCACGGCGGCGGTCTTGGTGCCGGCGTCACGACCGGATTCGATATCGCGCAGGTCATCACCTACAAACAGCACGCTGGCCGGATCGAGGTCGAGCATCTTGCACGCGAGGATCAACGGCTCCGGGTCCGGTTTGCTGTTCTTCACGTGATCCGGGCAAATCAGCAGCGCCGAACGCTCGGCCAGCCCGAGCTGCTGCATGATCGGCTCGGCAAACCGCAGAGGCTTGTTGGTGACCACGCCCCAGATCAGGTTGGCTTTCTCGATGTCGGCCAGCAACTCGCCCATGCCGTCGAACAGCTTGCTGTGCACCGCGCAGCCCACGAGGTAACGCTCCAGGAACTCCAGGCGCAGCTCTTCAAAGCCTGGCGATTCCGGGTCCATGCTGAACGTCACCGCGACCATCGCCTTGGCGCCGCCGGAGATCTCGTCGCGGATGTGCTTGTCGTTCATCGGCGGCAAGCCGCGGTCGGCGCGCATTGCCTGACAGATCGCAATGAAGTCCGGCGCGGTGTCGAGCAGCGTGCCGTCCATGTCAAAAAGGACTGCTCTGATACGCATCGACTTATTCCTCGCGCAGGGTCTGGATCATGTAGTTGACGTCCACGTCGGCCGCCAGTTTGTAGTGCTTGGTCAGCGGGTTGTACGTCAAACCGATGATGTCCTTGACGGTCAGGCCCGCCATGCGGCTCCAGGCACCCAGCTCGGAAGGGCGGATGAATTTCTTGAAGTCATGCGTGCCGCGCGGCAACAGCTTCATGATGTATTCGGCGCCGACGATGGCGAACAGGTACGCCTTCGGGTTGCGGTTGATCGTGGAGAGGAACACCTGGCCGCCCGGCTTGACCATTTTGAAGCAGGCGCGGATCACCGAGGAGGGATCCGGTACGTGCTCAAGCATTTCCAGGCACGTGACCACGTCGAACTGTTCCGGCATTTCTTCAGCCAGGGCCTCGGCGGTGATCTGCCGGTATTCGACGTTCACGCCCGACTCAAGCTGGTGCAGTTGAGCGACGGCCAGCGGCGCTTCGCCCATGTCGATGCCCATCACGGTCGCACCGCGTTGCGCCATGGCTTCGCTGAGGATGCCGCCGCCGCAACCGATGTCGAGGACTTTCTTGCCGGCCAGATTGACCCGTTCGTCAATCCAGTTGACCCGCAGCGGGTTGATGTCGTGCAGCGGTTTGAACTCGCTTTCGCGGTCCCACCAGCGATGGGCCAGGGCTTCGAATTTGGCGATTTCGGCGTAGTCGACGTTACTCATGGTTCATCCTCTAAAACTTGAAAAATCCTGTTGCCCCGGCGGTGAGTCCGGGGTGCTTACAATTCGGTGTGGCCGCTGATGCGCTGGCCCCAGGCCTTGGCGGTGGCGCACAGCTGTTCTTCATCCAGGCGGGTCAGGCGACGGTCATCGAGCAATTGCTTGCCACCCACCCACAGGTGTTTCACGCAGTCGCGACCGGTGGCATATATAAGCTGCGAAACCGGGTCGTAGACCGGTTGTTGCGCCAGGCCCGAGAGGTCGAACGCGACGATGTCCGCCGCTTTGCCGACTTCCAGCGAGCCGACGTCGGCCTCGATGCCCATGGCGCGTGCGCCGTTCAGCGTGGCCATGCGCAGCGCGCGATGAGCGTCCAGCGCGGTGGCCGAACCAGCGACGGCTTTGGCCAGCAACGCGGCGGTGCGGGTTTCGCCGAGCAGGTCGAGGTCGTTGTTGCTGGCCGCGCCGTCGGTGCCGACAGCCACATTGACGCCCGCCTGCCACAAACGTTCTACCGGGCAGAAACCGCTGGCCAGCTTCAGGTTCGACTCCGGGCAATGAATCACATTGGTGTTGCTTTCTACCAGCATCACCAGGTCTTCATCGCTGATCTGCGTCATGTGAACGGCCTGGAAACGCGGCCCCAGCAGGCCCAGGCGTGCCAGTCGGGCCAACGGCCGCTCGCCACGCTGCTCGACGGCTTGCTGTACTTCGAACGCAGTTTCGTGGACGTGCATGTGAATCGGCGCGTCCAGTTCTTCGGCGATCACCCGGATTTTCTCCAGGGTTTCGTCGCCCAAGGTGTAGGGCGCGTGGGGGCCGAAGGTGACTTTGATGCGCTCGTGGTGCTTGAGATCGTTGAACAGTTCGACGCCCTGACGAATGGCGTCATCCGCCGTGCCGGCGCCCGGGATCGGGAAATCGAGGATCGGAATCGCGATTTGCGCGCGTATGCCGCTGTTATGCACTCGTTCGCTGGCAACCTTCGGGAAGAAATACATGTCAGAGAAGCAGGTAATGCCACCTTTTATCTGTTCGGCGATGGCAATGTCGGTGCCATCGCGTACAAAAGCTTCATCGACCCATTTGGCTTCGGCAGGCCAGATGTGGTTTTCCAGCCAGGTCATCAGCGGCAGGTCATCGGCCAGGCCGCGGAACAGTGTCATCGCCGCGTGCCCGTGAGCATTGATCAGGCCGGGGCTGAGCAGCATGCCCGGCAGTTCGCGGACTTCGGTTGCGTTAAGCTTCAGCGCGGCGGACCGCGGGCCGATAAACACAATGCGCCCGTCGCGGATGCCCAGGCCATGCTCTTTGAGGACAACGCCAGCGGGTTCGACGGGTACCAGCCAGGTCGGCAGCAATAACAGGTCGAGCGCAGCGGCAGTGTTCGGCATCGAGGGTCGGTTCCAGTGCTTTTGTAAAGGATGGCGAAGTATACCCGAGCGTCTTCGCGGGGGGATCGCTATAATCGGCGGCTTTTGTTCATGAGTGCGGGGTGAAGGATGCGCGATCGACTGTTGGCTGCGGAGAAGGTGAAGGCCATCGATTGGCGTGATGGCGCCCTGTACCTGCTGGATCAGCGTATTTTGCCGTTCGAGGAAACCTGGATTGCCTACACCAGCGCGGCTGGCGTGGCCGAGGCTATTCGTTCGATGGTGGTGCGCGGCGCGCCGGCGATTGGTATCAGTGCCGCCTATGCCATGGTGCTTTCAGCCCGCGCCCGAATTCTCGAGGGCGGTGACTGGCAGGCCGCGTGGGAAGAGGATTACGCGTTGCTGGCCGATTCCCGTCCAACGGCGGTGAACCTGTTCTGGGCGCTGAGTCGCATGCGTGACCGCCTTGATCGTATCAAGGGCGATGCCGACCCTCTCGCGGCGCTGGAGGCAGAAGCCATCGCCATTCATGAAAGTGATCGCGAAGCCAACCTGACCATGGCGCAACTGGGTGTGGACCTGATCCGCAAGCACCAGGGCAACGCCCAGGCGATCCTGACCCACTGCAACACTGGCGCACTGGCCACCGGTGGTTTTGGTACGGCGCTGGGCGTCATTCGCGGGGCGTTCATCGAAGGCATGGTTGAGCGCGTTTATGCCGACGAAACCCGTCCCTGGCTGCAAGGTTCGCGACTGACGGCGTGGGAACTGGCCAACGAGGGCATCCCCGTGACCCTCAATGCCGACTCCGCCGCGGCTCACATCATGAAGACCAAAGGCATCACCTGGGTCATCGTCGGCGCCGACCGGATCACCGCCAATGGCGACGTGGCCAACAAGATCGGCACTTATCAACTGGCGGTCAACGCCATGCACCACGGCGTGCGCTTCATGGTGGTGGCGCCGAGTTCGACCATCGACATGAACCTGGCCAGCGGCGATGACATTCCGATTGAAGAGCGTGACGGGCGCGAGTTGCTGGAAGTCGGCGGCAAGCGGGTCGGGGCGGATGTGGATGCGTTCAATCCGGTGTTCGACGTCACCCCGGCAGATTTGATTGACGCGATCGTCACGGAAAAAGGCATCGTCGAACGCCCGGACACCGCGAAAATGGCGCAGTTGATGTGCCGCAAGCGGTTGCATTGATTGGCCGTGGCGTTCGAAAGGACGCCATCGCCAGCAGGCTGGCTCCCACAGGGTTTGTGATCGACACGGATCAAATGTGGGAGCCAGCCTGCTGGCGATTAGGGTCTGAAAGTCAATAAACATCTGTAATTCAGCCCCGGATTCTGCATTCGCAGCAGCTCTAAGCCCCTCTCGTCTCCTTCAAGCCTGCCATCAGTCAACTAACTACACTCCATGCGCATCTGGGGGATAGGTGCGTGGCGGCTCTTGTGATAACATCCGGCGTTTTCCGAGGCAGTCCCACGGGGTTGTCTTTACTGCGCAAATCCATGGCATAACTCGTTGATTTGTCGTAAGTCGGTGCATGGCACTCAGCCTGCAGCGGCGAGCTTCGTTCGTCCCATATGGATGTGACGAGGTTTCACCAGAAAAAGGAATCGAGCTTCTCATGGGCGAACTGGCCAAAGAAATCCTCCCGGTCAATATCGAAGACGAGCTGAAGCAGTCCTACCTCGACTACGCAATGAGCGTAATTGTCGGGCGGGCACTGCCGGATGCGCGCGATGGCTTGAAGCCCGTGCACCGGCGCGTGCTGTTCGCGATGAGCGAGCTGGGCAACGACTTCAACAAGCCGTACAAGAAATCTGCCCGTGTTGTCGGTGACGTGATCGGTAAGTATCACCCGCACGGTGATACCGCGGTGTACGACACCATCGTTCGGATGGCGCAGCCATTCTCGCTGCGCTACCTGCTGGTAGACGGTCAGGGCAACTTCGGTTCGGTGGACGGCGACAACGCCGCGGCCATGCGATACACCGAAGTGCGCATGACCAAGCTGGCGCACGAGCTGCTGGCTGACCTGCATAAAGAAACCGTGGACTGGGTGCCGAACTACGACGGCACCGAAATGATCCCGGCGGTCATGCCGACCCGTATTCCCAACCTGCTGGTCAACGGCTCCAGCGGTATCGCCGTGGGCATGGCGACCAACATCCCGCCGCACAACCTCGGTGAAGTCATCGACGGTTGCCTGGCGCTCATCGACAACCCTGAGTTGACCATCGATGAGCTGATGCAATACATCCCCGGCCCGGACTTCCCGACCGCTGCGATCATCAACGGTCGCGCTGGCATCATCGAAGCCTACCGCACCGGTCGCGGCCGCATTTACATGCGCGCCCGCTCGATCATCGAAGACATCGACAAGGTCGGTGGCCGTCAGCAGATCGTCATCACCGAACTCCCTTACCAGCTGAACAAGGCCCGTCTGATCGAGAAGATCGCCGAGCTGGTTAAAGAGAAGAAGCTCGAAGGCATCACCGAACTGCGCGACGAGTCCGACAAGGACGGTATGCGCGTTGTGATCGAGCTGCGTCGCGGCGAAGTGCCTGAGGTGATCCTCAACAACCTCTACGCCCAGACCCAGCTGCAAGCGGTATTCGGTATCAACATCGTTGCGCTGATCGACGGCCGTCCGCGGATCCTGAACCTCAAGGACCTGCTGGAAGCCTTCGTTCGTCACCGTCGCGAAGTCGTTACCCGTCGCACCGTGTTCGAGCTGCGTAAGGCGCGCGAACGTGGCCACATTCTGGAAGGCCAGGCGGTTGCCCTGTCGAACATCGACCCGGTCATCGCGCTGATCAAGGCCTCGCCAACGCCGTCGGAAGCCAAGGAAGCGCTGATCAGCACGCCTTGGGAATCCTCCGCCGTGGTGGCGATGGTTGAACGTGCCGGTGCCGACTCTTGCCGTCCAGAGACCCTGGATCCGCAATATGGTCTGCGTGAAGGCAAGTACTTCCTCTCGCCGGAACAGGCGCAAGCCATTCTGGAACTGCGTCTGCATCGCCTGACCGGTCTGGAACACGAAAAACTGCTGGCCGAGTATCAAGAGATCCTCAACCAGATCGGCGAGCTGATCCGCATCCTCAACAGCGCCACGCGCCTGATGGAAGTGATCCGCGAAGAGCTGGAAGTGATCCGCGCCGAATACGGCGACGTGCGCCGCACCGAAATTCTCGATGCCCGTCTCGACCTGACCCTGGGTGACATGATCCCGGAAGAAGATCGCGTCGTGACCATTTCCCACGGTGGCTACGCCAAGACCCAGCCATTGGCTGCGTACCAGGCCCAGCGTCGTGGCGGTAAAGGCAAATCGGCGACCGGCGTCAAGGATGAGGACTACATCGCTCACCTGCTGGTCGCCAACAGCCACACCACGCTGCTGCTGTTCTCCAGCAAGGGCAAGGTGTACTGGCTGAAAACCTACGAAATCCCGGAAGCGTCCCGCGCTGCCCGTGGTCGTCCGCTGGTCAACCTGCTGCCGCTGGACAGTGATGAATACATCACCACCATGCTGCCGGTCGAGGAATACACCGAAGGTCACTTCATCTTCATGGCCACCGCCAAAGGCACTGTGAAGAAGACCCCGCTGGAATCCTTCAGCCGTCAACGCAGCGTCGGTCTGATCGCGCTGGAACTGGACGAAGGTGACGTACTGATCTCTGCCGCCATTACCGATGGCGAGCGCGAAGTCATGCTGTTCTCCGACGGCGGCAAGGTCACTCGCTTCAAGGAAACCGACGTTCGTGCCATGGGCCGTACCGCTCGCGGTGTCCGCGGCATGCGTCTGCCGGAAGGCCAGAAGCTGATTTCCATGCTGATCCCGGAAGAAGGCAGCCAGATCCTCACCGCTTCGGCGCGTGGTTTCGGCAAGCGTACGGCGATCACCGAGTTCCCTGAGTACAAGCGTGGCGGCCAGGGCGTTATCGCCATGGTCAGCAACGACCGTAACGGCCGTCTGGTCGGTGCGGTCCAGGTGCTCGACGGCGAGGAGATCATGCTGATTTCCGACCAGGGCACGTTGGTTCGTACCCGTGTCGACGAAGTTTCCAGCCTGGGTCGTAACACCCAGGGCGTGACCCTGATCAAACTGGCCAGCGATGAAACGCTGGTCGGTCTGGAGCGGGTACAGGAGCCGTCGGAAGTCGAAGGCGAAGAGCTGGAAGGCGAAGAGGGTGCGGTGTTCGACGGCGAAGTCGTGATCGACGACGTTGTTGAAGACCAGCAACTCGATGCTGCCGCTGACGAAGAACCGCAAGAGTAAGCGGACAAACAGGGGGCGGATGAAAATTCGCCCCCTTGTTGTTTGTCCGAACGGAAAATTTCGATATCCAGGGACATCCCATGTGGGGGCGAGCCTGCTCGCGATGCAGGCGCCGCGGTACCTCTGAAGCACCGCGGTGATGCATTCGCGAGCAGGCTCGCTCCCACAGGTTTTCTGCTTCGGCAGGGACCCTGTGTCGATTGATGTTGTGATTTATTGCGTGATTACCACCAAATCAGAGCGAGATTGGATGTGAGCAAGAGAGCCTATAACTTCTGTGCCGGTCCTGCGGCACTTCCCGAAGCTGTCCTGCAGCGCGCCCAGGGTGAACTCCTTGATTGGCACGGCAAGGGTCTGTCGGTCATGGAAATGAGCCATCGCAGTGATGAGTTCGTGTCCATCGCTAACAAGGCCGAGCAGGATCTGCGTGATCTGCTGAATATCCCCTCGAACTATAAAGTGCTGTTCCTGCAAGGTGGCGCCAGCCAGCAGTTTGCTCAGATCCCTCTGAACCTGCTGCCGGAAAGCGGCACTGCCGACTATATCGACACCGGTATCTGGTCGCAGAAAGCCATCGAAGAAGCGTCGCGCTACGGCCACGTCAACGTTGCCGCAACCGCCAAGCCTTACGACTATTTCGCGATTCCCGGTCAGAACGAATGGAAGCTGTCGAAAGACGCGGCCTACGTTCACTACGCACCGAACGAAACCATTGGTGGCCTGGAATTCAACTGGGTCCCGGAAACCGGTGACGTTCCGCTGGTCGCCGACATGTCTTCGGACATCTTGTCGCGCCCGATTGATGTTTCTCGTTTCGGCATGATCTACGCCGGCGCCCAGAAAAACATCGGCCCGAGCGGCATCGTCGTCAACATCGTTCGCGAAGACCTGCTGGGTCACGCCCGTTCCCTGTGCCCGACCATGCTCAACTACAAGGTCGCGGCCGATAACGGCTCGATGTACAACACCCCGCCAACATTGGCCTGGTACCTGTCTGGCCTGGTGTTCGAGTGGCTGAAAGAGCAGGGCGGCGTCGAAGCCATCGGCAAGCTCAACGAAGTGAAACAGCGCACGCTGTACGACTTCATTGATGCCAGCGGCCTGTACAGCAACCCGATCAACAAGTCCGATCGTTCGTGGATGAACGTGCCGTTCCGCCTGGCTGACGATCGTCTGGACAAGCCATTCCTGGCCGGTGCCGACGAGCGTGGCCTGCTGAACCTCAAGGGTCACCGTTCCGTGGGCGGCATGCGCGCCTCCATCTATAACGCCGTCGATATCGTTGCGGTCAACGCACTGGTTTCGTACATGGCAGAGTTCGAGAAGGAACACGGCTAATGTCTGAGCAAGAACTCAAGGCACTGCGCCTGCGCATTGATGCCCTGGACGAAAAAGTCCTGGAGCTGATCAGTGAGCGCGCACGCTGCGCCCAGGAAGTTGCGCGAGTAAAGATGGCCTCGCTGGCCGAAGGCGAAGTGCCGGTGTTCTATCGTCCTGAGCGTGAAGCTCAGGTGCTCAAGCGTGTGATGGAGCGCAATCAGGGCCCGCTGGGCAACGAAGAAATGGCGCGGTTGTTCCGCGAAATCATGTCTTCGTGCCTGGCCCTCGAGCAGCCGCTGAAAGTGGCTTACCTCGGTCCTGAAGGCACCTTCACTCAAGCGGCGGCCATGAAGCACTTCGGCCACGCGGTGATCAGCAAGCCGATGGCGGCCATCGACGAAGTGTTCCGCGAAGTGGCGGCCGGTGCGGTGAACTTTGGCGTGGTCCCGGTGGAAAACTCCACCGAGGGCGCGGTCAACCACACGCTCGACAGCTTCCTCGAACACGACATGGTCATCTGTGGCGAAGTCGAGTTGCGGATTCACCACCATCTGTTGGTCGGTGAAAACACCAAGACCGACAGCATCAGCCGCATCTATTCCCACGCCCAGTCGCTGGCGCAGTGCCGCAAGTGGCTGGATGCACACTACCCGAACGTCGAGCGCGTCGCGGTTTCCAGCAACGCCGAAGCGGCGAAGCGGGTCAAGGGTGAGTGGAACTCGGCGGCGATTGCCGGCGACATGGCCGCAGGCTTGTACGGGCTGACCCGTCTGGCCGAGAAAATCGAGGATCGCCCGGACAACTCCACGCGATTCCTGATGATCGGCAGCCAGGAAGTGCCGCCAACCGGCGACGACAAGACGTCGATCATCGTCTCCATGAGCAACAAGCCGGGCGCGCTTCACGAGTTGCTGGTGCCGTTCCACGACAATGGCATCGACCTGACACGCATCGAGACACGTCCTTCGCGTAGCGGTAAATGGACCTATGTGTTCTTCATCGACTTCGTCGGCCATCACCGCGATCCGCTGGTAAAAGGTGTGCTGGAAAAGATCAGTCAGGAAGCAGTGGCACTTAAAGTGTTGGGTTCCTACCCGAAAGCCGTTCTCTAAGGGGTAGCAAATGAGTGGCAACTTCCTCGCTCTGGCACAGCCGGGCGTGCAACAACTGTCGCCTTACGTTCCGGGCAAGCCCGTGGACGAACTGGCGCGCGAGCTGGACATCGATCCGGCCAGCATCGTCAAACTGGCGAGCAACGAAAACCCGTTGGGCGCCAGTCCAAAGGCTTTGGCGGCCATTCGCGAAGAATTGGCCGAGCTGACCCGTTATCCGGATGGCAACGGTTTTGCGCTCAAGACCCTGCTGGCCGATCAGTGCCGCGTCGAACTGAATCAGGTAACGCTGGGCAACGGTTCCAACGACATCCTGGAACTGGTCGCGCGTGCCTATCTGGCGCCGGGCCTGAATGCGGTGTTCAGCGAGCATGCGTTCGCGGTCTATCCGATCGTCACCCAGGCCGTCGGTGCGACGGCCAAAGTGATCCCGGCCAAAGACTGGGGCCATGATCTGTCGGCCATGCTGGCCGCGATCGATGCCGATACCCGTGTGGTCTTCATCGCCAACCCGAACAACCCGACCGGAACCTGGTTTGGCGCCGAAGCGCTGGACGAGTTCCTGCAGGATGTGCCGGAGCACGTGCTGGTGGTGCTGGACGAGGCCTACATCGAATACGCCGAAGGCAGCGACTTGCCGGATGGTCTGGATTTCCTGGCGGCGTACCCGAACCTGCTGGTTTCGCGCACCTTCTCCAAGGCCTATGGCCTGGCGGCGTTGCGCGTTGGTTACGGCTTGTCCACGGCGGTGGTTGCCGACGTGCTGAACCGTGTGCGTCAGCCGTTCAACGTCAACAGCCTGGCCCTGGCCGCTGCGTGCGCTGCGCTGCAGGACGCCGAGTACCTGGCTGAAAGTCGCCGCCTGAACGAAGCCGGCATGCTGCAGCTGGAAGCGGGTTTCCGTGAGCTGGGGCTGAGCTGGATCCCGTCTAAGGGCAACTTCATTTGCGTCGATCTCGGTCGTGTTGCCTTGCCGGTCTTCCAGGGCTTGCTGCGTGAAGGCGTGATAGTGCGTCCGGTGGCCAACTATGGCATGCCGAACCACTTGCGCATCACCATCGGCCTGCCGGCGGAAAACAGCCGCTTCCTTGAGGCGCTGACCAAGGTTCTGGCTCGTGGTTGATGTCACTGCTCTGCAATCTGCTGAACCTATGATCGGTCGCCTGGTGGTGGTCGGTCTGGGGTTGATCGGCGGTTCGTTTGCCAAGGGGCTACGTGAAAGCGGCCTGTGCCGCGAAGTGGTGGGCGTCGATCTCGATCCGCAGTCGCGCAAGCTCGCGGTCGAGTTGGGCGTGGTGGATCGCTGCGAAGAAGACCTGGCCGTTGCCTGCCAGGGCGCGGACGTGATTCAACTCGCGGTGCCGATCCTGGCCATGGAAAAGATGCTCGGCCGGTTGGCCGGCATGGACCTTGGGCAAGCGATCCTGACGGATGTCGGCAGTGCCAAGGGCAACGTCGTGCGCGCCGCGACCGAAGCGTTTGGCGGCATGCCGGCGCGTTTCGTGCCGGGCCATCCGATTGCCGGTTCCGAGCAGAGCGGGGTGGAAGCCTCCAATGCCGAACTGTTTCGTCGCCATAAAGTGATTCTGACGCCGCTGGACCAAACCGATCCGGCCGCGCTGGCCGTGGTCGACCGGTTGTGGCGTGAGCTGGGCGCCGATGTCGAGCACATGCAGGTCGAGCGTCACGACGAAGTGTTGGCGGCGACCAGCCATTTGCCGCACTTGCTGGCGTTCGGTTTGGTCGATTCGTTGGCCAAGCGCAATGAAAACCTTGAGATCTTCCGTTACGCTGCCGGCGGTTTCCGCGATTTCACGAGAATCGCGGGAAGTGACCCGGTCATGTGGCACGACATCTTCCTCGCCAACCGCGAAGCTGTCCTGCGCACGCTTGATACATTTCGCAGCGACCTCGACGCCTTGCGCGACGCGGTCGATGCAGGGGATGGGCACCAATTGTTGGGCGTGTTCACGCGCGCCCGGGTTGCCCGCGAACATTTCAGTAAAATCCTGGCTCGCCGGGCTTATGTGGACGCTATGAACTCCAACGACCTGATTTTCCTGGGACAACCTGGTGGCCGCCTGACTGGGCGGATTCGTGTACCGGGCGATAAGTCTATTTCCCACCGTTCGATCATGCTCGGCTCCCTGGCCGAAGGCGTCACCGAAGTCGAAGGCTTCCTCGAGGGCGAAGACGCTCTGGCGACCTTGCAGGCCTTCCGCGACATGGGTGTCGTGATCGAAGGTCCGCACCACGGTCGCGTGACCATCCACGGCGTCGGCCTGCATGGCCTGAAGCCTGCGCCGGGCCCGATCTATCTGGGCAACTCCGGCACTTCGATGCGTCTGCTGTCCGGCCTGCTGGCTGCGCAGAACTTCGACAGCACCTTGACCGGTGATGCCTCGCTGTCCAAGCGTCCGATGAATCGCGTGGCCAATCCGCTGCGTGAAATGGGCGCCGTGATCGAGACCGCCGCTGAAGGTCGTCCACCGATGATCATTCGTGGCGGTAACAAGCTCAAAGGCCTGACCTACACCATGCCGATGGCCAGTGCCCAGGTTAAATCCTGCCTGCTGTTGGCCGGCCTGTACGCTGATGGCAAAACCACCGTCACCGAGCCTGCACCGACGCGCGACCACACCGAGCGCATGCTGCGCGGCTTCGGCTACCCGGTCAGCGTCAACGGCGCTACGGCGTCGGTCGAATCCGGGCACAAGCTGACCGCGACCCACATTGAAGTGCCGGGCGATATTTCGTCGTCGGCGTTCTTCCTGGTGGCGGCGTCCATTGCCGAAGGTTCCGAACTGGTGCTCGAGCATGTCGGCATCAACCCGACCCGTACCGGCGTGATCGACATTCTGCGTCTGATGGGCGCTGACATCACCCTGGAAAACCAGCGTGAAGTCGGCGGCGAACCCGTAGCGGACCTGCGCGTGCGTGCAGCTAAACTCAAAGGTATCGAGATTCCCGAAGCGCTGGTTCCATTGGCCATCGACGAATTCCCGGTGCTGTTCGTGGCAGCGGCCTGTGCCGAAGGGCGCACCATCCTGCGTGGCGCCGAAGAATTGCGCGTCAAGGAATCGGACCGGATCCAGGTCATGGCCGATGGCTTGCTGGCACTGGGCGTCAAATGCGAACCGACCCCGGACGGCATCATCATCGACGGCGGCCTGATCGGCGGCGGCGAAGTGCATGGTCACGGCGATCACCGGATTGCCATGGCTTTCAGCGTGGCATCGCTGCGTGCCACTGCGCCAATTCGCATCCATGACTGTGCCAACGTCGCAACGTCGTTCCCGAACTTCCTGGCGCTGTGCGCGCAGGTCGGTATCCGTGTTGCACAAGAGGCTCAGTCGTGAAAAACATCGCACCGGTCATCACCATCGATGGGCCAAGCGGCTCCGGCAAGGGCACGGTAGCTGGCATTCTGGCCAAGCGTCTGGGCTGGAACCTGCTGGATTCCGGTGCGCTTTATCGGTTGCTGGCCTTCGCTGCGCATAATCACGGCGTCGACCTCACCAATGAAGAATTGCTGAAAAAACTTGCCGCTCATCTGGATGTGCAGTTCATCGCGGCGACCGACGGTCAGTTGCAGCGCATCATTCTCGAGGGCGATGAAGTCAGCGATGTGATTCGCACCGAAAGCATCGGCTCCGGCGCCTCGCAAGTCGCGGCGTTGCCCGCAGTGCGCGAGGCGCTGCTGCAGCGCCAGCGTGCATTCCAGGAAGCGCCTGGCCTGGTGGCCGATGGTCGCGACATGGGTACGGTGGTTTTTCCGGATGCACCGTTGAAGATTTTCCTTACCGCCAGTGCCGAGGAGCGTGCGCGCCGTCGATACTTGCAGTTGAAGGGCAAAGTCGATGGTGTTAGTCTGTCGAGTCTGCTAGATGAGATACGTGCACGCGATGAGCGTGACACCCAGCGAGCGGTAGCCCCGCTCAAACCGGCGGCTGACGCCATACAGCTGGATTCCACGGAATTATCCATCGACCAGGTGCTGGAACGCATCATGAGCGAGATCGCCATTCGCGATATCGCCGGGTGACCAAGAAGGCCGCAGGGGACCAGTCATAGTCCTGTGGCGCTTCTTTTAAATGAAACTAACCCACACCGTCTGGGGTGTGGAGATGGGCGTATTCTTCGCCCTCATCAACAGGAATTAAAATGAGCGAAAGCTTTGCGGAACTCTTTGAAGAAAGCCTAAAAACCCTGAACCTTCAGGCAGGCTCCATCATCACCGGTGTTATCGTTGATATCGATTACCAAGCTCGCTGGGTAACCGTTCACGCTGGCCTGAAGTCTGAAGCACTCATCCCGCTTGAGCAGTTCTACAACGACGCTGGCGACCTGACTATCAACGTCGGTGACGAAGTTCACGTTGCGCTGGACTCGGTTGAAGACGGCTTTGGTGAAACCAAGCTGTCCCGTGAAAAAGCCAAGCGCGCTGAATGCTGGATTGTTCTGGAAGCTGCCTTCGCAGCCGAGGAAGTGGTCAAGGGCGTTATCAACGGTAAGGTTAAAGGCGGCTTCACTGTCGACGTTAACGGCATCCGTGCGTTCCTGCCAGGTTCCCTGGTTGACGTCCGTCCTGTGCGCGATACCACGCACCTGGAAGGCAAAGAGCTGGAATTCAAGGTCATCAAACTCGACCAGAAACGCAACAACGTTGTCGTTTCCCGTCGCAGCGTCCTCGAAGCCGAGAACTCCGCCGAGCGTGAAGCTCTGCTGGAATCCCTGCAGGAAGGTCAGCAAGTCAAAGGTATCGTCAAAAACCTCACCGATTACGGCGCATTCGTCGATCTGGGTGGCGTGGACGGCCTGCTGCACATCACCGACATGGCTTGGAAGCGCATCAAGCATCCTTCCGAGATCGTCAACGTTGGTGACGAAATCGACGTTAAGGTTCTGAAATACGATCGCGAACGCAACCGTGTTTCCCTGGGCCTGAAGCAACTGGGCGAAGATCCATGGGTTGCTATCAAAGCCCGTTACCCAGAAAGCACTCGCGTTACCGCTCGTGTAACCAACCTGACCGACTACGGCTGCTTCGCTGAGCTGGAAGAAGGCGTTGAAGGTCTGGTACACGTTTCCGAAATGGACTGGACCAACAAGAACATCCACCCTTCGAAAGTCGTACAAGTCGGCGACGAAGTGGAAGTTATGGTTCTGGACATCGACGAAGAGCGTCGTCGTATCTCCCTCGGCATCAAGCAGTGCAAATCTAACCCATGGGAAGATTTCTCTGGCCAGTTCAACAAGGGCGATAAAATCTCCGGCACCATCAAGTCGATCACCGATTTCGGTATCTTCATTGGTCTGGACGGCGGCATCGACGGTCTGGTTCACCTGTCCGACATCTCCTGGAACGAAGTGGGCGAAGAAGCCGTTCGCCGCTTCAAGAAGGGCGACGAGCTGGACACCGTTATCCTGTCGGTTGACCCAGAGCGCGAGCGTATCTCCCTGGGTATCAAGCAACTGGAAAGCGATCCGTTCTCCGAGTACGTTCAAGAGAACGACAAAGGCGCAATTGTTAAAGGCATCGTGAAAGAAGTTGACGCTAAAGGCGCCATCATCACTCTGGCCGACGATATCGAAGCGACTCTGAAAGCCTCCGAAATCAGCCGTGACCGCGTTGAAGACGCGCGCAACGTTCTGAAAGAAGGCCAGGAAGTAGAAGCCAAGATCATCAGCGTTGATCGTAAGAGCCGCGTAATTCAGCTGTCGATCAAATCGAAAGACGATGCTGAAGAGAAAGAAGCCATCCAGAGCCTGAAAACTGCTCCGGAAGGTGAAGCTGCTGCTGACACCACCATGGCGGCACTGCTGCGCCAGGCAATGGCCAAACAGAACTAAGTTCTGCTTGATCATTAAAAAGGGCGACTTCGGTCGCCCTTTTTTGTGCCTGCGATTTGGTGTGTGCGGTAACCACATCGCACGACATTGTTCGCCCGTGAAACCAATAGCCCCCAAAAGCTGTCTCTTTCTTTAATCGGATCAATCGTTTATTTACAGCTAGTCTTTAGTCAGAAGCGAACGACAGTCGGGCAGGGCGCCCGGCATAAGGAAATGAATGAACAAGCTCGTTGTCGCACTAGCCGTTCTGACATTGGCGGGTTGTACCACTAATGCGAAGACTCACGCCTCACGTGGGGTTAGTGGTATCGAGATCGATTGTTCGGGGTTGGGG
>NZ_JAGYGF010000075.1:0-20463 GCF_019947305.1 Pseudomonas sp. BF-RE-21 | reverse complement strand
GCTCCAGGCCGCCATCGCCAGCAAGCCGGCTCCTACAGAGGGGATGTGGGTCAGTCCATCAGACCCCATTCGCCGGGTTGTGCGTTGGGTCCCGGTGATGCGTCGGCATGCAGCTTGAGCCGCAGGCGCAAATTGTTCAGCGAGTCCGCATGCTTCAAGGCCTCTTCTTCGCCGATAGCGCCTTCGATCACCAATGCGTACAGCGCGCAATCGAACGTCTGCATACCCTGTTCGGTCGACTTCTCCATGATCCCTTTGAGCTCGTCGAATTCATTGCGCCGTATCAGGTCGCCTACGGTCGGCGTGCCCAGCATCACTTCTACCGCCGCCCTGCGTTGACCGTCACGAGTGCGCACCAGCCGTTGGGAAATGAATGCTTTAAGGTTGTTGCCCAGGTCATGCAGCAGTTGCATCCGCCGTTCTTGCGGGAAGAAATTGATAATGCGGTCCAGTGCCTGATGGGCGTTGTGAGCATGCAAGGTGGAAATCACCAAATGCCCGGTGTCGGCAAACGCCAGCGCATGCTCCATGGTCTCGTGGTCGCGGATCTCACCGATCAGCACCACATCGGGTGCCTGGCGCAGAGTATTTTTCAGCGCGGTATGAAAACTGCGGGTATCGACGCCGACCTCGCGCTGGTTGATGATCGATTTTTTGTGCCGGTGGATGTACTCGATAGGGTCTTCGATGGTGACGATATGCCCGCTGCTATGGCGGTTGCGGTAATCGATCAACGCCGCCAGCGAGGTCGACTTGCCCGAGTCGGTGGCGCCGACGAACAACATCAGCCCTTGCTTGAGCATCACCGTTTCCAGCAGCACGGGTGGCAACTTGAGGTCTTCGAAACGCGGAATGTCGAGCTTGATGTTGCGCACCACGATCGACACATCGTTGCGTTGCTTGAAAATATTGACCCGAAAGCGCCCGACACCCGCCAACGAGATCGCCAGGTTCATCTCCAGTTCCCGATCGAACTCCAGTCGCTGTTCGGCGTCCATGATGGACGCGGCAATCGCGGCGATTTCCCCCGGTTTGAACGGCTGGTCGGCCAAGGGTTTGAGTACACCGTCAAACCGGGCGCAGGGTGGCGCACCGGTGGACAGGTACAAATCGGAACCCTCCTGGCTGGACAGGGTCTTTAACAGCGCATCGATTTCCATGGCAAAAAACACCCGCGAAGCATTCAATGAACAGAAATGACCCGAAAAATCGGTCATTCAGCGTCTACCGCCCTAGGATAGTAGACGCCGTCACCCCGACCGACGTGCAGGACACCTTGATGAACGCAGTACCCACCGGCAGCGATGCCCAGGCCTTGATTGCCAGACTGGACTGGACGTGCACCCCGCTCGGCGCCGCCAGTGACTGGCCGCAGAGCCTGCGCACAGCGGTGGACATCGTGATTCACTCACCGATGCCGATGCTGTTGCTGTGGGGGCCGCAGCTTACGCAGATCTATAACGACGGCTTCGCGCTGCTGGCCGGCAGCAAGCATCCGCACGCTTTCGGACAACCGACGCACCAGATCTGGCCAGAACTCAAAGACTTTACCGACCCGATTTACAGCGCCGTCCTACAAGGCCAGGTGCGGACTTACAGCGAACAGCGCTTCACCCTGCAACGCGACGGGAATGATTCCGACTTCTGGCTGGATTTGACCTACAGCCCGATCCGCGATGAACACGCCGACGTCGCCGGGATTCTGGTCACAGCCATCGAAACCAACGAACGCCGACGCATCGCCCTCGAACTGGAGCAGCGCTCGGCCGCCAGCCTGAAGGCTCAGCGCGAGACCGAGGAACGCCTGCAACTGGCGCTGGCCGCCACTGACGCCGTCGGCACCTGGGACTGGGACATCGGCGAAGACCGCTTCATTGCCGACGCGCACTTCGCCCAATTGCACGGTATCGACCCGCTACTCGCCAGCCAGTTGCCCATCAGCGACTATCTCGAAGCCGTGCATCCGGAAGACCGCTCGATGGTCACTCGCGGCATCAAGCAGTGCATCACCCAGGGCAGCGAATACGCCGAGGAATATCGCCTGCTGCAACCCGACGGCCAGTTGCGCTGGGTGTTTGCAAGGGGCCGTTGTTACAAGGACCACCATGGCCGGCCGATCCGTTTCCTCGGCGCCGCGCTGGACCTGACCGAACGAAAACACACCGAACAGGCCTTGCGTCAGAGTCAGACCGAGCTGCAACTGATCATCAACGCCATGCCGATCCTGATCAGTTACGTCGACAGCGAGGAACGCTTTCGCCTGAACAACGCGGCGTACCTCGACTGGTACGGCCTGACGCCCCAGGAGCTTTACGGTCGGACCATTCGTGAGGTGCTGGGTGAAGAAGCCTACGCCTTGCGCGCCGAATACATCGCCGAAGCACTGGCGGGCAGGACCTGCTGTTTCAGCATCAGCACGCCGCATCGTGATGGCAGCACTCGACAAGCCTTGATGAATTACCTGCCCCGCCACGGGCCGGATGGCGCGGTGAACGGTTTCTACATTTTTGTGATCGACGAAACCGAGCGCAAACAGACCGAAGAAGCCTTGCGCAACCTCAACGAAACCCTTGAGGAACGTGTCGCCGCCCGTACCCAGCAATTGGCCGAAGCGAACCAGCGCCTGCAAAACGAAATGTTCGAACGCGAGCGCGCCGAAGATGCCCTGCGCCATGCGCAGAAAATGGAAGCGGTCGGCCAGCTCACCGGCGGTATTGCCCATGACTTCAACAACATGCTCACCGGGATCATCGGCAGCCTCGACCTGATGCAGCGCTACATCGCCGATGGACGTACCGCCGAGATCGGCCGTTTCACCGAAGCGGCGGTGTCCTCAGCCAACCGCGCAGCCGCCCTGACCCACCGCCTGCTCGCCTTCTCCCGACGCCAGTCGCTCGATCGCAAGCCGCTGAACGCCAACGAACTGATTCATTCTCTGGAAGATTTGCTCAGCCGCACCAAGGGCGACCACATAGAGCTGAAACTGCAACTGGCCGATGAAGCCTGGCCGGTCAGCACCGACGTCAGCCAACTGGAAAACGCCCTGCTCAACCTGGTGATCAATGCGCGGGATGCCATGCCCGATGGCGGCGAGTTGCGTATCGAAACCGCCAATGTCTATCTGGACAGCAGTGACATCAACATTCTGGAGCCCGTCAAGGCCGGGGATTACCTGATGATCGCCGTCAGTGACAACGGCACCGGCATGACCCCGAAAGTGTTGGCCAAGGCGTTCGATCCATTCTTCACCACCAAACCTATCGGCCAGGGCACGGGGCTGGGTTTGTCGATGATCTACGGTTTTGCCCAGCAGTCGGGCGGCCACGTGAGCCTGTTCAGCCTGCCGGGCCAGGGCACCAGCGTGCGCCTGTTCTTGCCGCGCTTGCACGAGATGGAGCCGCAAGATGTGCTGACGCCGGTCATCGGCGAGGCCCCCTCGGCGATAGCCGGGGAAACCGTGGTGTTGGTGGAAGATGATCCGGCGGTGCGCATGCTGGTATTCGATCTGCTCAAGGAGCTGGGTTATCACGCCCACGAGGCCGAAGATGCGAAGACCGCCCTGCCCCTGCTCGAATCCGGTCTGCGGGTCGATCTGCTGGTGACCGATGTCGGGCTGCCGGGCATGAACGGTCGGCAATTGGCAGAAATCGCCCGTCAGCACCGTCCGGAGCTCAAAGTGCTGTTCATGACCGGTTACGCGGAAATGGCCGCCGAGCGTCAGAGCTTCCTTGAGGAAGGCATGGACATGGTGGCCAAACCGTTTTCGGTTGACCTGCTGGCCAACAAGATTCGCACGATGATCGGCCAACCCGAGTGAGTTGAGGCATAATCGCGCGCCCCGATCCACCCACATAGCCACTACCGTTGCAAGGTACTCGCCCCATGAAAGCTCAAGCCCGCCACATTCTGGTGAAAACCTCGGAAGAAGCCGAGCAGCTCAAACAACGCATCGCCAAGGGCGAAGCCTTCGATGTGCTGGCCAAGAAGTATTCCACCTGCCCGTCCGGCAAGCGCGGCGGTGATCTCGGTGAAGTACGGCCTGGGCAGATGGTCGGTGTGATTGATGCGGTGATTTTCAAGAAGCCGTTGCGGGTGGTGCATGGCCCGATCAAGAGCAAGTTTGGCTATCACCTGGTGCAGGTGTTTTATCGGGATTGATGGGTTGGTTTGAGGGCCCCATCGTCGGAACGCCGCCCGGAGCCGGCTCGCTCCCACATTGGATTTGCGGCGTACACAGATCCATTGTGGGAGCGAGCCTGCTCGCGATCCGACTGCGCAGCAGCCGGCCATTCACCACCTACCGCGGAATCAACGCCCCCGGCACCTGAATCACCCGACTCGCCAACCGATGCCCCGCCTCGGCCGCCTCCACCGGGCTCCCCCCCTTGAGCCGACTGGCCAGGTACGCCGCACTGAACGAATCCCCCGCCGCCGTCGTGTCCACCACGCGTTCGACCTTCTGCGCCGGCACCTCGAACGACTCGCCCTCACAGCGAATCAGGCACGCTTCGGCACCACGCTTGAGCACCACTTCCGGCGTACCCACCTGCTCGTAAGCGGCGAACACCGCCTCGCAATCGGAAAAATGAAACAACGCCTGTTCGTCGTCGACAGTCAGCAACGCCAGATCCACATACGGCAACACGCTGCGGTACGCCGCCCGAGCGTCCTCGATCGATGCCCACAAACGTGGCCGGTAGTTGTTGTCGAACACAATCCGCGCATCCCGCTGCCGTGCTTCGATCAGGCTTTCCAGCAACTTCTCCCGACCTTGCACACCGAGCACCGCCAGGGTGATGCCGCTGAAATACAGCACGTCGTAATCCGGCAGCGCCGCGAGGATCGGCGCGGCGGCTGGCGTGGTAAAGCAATCGCGGACGGCGGCTTCGTTACGCCAGTACAAAAAGCGACGTTCGCCGGCGGCGTCGGTCTGGATGCAGTACAAACCGGGCAAGCGACCGGGCAGGCGCTGGACCATGTCCAGGCCGATGTTTTCGGCGGCCCAGCTTTGGCACATGGCATCGCTGAAACTGTCATCGCCCAGGGCGGTGACGTAATCAACGCTGCCACCTTCGCCCAGTTCCCGGGACAGATAGACCGCCGTGTTCAAGGTATCGCCGCCGAAGCTCTGTTGCAGACTGCCGTCGGCGCGGTGTTGCAACTCGATCATGCATTCGCCGATCAAGGCGATGCGCGGGATGTTGGGGCCGAGTGTGTTGATGGTGTTCATTGTTGTGGTGTCTCTGGTGGTTCGGTGGTGTCTCGGCGGGCGCCATCGCCAGCAAGCCGGCTCCTACAATGGAATGCGTTCCCCCTGTAGGAGCCGGCTTGCTGGCGATGGCCGCGCCTCGGTCTGGAACCTTAGAAACAGGTTTCCATGGTTTCGATGACATTCAACTGCTCATCCACCAGACACCCCGTGCGCCACTTGTCGAACGTCAGGCACGGGTGCGAAGTGCCGAACGAAATGATATCGCCCACCCGCAACTCAATCCCCGGCGCCACGGTCATGAACGCGTGCTGATCCATCACCGCCGTTACCTTGCAGGCACTGACGTCGTCGCCCGTTGCCGGTACCACACCGGCCTTGTAACGCAGCAACGGCACCGGCAGCCCGGCGTCGTAGGCCACGTCGCGCTTGCCCAGGGCAATCACCGCAAAACCCGGCTCCGGCAACGACTGCACATGCGCCCAGACTTCCAGCGCCGGGCGCAGGCCTTCGTGCAGATCGCTACGACGGTCGAGCACGCAGCATTGCGCTTCTTTATAGATGCCATGGTCGTGGGCCACGTAGCTGCCAGGGCGCAACACGCTGAGGAAACGTCCGCCAGCGTTCTGCGCTTCGAAGGACTCGGCGATCAGGTCGTACCAGGCCGAACCCGACGCGGTGATGATCGGCTTGGCAATGGCGAACGCGCCGCTGTCCTGCAACTGCACCGCCAGACGCACCAGCGACGCGGCGAATGCGCGAATGCCGGTGACCGCATGATCACCATGAATCACGCCTTCATAACCTTCGATACCGGTCAGTGCCAACGCGGGTTGTGCGTTGATGGCCTTGGCCAGCGCGATCACTTCCTCTTCGGTCCGGCAACCGCAACGGCCACCCACCACGCCGTACTCGATCATCACGTTCAGGCGCACACCGCGCGAGGCGAAATACGCGCCGAGGTCAGCGACGTTGTCCGGGTGATCGACCATGCAATGGAAATCGAACGTCGGGTCCGCCAGCAGATCGGCGATCAGCGCCATGTTCGGCGTCCCCACCAGTTGGTTGGCCATCAGCACCCGACGCACACCGTGCGCGTACGCCGCGCGGGTTTGCGTAGCGCTGGCCAGGGTGATGCCCCAGGCGCCGGCGTCCAGTTGGCGGCGAAACAAGGCCGGGGTCATGCTGGTTTTGCCGTGAGGCGCGAGTTCGGCGCCGCTGTTGCTGACGAACGCCTGCATCCAGCGAATGTTATGTTCCAGCGCCTCGCGATGCAGCACCAGCGCCGGCAGGCTGACGTCGCGCACCAGATGGGCACCGGTCTGGGCAAAGCCCTTTTCCACGGCAGCAGTATTTTGGGCAGAAGACATGGTCGAACTCCTCACATTTTCGCGGCCGCGAACAGCCGCTGTTATTCGTTAATGCGACGGGCCAGGCGGTTGGCGTTGTCGATCAACACCCGGCGATAGTCGTTGTAATGCGTCTTGGCATCGGCTCGTGGGGCGACGATGCACAGGGTCGCAATGGCCACGCCGTTCGGGTCTTTGACCGGGGCGGCGAAGCAATGGGTAAAGGTGTCGGCGACACTGTCGAAGGAGAAAAAACCGTCGATACCGGCCTGACGGATTTCACCGAGAAACTGCTCCAGCGGCAGGCGTTCACCGTTAGGCAGGATGAAGTCGTCGTGATCGATCAGGTCGATGATTTCCTGGTCGCTCAGGTGCGCCAGCAACAGGCGCCCGGACGCGGTCCAGGGGATCGGCGCGTTCTCGCCGATGTCCGAGGAAATGCGGAAATGCCGCTCGCCCTCTTTCATCAATGCCACCGTGTATTTGCGCCCGTTGAGCAGGCACATCTGCGCGGTTTCATGGGTCTGGCTGACGATCTCCTGCAAGGCGTGATCGGCCTCGCGGGTCAGGTCGAAATGACGCAAATGCGCCTGCCCGAGGAAGTACAGCTGACGGCCGAGGTAAACGTGACCGTCCTTGCCCACGGGCTCCAGAATCCGCCGTTCGAGCAAGGACGCCACCAGTTCGTAGACCGTGGATTTCGGGCTGCCGATGCCACTGGCAATTTCATTCGGACGCAGGGGCTGGCCGATTTCCTTGAGGAAATCGAGGATATCGAACGCCCGGTCCAGACCGCGAGCCCGGCGCTTGATGGTGTCTTCGGTCATGTCAGTGTTTCCCAATCAAAGTGCCGGGAGTTTACCTAGAGTGCCGTGTCGACCGTTAGGCCGCCTTCGCCGGCAAGCCTCGCTCCTACAGATCACCTCGACCTGTAGGAGCGAGGCTTGCCCGCGAAGAATTCACCGCAAATCTCAGGCCTTTTTCTTGTACGCGATGCAGTCGATCTCGACCTTGCAATCAACCATCATGTTCGCCTGCACGCAGGCCCGAGCCGGTGCGTGTTCGGGTTTGAAGTACTCGGAGAAGACCTTGTTGAAACTGGTGAAATCCCGCGGATCTTCCAACCACACCCCGGCGCGCACCACGTCTTCGAGGCCATAACCGGCCTCTTCGAGAATCGCGATCAGGTTCTTCATGGTCTGGTGAGTCTGCTCGACGATGCCGCCAACAATGATCTCGCCATCCAACGCCGGCACCTGGCCAGAAACGTGCAGCCAGCCGTCGGCTTCAACGGCGCGGGCGAAAGGACGAGGCGTACCGCCAGCGGCGCTGCTGCCGGTGCCGTAACGAGTAATGCTCATGAGTGTTTCTCCTGATTGAAAAGCTAGAAGTTAAAACCGCGTGTTTTTGAGGAACTCAGCCAGACGCGGTGATTGCGGGCGTTCGAACAGCTCCTTGGGAGGCCCCTGCTCTTCGATACGCCCCTGATTCATGAATACGATCTTGTCCGAGACCTCGAAAGCGAAGCGCATTTCGTGGGTCACCAACAGCATGGTCATGCCATCCTCGGCCAGGCCCTTGATCACGCTCAGCACTTCGCCCACCAGTTCCGGGTCGAGGGCCGAGGTGACTTCGTCGAACAGCATCAGGCTCGGGTTCATTGCAATCGCCCGGGCAATCGCCACACGCTGTTGCTGACCACCCGACAACTGCCCCGGATAGTGATCACGGCGCTCCAGCAAACCGACCCGTTCGAGCCATTTTTCGGCGAGCGCGACAGCCTCGTCCTTGTGCAGTTTTTTGACCTTGAGCAAACCCAAGGTGACGTTCTGCAGCGCGGTCAGGTGCGGGAACAGGTTGAACTGCTGGAAAGCCATCCCGGTCATCGCGCGATGGCGGGCGATGACTTTTTCCGGGTGGCGTATGCGTTTGCCGTTGACCTCGTCATAGCCGATGGATTCGCCATCGAGCATGATCTGTCCGCCCTGGAATTCTTCGAGCATGTTCACGCAACGCAGCAGCGTGGTCTTGCCCGAACCGCTGGAGCCGATCAGCGTGACCACGTTGCCGCGCTGCATGGTCAGGTCGACGCCCTTGAGCACTTCGAGCTGGCCATATTTTTTGTGCAGCCCGCGAATGTCCAGCAGGGGCTGCTCATTTTGAACGTTCGAAACTTGAGGTTGAGTCATGGCAAGGCCACCCGCTTTTCAATGTGCCGGCCGAGTAATTCGATGGCGTAGTTGATGACGAAAAACAGAAATCCGGCGAACAGGTAAAACTCCAGCGTCATGAAGGTCCGGGCGATGATCTGCTGGGTGCTGAGCAGCAACTCGGCCACGCCGATCACCGACAGCAGCGTCGAAGCCTTGACGATCTCGGTGGACGAGTTGACCCAGGTCGGCAAGATCTGCCGCAGCGCCTGAGGCAACAGCACGTAACCGAGGGCTTGATAAAACGTCAGGCCAATCGCCTTGCTCGCTTCCATCTGCCCGCTCGGCAACGCTTGCAGCGCGCCGCGCACAATCTCGGCGACGTGGGAACCGCAAAACAGCGTCAACCCCAAGGCTCCGGCCTGGAATGCACTGATCTGCCAGCCCAATGCGGGCGCCATGTAGAAGCAAGCGAGTACCAACACAAACACCGGTGTGCCGCGAATAATGTCCACGTAAAAACGGAACGGCGCACGCATCCAGAACTTGCCGTAGGTCAGCACCAGACCGGCGACAATGCCGACCATCGTGCCCAGCAAAATCGCCAGCGCCGAGACCTGCACACTGGTCAGGAAGCCTTGCCACAATACTTCGCGGGCAACCCATAACTCATGCAACCAACTGGGTGATTCGTACATGAGGGCCTCCTATCGGCGGATCGCCAGACGCTGCTCGAGGTAACGCAGCATCATGGCAATGAGGTAACAGGCCGCAACATAGAGCGCTGTGGTCACCAGCCAGGTTTCAATCACCCGGTAGCTCTCGACATTGATCTTGCGCGCGTAATAGGTCAGCTCGGGCACGGCAATCGCCGCCGCCAGCGAGGTGTCCTTGAACAGCGAAATGAAGTTGTTCGACAAGGCCGGCAGGACGTTGCGCAACATCACCGGCACAGTGACGTAGGCCTTGACCTGCCACTCGCCCAGGCCGATGGCCAACCCGGCTTCGCGCTGGCCCTTGGGAATGCTCAACAACCCGCCACGGAACACTTCGGTCAGGTACGCCCCGGCATACAGCGACAGGGTGATGATGAACGACGGGATCTTGTCCAGACGAATCCCCAGGCTCGGCAACGCGAAGTAGATCAACAGAATCAACACCAGAATCGGCGTATTACGGATCACCGTCACATACACCGACGCCATCACCCGCAATGCGCGGTGCTTTGAGAGCAAAGCAAACGCCATCATCAGGCCGATCACGCAACCGATGGCGATCGACACCAGCGCCAGCTCCAGGCCCAGTCCGAGCCCCGCCAGCAAGGTGTCGAAATCGCGCCACACGGCGGCAAAGTTCAACTGATAGTTCATGGTCAGCAGTACCTTGAACGGGGCGCGTCATGGGCGCCCCACTCTCACGGGGTCATTTGAATTCGACGGGAAAACCGATGGCCGGGGTAGGCAGATCCACACCGAACCACTGCTTGAAGGACGCCGCGTAGGTCGGGAATTCAACGCCGGTCATGGCTTCATGCAACGTGGTGTTGACGAAGTTCAGCCAGTCCTGATCGCCGCGTTTAACTGCGCACGCGTACGTTTGCGGGCTCCAGGCGTAGGTCGGGCTGCGATAGCGGCCGGGGTTCTGCACCATCAGGTACTTGACCGAAGACTGGTCGGTGGCAGCGGCGTCGGCACGGCCTGAGTTCACGGCCTGGTACATCAAATCCACGCTGTCGTACTGATCGACCTTGGCCTTGGGCAGCGCCTGGTGCACCAGTTCTTCGGCGTAAACGTTCTGCAGCACCGCCACGGTCACGCTGTCATTGGCTGCCTTGAGATCTTCGATTTCCTTGTACTTGCTGTTGGCCGGCAACAGCAGGCCGACACCTTCGCGGTAGTACGGCAGCGTGAACGCCACTTGCTGCGCACGGCTGGCGGTCACGGTAATGAACTGGCAACTCATGTCGACCTTGTCGGTCAGCAGGTTGGGAATCCGCGCATCGGACGACTGCACCACGAACTCGACCTTGCTCGGATCGTTGAACAACCCTTTGGCGACCATTCGCGCGATATCGATATCGAACCCCTGCAACTTGCCGTCCGCTCCCTGGAAATGCCACGGCGCATTGGTACTGCCCGTGCCCACGATCAGTTTCCCACGGGCCAGCACGCTATCGAGCTTGCTGTCCGCCGCCTGGGCAACGCCCATGGCAGCAGCCGAAGCTGCAAAAAGAAAAACACACGCTTTAAACAAGGAAGGTCGGCGATGCATGGCAAGCACTCCAGGATGATGTGTATTCCGCTATACCGGAACTGAGTATGTAACAACGGAATAGACAGCAGAAAGTGTGCCACAGGTTGTGGGGCCATTTCTCTGAAAATTACAAATCGAGTGAAATCAACGGGATGCGCTGCAACAGGAAAAAACGGTAGCGCTCGTGCAAACGACTGGGCGCTACCGTTCGCCACAACGGGCGGGTAAAAGCATCTCAATTGGGCGAAGGCTGACCCTGTCAGGTGCGCTCACCTTGCCGGCACACTTACATTTCAACCCGGAACAAACCGCTTGATCCTCCTTTTTTATAGGAAAAGCCATCGAGCCGTTCGCAACCGAGTGCAATAAAGCCGCGGCCGATGCCCCTGTCCGCTGTCCATTCTGACAGGAGGCGATGC
Source organism: Pseudomonas sp. BF-RE-21 (assembly GCF_019947305.1). NCBI lineage: Bacteria > Pseudomonadati > Pseudomonadota > Gammaproteobacteria > Pseudomonadales > Pseudomonadaceae > Pseudomonas > Pseudomonas sp. BF-RE-21. Next base: position 9,083 of record NZ_JAGYGF010000075.1, on the reverse strand, counting down.
CTGCGCACGGGCATCCTCGTTGGCGCTTTGCGACAAGACCATGCTCAATAACGGTGTGGAGAACGCATCACGTATACTCGATACCCGAAAATTGCCTTCAATCCGAATCAGCCAGGCTGATCGAATAAGTACGGGCCCCAAACCGGCTGGCTGCGACCTTTTTTGCACTGAATTGAACGTTTAAGGAAAGTGCCATCTAATAGCCATAATCGGCTGAGCATTTGCTGCAATTTATTGACATCAATCAAGCCTCAAACCGAATTGGACAAGCTCCAATCCGGCTGCTTTTATTTACATCTCAGTAAGCGGCAAAGCATTGCTGGCCTTGAGCCAGAGCCTTGCCACATTCCCAGGAGGGGTCAATGTCTTTCAACATCATGATGGTTTTCGGTACGCGTCCGGAGGCCATCAAGATGGCGCCACTCGCCAGAGTGTTGCGTCAATTGTCCGGGGGCAGACTGAGCTTCTGCGCCACCGGCCAACAGGATGACGAGGTCCACTTCGAACGCATGAGCCACGTTCACAGCCCCTCCGGCGACGGCCACGCCAGCGAACGCATCGGCACTCGATTGTTCGAGCGTCTGAGCGTGCGCTCGGCGGCGGTCAAAGCACGATGACTTTCGGTTTTGTCGATTTTTTTGCCTACGTCCTGTTCGGTCTCAAATACCTCGCGATCACCCTGGCGTTTTTGATGTTCCTCCTCGGGCTCGATGACCTGTTCATCGACCTCGTGTACTGGGGCCGCAAGTTGGTCCGGCGCTGGCGGATCTACGAAAAATTCAAGCGCGCGGATGAAGAGCGCCTGTACGCCATCGCCGAAAAACCCCTGGCAATCATGGTTCCGGCGTGGAACGAAGTCGGTGTGGTCGGTGAAATGGCGCGCCTGGCGGCGTCGACCATCGATTACGAGAACTATCAGATTTTCGTCGGTACGTACCCCAACGATGCCGAGACGCAGGCCGACGTCGATGCGGTCTGCCAGCACTACCCCAACGTGCACAAAGTGGTCTGCGCCCGCCCCGGCCCCACCAGTAAGGCCGACTGCCTGAACAACATCATCGACGCGATCCTGCGCTTTGAAAGCGAGGCGAAAATCCAGTTTTCCGGGTTCATTCTGCACGATGCCGAAGACGTGATTTCGCCGATGGAATTGCGCCTCTTCAACTACCTGCTGCCGGCCAAGGACTTGATCCAGATTCCGGTCTACCCCTATGCGCCGGAGTGGCGAGGCTTCACCGCCGGGCATTACGTCGACGAGTTCGCCGAGAACCATGGCAAGGATGTAATCGTCCGCGAAGCCATGACCGGCCAGGTGCCCAGCGCCGGGGTCGGCACCTGCTTCAGCCGTAAAGCCATCAGCGCCCTGCTCGAAGACGGTGACGGCATCGCCTTCGACGTGCAGAGCCTGACCGAAGACTACGACATCGGTTTCCGCCTCAAGCAAAAGGGTATGAAGTGCATCTTTGCCCGCTACTCGGTGACCGACCCGAAACTGGCGCTCGAACAGCCCTGGGCGTTCGGCATGGACCGTGTGTTTTCCCAGGTCATCTGCGTTCGCGAGCATTTCCCCCGGGACTTTCAGCATGCCATCCGCCAGAAATCGCGCTGGATCGTCGGCATCGTCTTTCAAGGCACCAAGAACCTCGGCTGGAGCCCCACGGGCGTGCTCAACTATTTCCTCTGGCGCGACCGTCGCGGCATGATCGCGTACCTGCTGAGTTTCCTGGTGAACCTGTTGTGCCTCGTGCTGCTGGCAATGTGGCTGATGACAGTGATTGCACCGACCGCCTGGCGCTATCCGTCGATCCTGTCCAACAGCCCGGTGCTCGCTACGCTCTTGTGGCTCAACGGTTTGATGCTGATCAATCGGCTGTTCCAGCGTGGCTGGTTCGTCACCCGTTACTACGGGCTCGTCGAAGGCCTGTTGTCGGCACCGCGCATGATATGGAGCAACTTCATCAACTTCTTCGCCAACGTGCGGGCGCTGCGCCAGGTCATGGAAATGGGGGATTCGCGCCGTGTGGCGTGGGACAAGACCACCCACGAATTCCCGGCCCTGACCAAAGCCCAGCGCACGCCGCTGGGTCATCGCCTGGTGGAAAAAGGCCTGCTCACCGAAGAGCAACTGGAAGCGGCGATCACCAACCCGATACGCCGGCGTCTGGGCCACGAACTGCTGCTGCGTGAACACATCGACAGCACGCAACTGGTAGAAACCCTCGCCGAGCAGCTGGATCTCGAATGGGCGCCACTGAACCCGTTCAAACTCGACAAACGCCTGATCGACGCCGTGCCGCGCAAGATCGCCTCCCACTACGGCGTGCTGCCGGTGGCCGAGGAAGGCAACACCCTGGTGCTGGCCTCCGAAGGGCCGGTGAGCCAGGTCTCCCTCGGTGCCATCAGCCGTCAATTGAAACGCCCGGTGCGCTGCCGTCTCGCGCCTCAGGGCCGGGTCACGCTGGGTATCCGCTACTGGTACGCCAGCCCCCGCCAGAATAAGGAAGTGCACCACATGCTCGAAGTGCTTGAGCGCCATCAGGACGATGAAGCCTTGCTCGAACGCGTCAGCCATCACCAGGTGCTGCTGGGCAATCTGCTGCAAGTGCGCGGCATGGTCCCGCCGAGCCTGTTCAATCAGGCTTTGATCGACTTCGATGCCGAGCACATGTCCTTGGGTGAACACCTCATCTCGCGCGGCATGATCACGCAGGAAGTGCTCGAACAGGCCCTGGCCGACCAGGCCAGTGAACAGCAAGCGGCCTTCCGCATTGTCCGGGAGGTCGCATGAAGCCTGATCGTCATGCCCTCCTCATCGGCAGTCTGTTGCTGAGCCTGGCCACCAGCTCATGGGTGCAGGCTGAACCGCTGACCGAGTTCGAACAATTTCGCAGTTTCCCCTACATGGATCGCAGCTACCGCGAAGCGAAAAAGGGCAACTGGGCCGAGGTCGAACGGCTGATGCGCCACCTGCTGGTCAAGGTGCCGAAAAACGATGAAGCCCGCGCCCTGCTGGTGGAAGCCCTGGCCAAGCAACGACGGTACAAGGATGCCGTGCAGGCGCTGCCGGACAACCCGGACAACAACGACGCCCTGCTCAACCTGCGCCTGACCTGGATCGAACAGGATCCTCCGGGCAGCGAGCAAGTAGAACAATGGATTGCCAACAGCAACCTCAGCCAGCGGGTACGCCTGTGGCAGGCCTATAGCTTGAGCCTCGCGAAGTTTGGTGGCGCCGGCAGGGCTCACGACTGGCTGGCACAACTGACGCCCAAGGGTGACGACAACATCCTGCAACTGGCCCGCTCCAATTGGTCCGAGCAATTGCGCGACTGGAACGGCACCATCGAGCAACTGGCGCCACTGGCCGCCAGCGATCAACTGGACGCCGAAGGCTGGCAGCGACTGGCCAATGCCTATGTGCAGCGGCTCGACGAACAGCCTTTGCAGCAATTGCTGCAGCAAGCCCCGTCACCCGAAGCCGCGCGCAAGGCACGCCTCGCGATGATCGATCGGGCGATCGCCATGGGCCAAGTGCAACTGGCTCAACGCTGGATTCAATCATTGCCCGCCAGCGAACTGGCGGATCCGGCGCAACGCCAGCGCCTGTGGGAACTGGCTCGACAAAGCGGCGATGTACCGACCGTGCAACGCTTGAGTGGCGAATTGCAGCGCCCGTGCCTGGAGACGGCCGAATGGTTGTCCGGTCGCGATCCGCAAGCCGCACGCACGCAGCTGCGTGGCTGCCAGCCGAACGATGACCCGCAAAAATGGTTGATTCTGGCCCAGCGCCTGCAAGACACCGAGCTGCTGCAAGGCACGCGCCTGCCCGAACCCTGGGACAGTCGCCGCCAGGCACGGCTGCTGGACATCTGGCAGGACCAGGGCGAGAGCGACAAGGTCATGGCCTGGCTCGCCGGCCAGCCACAGACGGCTGACGTGGTCAAACGCCGGGCCGAACTGGTGCAAGCCCTGGGTCGCAATACAGAAGCCGCGACGCTCTGGGAGCGACACTACCAGCAGTCCGGCAACCTCGGTTCGCTCAATCAGGCAACGTATCTGGCGCTGAACGCCGGCCAGCGCGAACACGCGCAACAGTGGCTCGAAAACGCCTATGACCGTCATGGCGACAAGTTGCCCGTTGCCCTGCTGCAGCGGCTGGCGGGGCTCTATGCCTCGTCGACGCCGACCCCGGCGCAGCAGAAACGCATGGTGTCGCTGCTCAATCGCGTCGATCCCGCCACACGCGGCCAACTGCTGGCGCAACTGGCCGAGAAAGGTCAGTGCGACGCGGTGCAACAAGCCATTGGCGACCACCCGCAGGTCGCAGGCGACTATCGAGCCCTGGGCCGTTGCGCCATGCCGAATCGGCCGGGTGAAGCCGTCGTCTACTACCAGACCGCGGAAAAACTCGGCGACCGTGGCAGTCGTCTGCCACTGGCGTATGCGCTGGAAGCGTCCGGTGATTCGGCGGGTGCCCTGGCCATCTGGCGCAGCCTGCCGGAGGCTGAGTTGAGCGATAACGCCAAGCTGACGGCCAGCCGCAGCGCCCTCACCGCAGGCGACACGCAGCTCGCAGAACGTTACTGGCAACACAGTCGCGCCCGGGGGGCCAATGAATGGGCACTGGGCGCAGCGATCGCCGACGCGCGCGGCGATCATCACGAAGCATTGCAACGTCAGCGCTCAGCCTTGCAGCAGGCGCCGGATGCCGGGCATTTCTATGCAGCGTCGGTCACCGCGCAAAAGGCCGGCGAACTGGAACAAAGCACCGCGTGGCTCGCCGAAGCCGTGCGTCGCGAACCGCACAACCCGCGCTATCGCGCCGATTACGGCATGCGTCTGGCGGGGGCCGACACCCGGGAACAGCGCGCCCACGCCATCCCTTATCTGCAAAGCGCCACCCGTGATTTTCCGGAAGACTATCGCCTCGGCGAAACCCTGGCGCTGCGTTATGACGAAGTGAAGGACAGCGCGGCGGCGCGCAAGGAATTGCGCCGGGTCATTGACCTGGAACAGCACCCGGTAGCCGCCGACGATGAGGACGGCAGCATGGAAGCCAGGCGTTATCGCCAGCGCCGTGCTCACGAAACCCTGTCCCGTCGCGACAGCCGCACGCTGGCCAGCACCTGGTCACCGGCCGGCGTCTCGACCAACGACAGCTTCCGCCCCAACGGCACCTTGCGCGACAGCTCACGACGCGCCACCTCACAGAACGTACAAGTGGCGATCTGGGACCATGCGCTCGGCGAAGAGCCGAGTCGCGCCGGCAGCACGTTGTCGGTTTATGGCCGCGTACTGCTTGGCGGTCAGGGTCGATCGAGTTACGGCGAATCCCTCGGCACCGGCGTGGGTCTGCGCTACAAGCCCTGGGGCACGGCGAACATCAACTTCTACGGCGAGCTCTACAAACAGAGTTCGTTCGATGACAACGACAATCAGCGCCTGAGCCTGGGTCAATTGCTGATTCCTGAAAAACTCGCCGACCAGTTCAACGATCACCGCCAGGACGGTCACACCAGCACCGATTACCTGTTGCGCGCCACGGCTTCGTTTCTTGATCAGGGACGGTTCCGCAACGACTGGCGCATTGATGAAAACGATTGGGAGGAACGTTTCCTCTACCTCGACGCCGCGTGGTGGACCAAGGCCGGTGATCACCAATGGCTGTCGCGCTTCCAGCAAGGTCACACCTGGAAACTGCCGTTCAACGGTGCGCAAACCGTCATGCCGTACGGCTTTCTCGAGTTCGCCAGCCAGGACCCGAACAATGACTGGCGCCAGGACCTGCGCACCGGTATCGGCTTGCGCTGGCAATGGTGGTTCGACGACGACATCTACAATGCTTACCGCGCGCACCTGACGGTTCGCACCGAGTATCAGCAATCCCTGAGCGGCAACCTGTATGAAGGCGGCAACGGTGTGTTGCTGGGTGTGGAGTTGAATTTCTGATGACGCGTTTTCTCCTGGTTCTTTGCCTGTTAATGAGCAGCACAATGGCCCGCGCCGATGAGCGGATTTTTTACCAACCCCTGAACGTCGACGCCAGTCTGAGCCAGGCGCAATGGCAACGGATCTGGCAGGACACCGCCCAACACGGCGTGCAGACCGTCATCGTGCAATGGACGGCGTACGGTGATTCAAACTTCGGTGGCGTCGATGGCTGGCTCGCCAACAGTTTGAAACTGGCCCACGAGCAAGGCCTGAAACTGGTACTGGGCCTGCACATGGACCCGGCCTATTACCAGCGTATCGATGAGCTGGACAGCGCCGGGCTCGCGGCTTATTGGCAGGTGCAACTCGGGCAATCGCTCGCCCAGCAACAGCGGCTGCGCCAGGACTGGAAGTTGCCGGTCAGCGGTTGGTACCTGCCGATGGAGCTCGATGACTTTCACTTCCTGGCAGTCGAGCGACGGCAAACCCTGCAGCGCCAACTCAAGGATTTCGCCGGCAAACTGGACGCACCGCTGCACGTCAGCGCCTTCACGGCCGGCAAACTTGCGCCACAGGTCAATGGCCAGTGGCTCGATGGGCTGACGAGCGTGGGCGTTCAGGTGTGGTGGCAGGACGGCGCGGGCACCGGGCGTTTACCACCACTGGTGCGCAACGGCTACGCCAGCGCGCTGCCCTGCCCGGTCGGCATCGTGCGCGAAGCGTTCCGGCAGGTCAGCGCCGAAGGCCAACCGTTCCGCGCAGAGCCGGCCGCCCCGGACGCTTCCTCGGCAGGTTGCCATCCGACGGCGGTGTTTTCCCTGCGTTATCGACCGTGGGGCAAGGTGATTCTCGACAACCAGCGCAAGCAATAGGTCGGCGATGTACAAAACCATTGAAGATGAAGTCCTGAAAAAAGCCGCGCCGGCGGCACTCAAGGCTGAATTCATCCAGCATGAATTCGAGCGGCTGCATAAATTCTGCCTGCTGATTTATGTCGCCAGCATCGTTATCTGGGTGCTCTTCGATCTGATTGTCAGCTTCATCGGTGACCAGGGTTTTACCTGGCTGTCGATGCTGTTTCTCGGGGTATTCACGATCCTGGCGATTGTGCTGCTGTTCACCCGCAAGGCTCGGCATTTCCACGTATTGAACCTGATGTTCGTCTTCGCCATGACCTTGGGCATTCGCCTGGTAATCGACGGCTTGCCCGCCGATTTTCAGCCCGCCTGGCTGGTACTGGCCGCTGCGAGCACGCTGTACAGCGCGTCGGTTTTGCCGCTGAGCCGTTGGTCCTTCTACGGTGCGCAAATCATCACCTGGCTGCTGCTCAATCCGTTCTACGACACCCACTTTCACGTGCTTGAGCTGCGGGGAATGATGACGGTCTGCTACGCCGGTTTTCTTTGTGCGATGACCGTCTACAGCTTCCTGAAATTGCGCGAGGCCAAACTCTACAATTTCATCATGTCCCGGTTGCTGCTGGATCAGGCCTACATCGACACGCTGACCGAGATCCCCAACCGTCGCTCGTTCATGGCACGCGCCGACAAACAGTTGCAAGCCGCGCCACGGGAATCCGACCATTACCTGGCAATGATCGATATCGACAACTTCAAGAAGGTCAACGACGTGTTCGGCCATGACATTGGCGACGAGGTGCTCAAGCGCGTTGCCGCGGACATCAAAGCGGTGATGGCCGACTTCGAATACGCGCGACTGGGTGGTGAAGAGTTTGCGATTTACCTCGCCGGTGTGCGCCGTGAAGACGTCGCCGCCCTGGCCGGCGATCTGTGCAGGGTGGTCCGCGAACGAACCACCCTGCACCCGGTGACCATCAGCATTGGCCTGGCGCGGGTCGCGGAGAGCGACACGCTGAATCAGGCGCTGGTGAAAGCGGATGAGGCGTTGTATGAGTCAAAACATTCGGGGAAGGATCGGTATACGTTTCATCAGTGATGAGCGTATTCGCGAGCAAGCTCGCCTGGATAACGCGGTGTACCTGGATAAATAACGATTTCAAAGGAATCGACAATGGCCGTTGACCAACCCGCCCCCGCCCTGAAGGAAATCTTCAACGCCGAGCGCCTCAAACACATCGCCACAGAGATGACCGCGGTCTACCCCGACTTCAACGCCAAAGCCTTCCTCAAACTGGCCAACGACGGACTGGCCGAGCTGTCGATCATGCAGCGCATGGCCCGGGTCAGCGAATCACTGCACGCCGTACTGCCGCTGGGTTTTGATGAGTCGCTGGAGGTATTGCGCGCCCTCGCCCCGCGCCTGAACAGCGGCTTCGTCAGCATCTCGCTGCCGCATTACGTCGCGACTTACGGCGCCCATGCTTTCGAACCGTCCATGGCTGCGCTCAAATACTTCACCACATTCGGCTCTGCTGAATTCGCGATCCGCTATTTCCTGCGCAGTGACCTCAAGCGCGCGTTGGCCGTGATGCACGATTGGTCGCTGGATGAAAACGAACATGTCCGGCGCCTGGCCAGCGAAGGCTGTCGCCCGCGCCTGCCATGGTCGTTTCGCCTGGAACAGATCCAGGCCGACCCGAGCCTCGCTGCCGCGATCCTCGACAACCTCAAGGCGGACGCCAGCCTTTATGTGCGCAAGTCGGTGGCCAACCACCTCAACGACATCACCAAGGACCATCCCGAGTGGGTGCTGGACCTGATCGAAGGCTGGTCGCTGGAGAACAGGCACACCGCATGGATCGCCAGACATGCACTACGCAGCCTGATCAAACAGGGCAACCAGCGGGCGCTGGCGATCATCGGCGCGGGCGGCAAGCCCGAGGTCGAAATCATTGATGTGAACGTTGAACCGGCCGTGATTGGCCTGGGGGAGAAAATCACCTTGTCCTTCAGCGTTAAATCCACGGTCGAGGACAGTCAGCGCCTGGTGATCGACTACGCCATCGATTACGTCAAAGCCAATGGCAGCACCTCGGCGAAGGTGTTCAAGCTCAAGGCATTGACGCTGCCCGGCCATGCGACCGCCCTCCTCAGCCGTGGTCAGCACATCAAGGAACTCACCACGCGCAAGCACTACGCCGGCCGACACGCGGTGCACGTCCTGGTGAACGGCGAACGCCTCGCCAGCACGGCCTTCGAAATCCTTCCTTGAAACCCAACCCCCTGTAGGAG
>NZ_JAGYGF010000074.1:0-24934 GCF_019947305.1 Pseudomonas sp. BF-RE-21 | reverse complement strand
GAACGATAACGCGGTCAACCTGAAAACCGCGTTATCGTTCTTCGCGGGCAAGCCTCGCTCCTACAACCGTATTCCACGATTGTTACGAAATCTGTCAAAGGTGTTTATCAAAACCCCACCTATATGAATGCCACCCCCACGCCTAAAATCCACCTCGCCAACAAGGCAAACCCTGATTAACCAAGTTGCAGCCCCCACGAAGGCAGTTAATCAAAACACCGGTAACCAAGTTCCACACGCAACCCCAAAAAGGTTGCGTGACCCCACTCGACCTCTAAAAGGTAAAACCGAAATGAAAGCTTTATTAGTTCTGGCCCTCTCCAGCCTGTGCGCAACCGCCATGGCAGACGAGGTCCCGACTGATGTCGCCCAGCAACAACCGGTCATCGAGGAATACACTTACTCCACTCACCTCGATATCGCCAAAGTTGTCTCCATGAGTGAAATCCCCAATGTGTGCGAAGTTGTCCCCATGAAAATGGAATACGACGACTCCAAAGGCCAACGCCACATCCTGCGCTACAGCATCATGGGTAACGGCTGCTCCAACGGCTGATCACCCGCACTCCCCAAAACGGTTCGACCCAATGCCCGATCATCACACCGACCTGTAGGAGCCAGCTTGCTGGCGATAGCAACAGATCGGTCAACACGATGCTCAAGGCAGTCAAAGCGCCGAACCGTATACATCGATTTATACGATAGCTTTAAGCACTTATTTGCGCTTTTTAATCGAATCCATCGGCGTAGTATGAATTCCACACCAAGGCACACAACGCCAACGAACCTGGAGCAACGACCATGAAAACCAAACTGATCCTCGCCCTGACCCTGTCTGTACTGGCCGCCAACACCTTCGCCGCCGACGGCTACGACCGCACTAGCTCGGCCACTTTCACCAGCGAAGCCGCTGTCGCTTCTGACGGTTACGACCACACCGGCTCGGCCAAAGTCGCCGCCGATGGTGCCGATCACGTCGGTGCAGGCAAACTCGCTTCCGATGGCTTCGATCACACCGGCGCCGCCAAAGTCGCTGCCGATGGTGCCGACCATGTCGGTGCAGGCAAACTCGCCGCCGATGGCGCAGACCACGTCGGTGCCGCTCGCCTGAGCTGATCATCGAGCGTGACTGACAGCCCGACTTCGGTCGGGCCTAGTTGTGTCTGAGGCCAGCGAAAACCGACTCAAAACACAACATGTAGTGAAAAACCCGATTTTTTGGCTATTTTTTGAACAAAAAAGTAGCACGTCAAAATTTAAGAAAAAAAATCTGCGCCTGCGATCTCCAGCCAAAGCCCTGTAAACCCTCGCTCCGACCGAAAAACCCTCCTTCTCGACCGCTCCATGCGCGGATTCGCCCCACCACGGCCGCAAAAATTTCCCTATAATGCCGGCTTAAACGGGCCTGCAATATTCCCTTACAGGGATGACAGCCAGTCCGAAGCCCAGGCCGACGTCGTCAACGACTGCAGCGCCATCAGCGGCTCTCGGAACCCCGTACAAAATTATGTTTATTTGCCTGCGTGTACCGCTGCAAAAAACGCTATCAAACGCGGCCAGACCGGTCGTGTGAAAAACCAACCAATCAGTTTTCACACGGGCATCTGGCCCTCACGCAGGAGACGACACGTCATGCTGAGCTGGGACGAATTCGACAAAGAAGACAGCGGCGAGACCGTGGTAAAAGGCGCCAACGCCGGCCACGCGACTGAAGCAAACATGGACCGCCTCGACACCGCCGGTGGTGTTGCCGCTCAAGAAGCTCGCGCTGTAACCGCGTCCGACTCCGCCGCCATCGCTCGCGCCAAGGCTGCCCTCGACAACCTCGACATCGCCGAAGGCCTCGCCGAACTCGAAGGCGCCTCCGCCCGTGTCGCCGTTGACGAAAAGCGCATGATCAACTGCCGCGCCGACCTCAACCAACTCGTACCGTTCAAGTACGACTGGGCCTGGCAAAAGTATCTGGACGGTTGCGCAAACCACTGGATGCCGCAAGAAGTCAACATGACCGCCGACATCGCCCTCTGGAAAGACCCGGAAGGCCTGACCGATGACGAGCGCCGCATCGTCATGCGCAACCTCGGCTTCTTCTCCACCGCCGACTCCCTGGTTGCCAATAACCTGGTCCTGGCCGTGTACCGCCTGATCACCAACCCGGAATGCCGCCAGTACATCCTGCGCCAGGCTTTCGAAGAAGCGATCCACACCCACGCCTACCAGTACTGCATCGAATCGCTGGCCATGGATGAAGGCGAAATCTTCAACATGTACCACGAGATCCCATCGGTCGCGAAAAAAGCCACTTGGGGCCTGAAATACACCCGTTCGATCTCCGATCCGAAGTTCGAAACCGGCACCGTCGAAACTGACAAAGAGTTGCTGCGCAACCTGATCGCCTACTACTGCGTTCTGGAAGGCATCTTCTTCTACTGCGGCTTCACCCAAATCCTCTCCATGGGCCGCCGCAACAAAATGACCGGCGTCGCCGAGCAGTTCCAGTACATCCTGCGCGACGAATCCATGCACCTGAACTTCGGCATCGACGTGATCAACCAGATCAAAATCGAAAACCCGCACTTGTGGGATGCCGATATGAAGGAAGAGGCTTCGCAGATGATTCTGCAGGGCACTCAGCTGGAGATCGAATACGCGCGTGACACCATGCCTCGTGGGGTGTTGGGCATGAATGCGGCGATGATGGAGGATTACCTGAAGTTTATTGCTAACCGTCGGTTGTCGCAGATTGGTTTGAAGGAAGAGTATCCAGGGACGACTAACCCGTTCCCTTGGATGAGCGAGATTATGGACTTGAAGAAAGAGAAGAATTTCTTTGAGACTCGGGTTATTGAGTATCAGACTGGTGGTGCTTTGAGCTGGGATTGATTCCTGAATGAGCCGAATTTACCGGTATTGAATGGTGGATCGGTGTCTAGTCCTGAAATAGGTTTACACCTTCTGACTTCTTATCAGGAAGGTGTAAACCTTATTCAGGACGAGACACGGAAAGACAAAAAGCCCTGAACATGTTCAGGGCTTTTTTGTGGCCATCAGTTCCGATATCTGGCGACATAGATCGAAACACGAGAGCGCAACCCGATATTCGAACGTAAGACGGCTACATCTCGTCAATCGAACAACAAGCCTACTTCTAGACTTTGCACTTTGTGAGAAGACCATCTGGTTCGCGTATAAAACCCTTTCAGATGGCGAATCCCTGAATCAGACCAGACAGGAATCCAGCTTGGGGCGCCTCCGGTGTCCCAACGACCGTCGCTCGGTCCAGCCCGTTGTTGATCGTCTCACATGCCGTTTCCGGCAACAGCACACAGGCATGACAGGCCGCCTTGTTCACCCGCCTCGAACCATTGCCTCCCAGATCTTCTGAACACACAGGATCCGCGGAACACCAAGATGCACGAGAGACGGCCCGGCGAACCATTGGCTCAAACAACTCAGGACGACCAAGGCGGACCAGCCCACCTAAGCTACCCTCCGAATCACCTGCAGCCGTATAAATGAGGAAGGAAGCCATGGGCGCGCCATCGTCATTTGACACAAATATGCGTTCTTTCAAAGAAGCGGAGGAGTAACCGCACTCGAAAACCAACTGATTAATGAGAATATGGGCGAGCGTATGGACTAGAAGGTAACGCGCAGCCCATTCCCACGTGCATCCCCTACTCAGAGGGGGCAGTAGCCACGTTTCGTTGGCCATGCGATCCACAAACCCTTGGTCGAGCCGCTTTTGTAGCCAATCGGCGTCCCTGTGTAGCCAGTCACTAATTGCCTCCTCGCGCAGCTCGATGAACAACCCTTCGCCGTAATTCTTGATGGCGGGCAGCCACTGATACTCGGGCTCTGGCGGATGCAGAAAAAGCTGGCCCATTGCGGATGACGGCATGCCTTCGAGCGGATCCTTCGACCGTACCAGACGCTCGAATCCATAAAACACACGCGTTTCGCGCAATCGCTCCACTAGGTTGACCGTCCCCAGCCACGACGTGAAGGCTGCTGGAACCAGGCTAGGTATGACACGCAATTCACTGCTCTTGCCCGGACCAACCTCACTCCGGAGGACGTTGTACTCGGCCCGCCGGAACATCAGACTTTCCGATTCATGGGAGACAGGCTGAAGGGTGCCGGTGGTCGCTGTGATCCCCTGACTGAGGGATTCGAAGGCCTTCAGGATCGCATCGTCTTCGGGAAGCACTGTGTAATGGGGTTTCAGGATCTCCCGAAGCATTTCCAGGGCTTTTGGACGTCGTTCCATGTTGAGGAAGATCTTTACGGTGGTCAGATCCAGGTCCTGCTGCCTCAGTATCTCCTGCATGTCGACAATTTCCCGCTGACTAGCGAGATCAGGCAGATAGATCGAGGAAATGGTCTTGCCGAAGTAGATGTTTGACTGGTTGATCAGCACGGCCACCGGGTGTTCGGTGCACGTTTCCGCCGCCCTCCCAAGCCATGGACGATCACCACAACAGGTAATGCCTGCATCCCTAAGGCCGGAAGCCGTGATCGTGTAAGTGACAGGATCGCGCTCCATGAACATTGCACCAAGCAGCGTCTTCGATTTCATGCAGGTCTTGCAGGAGACTTTCACGGACCGCAGATCTGGGCCGCCCGAGTCATTCAGGACCAGACCTTCATCGCCAGGACAGACACATCCAAACCACTGTTTCCAAGGAAAATCCGTTATATGACCATGGGCACAGACACAGATGAAGCGGACTGGCCGCCATCGGCCCTGGCCCTTTTCCAGAGGTGCCAGCTTCTCCGTATTTAGGCTGAACCTGCGCAACTTTCCACTGGTGCTGTTGACATACCAGGTTGGAAACCGATGCGTCTGAACTTGCAGATACGAAAGGTCGGGGTTCTGGTCGTCAGAACAATACTGCGGCGGCTGGCGAAATTGTGGGACGTTGAGCAGCGCGGAAAGTCTTGGCTCATCGACCACATGCTTGCGCAAGGCCGTTTCACCCATCTGCCACTGCCCCCGCTCATCCGTCTTCCGGTACCAGAAGTCCAGTCCGCAGATGATGTTCGGAACACCGTTCTTGTCGGTATAGATGCTCCCCGGGCCAAAGGGCGCAATCAGTTGCCCCTGGCGAATCTCACTGGCCATGTTCGATCTGCTCCTCCGCGAAATAATCGTTGCTGATCGCCACGCGGGCATTGCCGTCGACGTTGCGCATGCTGCTAAGGATCCGCTCCCCCTTCAGTTTCTGTCCGGGTGTGGCGTATTCGCTCGACCATAGCATCAGATACTCGCCGTCCGTCCTCTGCGGGTAAGCCCACCATTGCTGCGGATTGCCCCGCCACTTCTTGCGGAGTCTGTCGAAAACTTTCTGCATGGCATTGCAGACACGGCGCGCCTCATCGGGCTGCTGCTCCATGATGGCCATACAGCGCTCAATTAGCATATCAAGCGCATCTTGTAGGTAGCCGTCATAGCTACCGAAGGCCTCACCGGGCGAATCGGCTTCATGACACTGCCTGGCCCAGACCAACAGGACCCCGGCGAGAGCACGCTCCACCGCCTCGACCGAATAAGGGGTTGCCGATGTCGGTTCGACCCGCTCGTACAACCGGCGGTGGTAGCTGTGAAACTGCTCGAAGTGCGAGCGATCACGACTCTTGGCCGGATTGAACATGCTCAGGATCAAACCTGGCCTCTCGGTCCAGCGCCGCCCGACACGGCCCGTCACCTGAATGTACTGCGCGGTCGACTTGGGCTGGCCAACCACGGCCATCAGTGCTAGCCGGTCGATGTCGATCCCCACCTCGATGATGTTGGAAGCCAGGCAGGCGTCGATGGAACCCTTCTCTTTCCAGTCCAGTGCCAGCCTGTCCATCAACTGCACCAGTTCCGCCTGACCACGACGGCTGGTCAGTTCCTCGACCGTATTGAGATAGCGTTGCTCGCTTCCCTTGAGGCCATAGCGGAACGAGTAATCCTTCAGGCGCGACGCGATGTCCGAGTCGAACAGTGTCCGGGCGCCGCCGAGTTCACGAAGGCTGTTATAGAACGCCAGTAAGGTCCACCACGCATCCTTGTCTTCGCCATCGAACATCCAGGCCCTGAACAACGCCGCCGAAAATGTCCGGACCTGCGTGGTCAGGAAAGACCGGTAACCGCTGGCATGAATGCCGAGGTATAGGCGCCCCTCGGCATACCGGTCGCCCTCCTTCGCGTAACGGCCGAAAAACGAATCGCCCATCTGCAGTCCGGGACTGGGAAACAGCTGCAGCCCTTCGCGTGCATAAACGGCCCGCACTTGCTCCGTCGCACCACGGATGGTGGCCGTTGAAGCAATGATCTTGGGTCGGATCATGCCCGTACGGTCCTCAGCGCTGCAAAATTTTTCGATCACGCCTTCATACAGTCCGTAGATCGTGCCCAGCGGACCCGAGATCAGGTGGAATTCATCCTGGATGATCAGGCCTGGCGGCTGGCTAATACGCGTGACTGTCCCGGCGGCCCCATGATGGAAACCGAACAGCGCGCCGGCTTCCGGCTTCCATGCCATCATTGCGAACTTGTCCGCCGTACCAATGAACATGGACGGCGGCGTGTCGTAGATGGACTGGTCGACCACTTCGACGGGAAGACTGTCGTGCTCGCCACCGAACGAGCAGCGGGTGTCGGAGCACTTGAGATAAGGACGTTTGTTGGACTCGGCCAGTCCGGCAAGGTTATTCTCGTTGCGCCTTGCATAGCGGGCGGGCCGGTCAGATGCCAGGCGCCCGATCGCGCTTCGGCACCAAGGGCATTCGGTGAGCACCAGCGGATTGCCCTCCACCTCCCCCCGGCTGTACTTCCTGATCTCGACGCGGGCGTCGTCCCAAGTATTCGGCGAGCCATCGCCTCCAATCCACAACCCCAGCGAGAATCGGCTTTCCCCGAGCTGGGGCCGCGCGCTTTCCACACGCAGGCGCACACGGATCTGCTCCATGGCGCAGATCAGACTGGCCGCTCGCTGGAACTGCTGCGTGGTCAGCATGCGCAGGGTATAGCGCATGAAGACGTTGGTGCCATCGCGGGACAGCGCATCGTCGGGGCGTGCAATCAGGCGCTGGTGGAACATGTAGAACGCGGCAACCGCGAGATAGGCCTCGGTCTTACCACCTCCGGTTGGGAACCAGATCAAGTCGACGATTTCGCGGTCGTCGGAGTGCCCTTCGACAAGCCCGGAGATGCTCATCAGCAGGAAGGCCGCCTGGAATGCACGCCAGCGTCCGACATCGGGCCTTTCCGTGCCGGCGGCCCAGACATCCCAAGCGGTGCGCGGCTTACCGAGCGGCAGTTCCTCGGCCGCGACGTAACCCTCAAGACGGCTGAGAGGGCGGCGTTCGATCTGCTTGGACGCGATCTGCTGCAGCAGCATGCCCTGATTCGCCAACCGGAACGCTTCCAGCGCAGTTTCATCCTTCTGCAGGATGGCAATCCCACGTCGGATACGCATCAGACACTGCCGGCAGTCATCAAGATGGCGCTCAGCCACATCCTGATAATGTGCATCCAGCCCTGTGCGCTCCTGTTCCCTTGCCGTAATCCATGCCGCGTACTCGTCTGCGAGACGGGTGAGTGTCTGCCAGCCCGCACCGCCCTCACCGAAGGAAGGCAGCCCGGCGAGTTCGCGCATCGACAGGGTGATCAGTTGGTCATCAAGGCCCCTAATGTTGGGCGTCATGCTAGGGAGTTCCACGGCCGGCATCACATCCGCGAAAACCACTTCCGGCGTGTCGCCATCCACCCCATCCCAGCCAGCGGCACAGCCATGTCCGATCGCCCAAGTGGCCGCATCACGGTAGAGCAGCGCGAGGGTCTGCTCGTCGTCATCAAACTGTTCGAACGGCCTGACGCCTTCGGGGTAGCGGCTGAATCTTGCGCCGCCCTGGACGCGCACTTCGAAATACGCCTGAAAGAGCACATTGCGGATGCGCTCCTCCTGCTTATTCAGGGTGCTGGCGTCCTGCAGATTGCGCAGCACACAGGTGATGAGCCACTTGCCATGCATGCGCCGAGGAAACAGCTGGATCTCCAGGGGCAATCCGCAGGGAAGATCCAGCTTTCTGGATTCGGTAACGCCGGGCTTCAGCTTGTCGAGTTCAAATCGCTCGCAAGTCTCTGCGGTGGTCGCCGGCACTCGCCGCCATGCATCGAAAGGCTGCTCGCCACCACCCTCCGGTCGTACGACTTTGACACAGCGTTCGTAACTGCCATTGACCGGGAAAGGTGTCGCATCCGGCAGCTGCCAGAAGAATTTTTTCTGCGCAGGCAGCACCACCACAATTTCGCCCGGCTCGTCTTCGATACAAAAACTGATGCCCATGACCGAGGGCTTATACATGTCGGCACTGGCGACTTCGAAATCGTCATCCAACCCCACCGTCGCTGCATCGACGCTCTCGGCTCCCGCATCAGGCAACGCCGGTTCTTCTGTCTCGGCGACAACCGCTTGTGCGGTTTCAACCGCCGCATCGCCAGCAAGCTCTTCTGCAGTTTGCATAGCAGCCGCCGGTTCGTCGCTTCTTGGCCCGGGCACATCATTGCGCGGGTGCAACAGTCCCGCGCCATAGCGCTGCAGTGGAGTTTCTCCGCGGTAGTACACGATCTCCTGCGGGACCAGGGTACCTTCAGGAGTCCAGAACAGCGTCCCGTTGGCGTCGGCTGGCGCCTGGAAAGCGCGCTGCGCATCAAAGGCCACCGTGGTGCCAGGCCGGCCGGCATCCAAAGTGCGCGCAGGTCCCACCAGCTCACCACGCAGAAATTCGATCTCGGCAGAACGCTCTCTATTCATTGTCTTTCCCCGTACAGGCCACCCATTCGACCAGCTGTGACTTGCCTGAAGCGTGACAGAGGATGTAAAGCCGCTCTATCGCACGGGTGATGCCCGTGTAGAAGCGATGGCGGTTAAACCCGCTGTCGGACAGCATCACGTCGGCAATAATGATGACCTTGTTCTCAAGGCCCTTGTATGCAGAAACAGTGGACCACCGGATGCCCTTGGCCTCGAACTGTGCTGCGGAAACAAAGCGCCGTTGAGACTGTTCCCGCAGCAGAGGCAGTACCGATTTTTGTTCTGCACCGAAACTCAGCACCGTTATCTCCTCATCGCGGAAACCACTGTCCAGGGCCAAGTCAATGCACTCGCTGATTCTACGGACCTGATCCTTCGCGTCTTCGTACATAGTCAGATCCCACGTCTGCAGGCCGCCTCCATGACGCATATAGCCTGAATACGTGCTCCGGTCAGCCATCGACAGGGTCATTGCAACTTGCCCGATGGACTTGTAGTTCCGGCAGTTTTCCGTGAGCAGCCAGCGGGCGGCCTGATGCCGTACTTCGACAAGATTCGCCTCGAGTTCGTCAGCTCCTGTCAGCACCTGATTTCGAAAGTCACCCAGCATCAGATAACTGCCGTCGATCAGATCTCCGTCGATCAGCAGGCGGACGCAGTCCAGAAGGTCAGGCCGCGCGAGAATATCCTGCGCCTCATCAATCACCAGATAGTCAAATCGCGCACCATGTGCGCAAGCTGGATCAGTCAGACGATCCTGAATCAGCATCGGAAGCTGCGCCCAGAAATCGGCATCTGGATCATTCGGGGGTTCGATGCCGGTCAACGACATCAGTACGCTGAATGCGGAGCCGCCGATTAGATCGGGATGGCGGTCGGCCGCTAGCTCACGAGCGGCCCAGCTACCGATCAACCGGTTGAAACACAGATAACCGACGCGAAGCCCTTGGGCGGCCTTGCGCCGGGCGACCTCAATGCCTATCAGTGATTTTCCTGTCCCAGCTCCCCCTTCCACCAGAACTCGAGGGTTGTTGTCCGTCAACCTCAGAACCGGCCGCTGCTGCTCGTGCAGTAGCTTCTCGAGCTCCGCCTCGCGATGGAGTATTTCGGCAGCCTTTTCGGGGCGGCGCTTTCGGATCGGAAAACAGAAATTGATGAACTCGTCACGATGAAATGCCGACAACAGCACCTTCAGCGGGGAGATCTGTGGATCGGCACTAATGGCCAGCTGTGCCATGCGCTTGAGTACGTCGCAGAATGCCTCGCCCGTGCCGCATCCGGCAAACCGGCCGCGATCCATCACTTCGAACGGCTGAATGGACACATTAGCCGGCACGGCGAAGTCCGCTCGCGGGAAAACGCAGCAATGAATAACAGGCACATGCGCAAACGCGGATAGCCGGTCCACCAAACGACGACGCAGCGCGAATCGCGCATCCTGTGCTTGGCGAAATGGCGACTTAGTGACGCTGTCCGGATACCAGCTGCTGCCGTCGAACCCGATTTCACGATGCGACTTTACCTCAACGCAGAGAATACCGAGGTCGGGGATCAGAATGACAAAGTCGATCTCGGTGCGACGATAATTGTTGTATGGAGCAAGATCGAGTGAGTGAATCACGATCCAGTCGTGTCCCGAGCTTTCCAGCTTGCGGAACACGTCTATTTCACCTGGCGGAGCAGACTCATCGATGAAAGCAGGGATCATGTGCATTACAGTGCATCTCCTGATTCACAACGATACTGTTCCGCGACCAGCAGCTTCATTGGCTTACCAATTTCCTCCTGCGGTGCGGCAAAGCCGGACGCAATGCTGATGACCGGATCAAACCTTACACTGCCAGCCAGTCCGCTCTCAGGAGTCAACAAGTGGTGGTAACCCCCATCGGGCGAAACCATGTCGCGCAGATGGCCGAGTTCTTTGCGCAACTCCACAATGAGCTGCTCATTGACGATGGCGGATTCCATGACACCGTGCTCGACCGCTGTGGACCGTGAGGCCGCCACTTCGGCCCAGGCCAGACGCCAACCCGGGACAGCTTGTCCATTGTGGTTCCGTGGGGGGATGAGTTCCGGGTCGATCACATGGGTAAGCAGCGCCTGAAAATGATCACGGCTCTGAGGCGCATGAATCACGCTGCCATTCAGAGACATCCAGCTCTCTGCTGCGCGATGAAGATTACGCAGTGAAATGCCGGCATCCTTCATTTTCTGGACACACAAGCCCGACTGTCGTTTGTACAGGTCGGCCAGCGCCTTTTTCCAGACGGCTGCCAGCGGCGCTTTGGCGGCGTCGACGCTGATCTCCCCAAAATTCGCATCGGCATCGTGGATCAGCAGGTAATCGCCTTCCTCCACATCAATGATATGGCGGTAGGCGATTGCGTCGCAGTCATCACGACGTGGGGCGAATACCAGCTGGCTTGTTCCGGGCCGCAGCAGAACCCCACAATCACCAGGCAATTCCACCAGCACACAGCGATGCCAGCCTCGACCGGCGCCCTTGGTCTCGGCAAAGAAGACAATGTCGTCGGCTGGCTCCTCCGCTGACGGGGATGCGTCTATCCTAGCGCTGCCGGTGACTATGTGCCTCACGGACCGCATGGTTACCAGCCAGTTGTGTGCGGGAACCACAGGATCGGCCGCGAATCCTTCCTCATCTGCCAGCCCTTTCCAGACAAACCTGACCAGCCTGCGGTAAGCCGGCGAAGTGATCAGTGTCTCCGGTGTTTTTGCCATGCCGTGTGTGCGCAGCGGCCCGAACCTGATCAACGCATCAGCTGGTGGACCGCTGCGATACTCGGCAAGCGAGCAGATGAACGCGTGGTCGTCGAGCTCGGTCAGCCCCTCGAGTAACTCACGGAAAAGATCGCACTCATTGCGATGGCACCAGATTCTGAGCCGGTCCTGACCAAATTCCACTATCAGGTTGCAAAATACCTGTACGAACTCCTTATTCAGCACCGAGCCTTCTTCGCGGTAGCGGCTGATTAGGTCTTTCAACGCCATAACTTCGCGCACAGCGTACTCGCCCCACCTGTGGCGAGTGTGAAGTTCGTTGGCCAAACCGAAATTCAGGAGAAGATCGGTATTCGGTATCAACGGCGATGTCAGCCATTTCATCATCTCCATGCGCAGCGCCAGTGCAGGCTCATTCTGTCGCGCATCGCCTTCTGGCGAATAGATGGCGGAAAATAGCGCCCGCATATGACTACGAATCGCAGAAAACAGCTGCGACTCGCACACATGGAGCTCCTGAACTGGAGGGTTGTCTGCCAGGAAATTCATGCGCTCAGTCGTTGAGATGTACGTCATTTAGGTTGCCTTCCGTTGCAACACACGCAGCAACATGCCTTCTGGTAGTACGCTAGGCAGACAGTTGCCGGTGTACATTTCGGTGTAGTAGCGGATGATTCCGTTCAGCCGGTCTCTTAGCTGATCGGTGGCTTCGATAGCGGCATCGCGGTTGCAGACACCGATAATGTCGCTGCCAGGAAACAGTCTCTCCGCAGAGAGCAGCGCAGGCAGGCCATCGGCAACAACCAGCCAGGCTTCGTGTCCGGAATTATCTGGAGCACGCTCATTAAGAAAACCCAGACGCTGTATGTACTTCTTTTCCTTGGAATGCAGTGTCAGAAGCTCGCCCAGCGGCACCTGGCAATTATCGGACGCGAAACCCGCAGCATAAAATTTTTGCATATAGGTTGTGTCGCGCGCGGCGCCCTGCCCGACCAGCACCAGACCGTCATAGGAGCGACGCAGGTTGTCTTCAAGGATCGGCCCGTTGCAGCCAGGCAGAGCACTATAAATCGACAGTTCCAGAGCTGATCCACCGGGGCTTATCTGTGGCAGAGGAAGATTGTGTAGCTGCCAGCCGAGGGCGTTTTCTCGTCTGATGTAACGGCGGCATGGTCCATTCGGATTGGGAGTGAGTTTTCCACCACGTTTGATAAGCCGCTGGTGCGTGCGGTCCTCGATCACAATTTCATAGGGACTCTCATTGTCAGGAGCAAAACGCCAGCAGGTATTTTCGACGACATTGCGCACATCCCATGAAGGCAGCCCAGAGGAGTCGCCGCGTCTCAGTGCAGCCATGCGCTCGTGGCACCGCCGTAGTAAAAGGTCGAAGTGCGTATCGACATAGTTTGCCGTAGCACGCTCAAGATCGCTCCGCAGCGCGCCCAGCGCGACGAGACCGGCGGCCTCCGATCCGCACGGCATCGACAACAGCCCGATCCGACGAGCGTTATTGCAGCTCTGGCGCCACCTATACCCCAGACTGAGCGCCGCGACTACCCACGCAGGGGTAGCTTCATGTAACACATCCCCTTCGAAATACTGCATCTGCCGACCCTGACTTTCTCAAGCATCCTTTAACGAGTAAGGCGATCAGCGTCGCCTGCTACTAGCCCACACCTAGCAGCTCATTTACAAGCCGCTCTCAATTGAGGCTAATTGCGCCATCCGATGCCGAGGATCCGATGAGGCACAGCTGGCTGCGTGAAGGCAAAGGAGAGTGTAGTAAAGAACTGCTGCCAAGCCCGGATTGTGAGTCACAAGTTGCAAGAACCTGAGCACTCTAAAAAATCCATGAAAAAGACTTGCGATCTGGCCCTTCGTTATCGGGCGCAAGAACTGGCTGTTCAGCGACACGTCCGAAGGCGCGATGGCTAGCGCTCGGTTGCAGATGTTCGCCGTACTGGACCACCCAGCCCGCCAAGGTTTGGCGAACCCACTTGCCGATGACTCATCACGTCTTGGAACACAAGCAGGCAGGACTGACCAGCTACGTGTCTCCAATCGTAATGAACAAGTCAGCAGCGGTAGTAGGCAGGCGTTGAGGTCAAACCCCTGACTAACTCATGAGCTAGTCAGGGGCTACAGTGGAAGGATCAATGAAGGGCGCTTCAATCTCACCTCATTATCGAAAAATTGTCTGAAAGTAATGACATTATCGTAGCCGTCGTAAGCTGATTCTTTAGCTTTCTTCAAAGACTCCGGTACAACCAGCGAAATCGAATTCCTTTCCATCTCATCAATGGCCTCACCCGACACTCGGTCATCAACAGTAGCGAGAAAAATTGTTCCAAGCGGCTTCTCTAAGGCCAGCTGCTTCCATCGTTCGCGCAGAGTTGTCTTCAAGGAAACAATAACCGCATCTCCATTTATGTTGAGTTCCTTGACATCAGGCAAGACGAAATCCGGGCGCCGGCCACCGAAGACAGCCTGCGGTTCGTGACGAATTCGACCATCCTTGAAAAGCCTCGCTACATGATGCTCAAACGAAAGCCCTGCTCTGCTCTTTCTGGTTTGCGCCGCGCTGAGGAATATCGAGTCGAGCTCAGAGAATGCCCGAACAAGATTGCTAACAGGATCACCTCCCCCGTGAAGCAGGATTCGGGCGACTTGAGCTGCGCGGAAGCGAAGTTCTGCCTGCTTGTAGATGGAATATTCAATGTCTCTGCTGATAAGCATGACCGCATCACCAGGCTGGGAGACGGTGAACGGATTCATGTCACAGAAGCCGCTCCCATCAAGCCACTTGTCCTGAGCTTTTCCCGCCAGTGTCTCCGGAGATGGAAGAGTCTGCTTCTTAATGAATTGTTCCAAGGTTCCATCTTTTATCGCCTGCGACAGCTCGGCAATCAGCTGATCTATTTCGGAAGCAGGCTCAGCAAGCGAAGAAGGATCGAACAGGCCGTAGTGGAAATCGGCACCCAGCTCGAACGCAGTCTCGATAATTTCCGCTTCTTCGCTTACCGAATCGACGACGATGAACCAATAGCTGGAGCCAAACTTTACTTGCTTGAGTTTTCCGATAACGAGCAGCGAGGCTGGGGAAAGCAGCTGGAATTGCTCCTTGGGCATGCCCGTGTGCTGCCACTCGTACCTTGGCTTTGCTTTCTCTAAATTTGTTGGATTGCGCATCGAAAAATATTTAATCGTCGATGTCTTTATCTCTCCAGAAGCCGGCCAGAACGTCGGATATTCGACATCGTAAATGTGCGGTTTGTCCGGGTTGGAATTCTTCAGTTTTGGAAAGAAGTCAGACTCAGCAACAGGGCGAGGGATAAAAAAGCCGTTCTGATGCCCATTCTTGGGACTATCTGCCCAAGATGTGTCATTGCGTGACAGTTTCTTGATGAAGAGACTTTCACTCTGATTGATCAAAGTGGAAATATCATTCCATTCCGGATGGAAGCCCATTGTTGTTCCTTATTTCTGATATTCGGGCGAGCCTTTGCAGACTCAAAAAGTTCAACGGAACTCGCTGGTGGCCACGTCCACCGTGACAAGCCTGTATTCCACGCGAACAATGCTGTCTCTGCTTCGCGCATCCAATGGGTTCTGGAGCGTTTCACGGATAAGGACTTCAACGCTGGTGCGTTCTTAGTCTGCGAAGTTGTCGTCGGAAATGCTTGCCCCCCGAAGTTTCGTTCGGATTTAGCGGTCGGAACTGCCAATGAGCCACAATCAACTATCCCTATTGTGAGGACCTGCATCCTAGTTCCAACGCCTCTTCATCGATCTGGAAATATTCCGATCCATTTATCAGCCAGCTCGCTATCAGGTCAACAAGCAATGGGGACTTTTCTTTTTTCATCGACCGTACAGCACACTCCCATACGATAAGTACCCTCCAGCCCATTGCTTTAAGGGCGCCTTCCTGAAGGCTGTCACGAGTCTGATTTTTCCCGATTTTCTCTAACCAGAACTCAGGGCGAGTTTGGGGAACCTTAAAGTACCTGCATGCATGCCCATGCCAAAAACAGCCATGTATAAAAATAAGAGCACGGTATTTCGGCAACACCAGATCTGGCTTACCGGGAAGGTCTTTGACATGTAAACGGAAGCGAAAACCCCGTGCGTGCAGGGCTTTACGGATTAGAAGTTCAGGCTTGGTGTTTTTACCCTGAATTCCAGCCATCATTCTGGAGCGTGTAGCTACATCCACGACATCAGTCAAATAGCCTCCATACCGGAGCGCTGGACGCTCCGGAGCTGAGGCCGACGCGGCTACCTCATCAGGCTGGAAGGGCGAATTCCAACTGGGGCTGCTCAGTGTCGGCCATTTTCTCTTTCGCTTTCAGGATGCGGTCCTTCATTAATCGAGCCACCGCTTCGAAAACCGGTACGGCAACAGAGTTACCAAACTGACGATAAGCCTGTGTGTCAGAAACCGGAATGATGAAGGAGCTTTCACCGGGCTTATCAAATCCCATCAAACGTGAACACTCATGAGGTGTCAGTCGACGAGGTCGATTGATCTGGTTCAATTCGCTATTGAAATCCAGACTCTCGACAAAACCTCGGTCAACAAGGATTTCAGAGCCGTCCTTGTGATACCTCGCTGACAACGTACGCGCCACATCATTAGGCCGAGTCAACCCAAAACCGAAGCCATTACCTTTCTCACGATGCTTCGCTGCATAGCGGTACAGGTAATCCCAGAGCTTTGGCGTCAAGATGTATTTGCTGTCTACTTCTTTATCGAGCAAATCGCCAAACGTTGGTTTTTGCTTCGGAACAAGCTTGCTGATTTCGCTCAGGGTGAAGCCTTGGTGGACATTCAAATCGCGGCGGAAGCCTACCAGCACAATCCGCTCACGATGCTGGGGAAGGAAGTGTTTGGCATCGATAACTTTCGGATCTGTACCTTTCGGGGTATTTACGTCTGCAACCTCATACCCAAGCTCATCAAGCGCTTCGCAGATGATTCTGAACGTGTTGCCTTTGTCATGACTCTTGAGATTTTTCACGTTCTCCAGCAGGAAGGCAGCTGGACGTTTAGCGGCAATGATCCGCGCTACGTCAAAAAACAGTGTGCCTTGAGTTTCACACTCAAAACCGTGTTTACGGCCTAGCGAGTTTTTCTTGGATACACCGGCCAGCGAAAACGGCTGGCAAGGGAAGCCGGCAAGCAATACGTCATGATCCGGGATTTTGCGATCAATGTTCAAATAGGCTTCGTCTTCACTTACCTCTGGTTTGTCGGAAAGAGTTACCGAGCGGATATCCAGATTGAAGCTGTGCCGGGCAGGATCGCAGTAGTGATTCGCCTTGTAGGTCTTAACTGCGTATTTGTTCCACTCGGAAGTAAACAGGCACTCACCACCAATTGCTTCAAACCCCTTTCGAATGCCTCCGATTCCTGCGAACAGATCGATGAACGTAAAGGAAGGTTTATGGTTCAATCGTTTAGGGAGTAGAGACTCCAGATGAGTGTACTCAGCGTGGGTCAGCTTCGGAGACGCTTTACCCTTTACCCAGCGGTTGACCGTTTCGCGGCAGTGAGGCGAACCAATCTCACTTAGCTTTTCGGCCAGTTGGCCTTGGTCGTAAATCTCAAGCAGCTTGTGTAGAAGTGCCAAGTCTTGAGCCGGATGAGGATCCGACTGAAATGAAAGCGGGCTCGTCTCGTCGGCTTGTGTAAATGCGGTTTCAAAAAGGTTCATGAGCCCTGCTTTCCTCTGGGTCAAATCTGTGACGAATGATCACTATTCTATCCCTTGTGAAGCCAATGTAAATTTATCATTTCGCTAAATTACGAAATGACAGCCACATGGTGGCAACGAAACAAATGCGACTTGGCACGCAAGGAAAACTGTATAAAAACACAGTATATGGCGATTCTAAATTTGTCCAGGCTACTGCGTCATCAGATCGGTGATGGGCAAGCATGTTGGTGAGGCCTGGCCACTCAATCCATGACTTGACCCTCCACCACATTCCTCCTAACCTCCTGTCTGAGAGCCTAAGAAACTCGCAAACCAGAGCGGTCCTCCGCACCCGACAGTCATGCGGCTTTTTTTCGTCTGCGGTTTCTCTACGTCTGCGAAAAATCCCCGTTATGTCGGGAGTGGGCGAATACAAGACCCGAAAGGGGAATATGTCCGGCCCGTCTCTGGTGGGTTTCTTAGCTCCCGACACCCATAACGAATGCCCTAAGAAAGCAGCCAGAGGTAAAGGAAATGCCTGACATTCCGACCTTCACGATGAAGGTGACTTGCCGTATCCGTGTGTCCAATCGCGCGCTTCCGTTTCAGGAGGTTCGCCATGCCTGAACCGCTCGTTTCAACCCTCTTCCTTCGTCACGGCACCTGTCTTCGTGCCCTACTGGTGGAGAACCAGGCCTGGTTCTGTGCTCACGACCTGGGACGATTGATGGGCAAACATCTCGACGAACGCATGTCACGCAAGCTGGATGCAGATCAGCGGCGAATGATGCTCGTGGAGGCTCAAGGTGTTGCCGAAGAACGACTGATGATCAGCGAGTCCGGCGTTTATGCGTTGCTGGTTTATCACTATTGCCCGGAGTACCGGCTCCTTAGGGAATGGCTGACTCACCAGGTTGTTCCGACGCTACGTGATGCGCGCCCGTCGCGTTCAGTTGAACGGCCAACGTTGAGTGTTCTGGACTGGCCTAAGATGTCGCTCTGCATGTTGCACTGGCAGGATGAGCCGTGGATTCGGTTGCGGGACATGCCTTGCGTGTTGGCAGATGATCCGTTCAATCAGCGCGGATCGTGGTGGCGTAAGGCGTCACGAGTGCTGCGAGGGTTCTGATTGTTCATTGCCGTATAAAAATCCGCTGCTTGAGTTTCAGGCAGCGGATTTTTTGGGTGGTGTATTTAATGACGCCTTCGCGAGCAAGCTCGCTCCCACAAGAGAATTTGCTGCGGGGTCTGCTCCCGATTCAAGCAATGCCGTGGCGCTGTGTCCGAATTATCATCGACGTTGTCACCATTCAAGTGATCGGGATGAGTTCACTGCGTCACTGTTTAAGAAGGTGGAGCAGTTGAAGTTTGAGTAATTGGGCCAGGAAAACCTACGCGCACGAAGGCGCCGAGTCCTAAGGATTGCGCTGCAATCCCGATAAAAAGAGAAAACGCTTAGAGTCATTCAGGATCCGTCCTACAGCCACGATTAGCCACGTTCGTTAACGTCGCGCAGCCCCTTTTCCGGGGCTGCCGATGGATGAACGAAAGGATGATCAGTGGCTGGTAACAAGGACATTCCGCGGATTAAGAATCCGCCCTCCGGCGATGGGCATCACGTCACCTACCGCTACATGACCGCCACCGAATTGGCCGAGCGGGACGCCAGACAAAAAGCCTATGAGGCCATGCTGGCCAGGCAAGACGCCTTCGAACGCAGCCGTCAGGTCATCGCGGAAAAGCAACGGCCCACTCAAGCTGGATGTGTCTTCGCCAAGTCCTGCAAGCTGCCGGACGCCATCATCGATTACGCGAATCCCTCAGGGATGGTGCCGACCGATAGCCTGAAAGACTACGGTGACCTGATTCTGCTGGGTGCTCGCGAACCGGACGAATCAGGCGCAGTGCCACTGAAGAAGATCAGTGGCACTGCGATTCCCGCTGGTCTGGGCTCGCTCGCCTTGGCCGGTTCGGCATTCGCCGCTGCTCCCGTGGCCGCAGCGAGCGCCGTAACAGCAACGCTGGTTGGCCTTGTTGCGCTGTTCACACCTTCGAGTCTGGGCGACAGCTCGCTTTACACCGACGACCAACTCCGTGCGCTCAAACAGGCCCGTACCCGCGTTCGCCTGCAGGTCGAGCAACAGACTGACGGCAGCCTCAAGGGATATGGTTTCTACACCGGCAAAAATCGCGATTGGGAAATGGTTGATGTCGTGCAGTTCACATTGCGTGGCAGCCAGCAGGTGGCTGACCTGGGTGACGGCATTGAACTGATCTGGACGCCGGCCGTGGATGGCTCCGACATCCTGGGCATTCCGGCGCTGGAGGCTGCCCCGCAAGCGCCGCATATCTGGGTTTACCCGCCAACGAAAGCGGCTGACAGCATCATCGTGAACCCGGTTTATCCGCCGGAGTACAAGGATTTCATTCTGGTGTTCCCGGCGGATTCGGGGATTAGGCCGGTTTATGTTGTGGTGAGTGTTGCTGACCACAATTACCATCCCGCACCGAAGGGGCTAATTGCCTTTCCCGATGCAACGAGAGCGAAACGTAAGACCCCGCTAAAAGGCGGCGGTGGCCTTCGAAAACGATGGAAAACGTCAAAAGGGACAATTTTTGAATGGGACTCGCAGCACGGCACTGTGGAGATGTACGACAAACGCGGCCGCCATCTCGGAGAATATGATCCGACTACCGGCAAGCAAACCAAACCTGCAGACAGCTCCAGGAGTGTGGAACCATGATTTATGTAATCGAAGCCTTTCACAAACATAACGAACTGCTGGCATTCGAAGTGGAGCTACCGGCTGGGTGCGATCAGGAAATTAAAAACATTATGGGTTGGACTGCTGAGCAGCAAGGATGGGAAGGATACGACCTTACGGACGAGCAGCTTGGAGCCTTGGAGGCTTTGCTGGGAAAAAAAGTGTATGACGCAGCCTACCTATTTCAACTTAGCTGCAACGCTTGAACATATGAGTGGGACACCAATTTGGTACCTCTACTGAGTTAGCCAAGTTAGCTGAAGTCGGAGATGTTCGATAGGCGAGGTGTCGAGGTTATTCGACGTCAAACATGACGCCTCAAACCTCTGTGTCTTGACCTTGTTCTTAGCACCCAAGCCACCTGCTCATTCAACTGATCAAGCCCAAGCATTGTAGGAGCGAGATTGCTCGCGATGGTCGTGAACGGTAACGCGTGTAACCAGATGCCCCGTGGTGTTCTTGGGTTTTTCGCGAGCAAGCTTCGCTCCTACAGGGGATGGTGTGTTGCCGTTGATTTTGTGGTGTGTTTAAAAGAGTGTGTGCAAGCCGCCTCGCCTCCCGCTATTAATACCTTCCCCACTCAAGGACCCGAGCCCGCCATGAAATTCGATCTCGCCTACTGCCTCAGCCTCGACGACAAGTTGTCGATCTATGACGTGCGCGATTTGAATTTCGACGAGACCATGGATTTCGATTCCGCCAAGGAACACTTCCAATGCCCCAATGACGCATGCAGGGCGGCGTTCGATGCTGCAAACGTGCTGACGACATTCAACGCCAAAAACGTGAATTACGTCCGCACCCCGCACTTCAAGAACACGCCTAGCACCCGGCATGTGGCAGATTGTCCTTATGCCAGCCTCAAGGCGCCGGGGCCGGGTGTGGACGCGGACGGTGCGGAAACGGATGACAGTCGTGAGGAGCATTTCCCTTCGGAGTTGTTGCTGACTCGGCGTCAGTATGTGCGTAAGCCGTCGAACCCGGCGGTGGCGGCGGATGTAACGCGGGACGATCCGAAACCGCTTACACAGCCCAGCGATACCGAACACCCAAGCCACGAATCCGCGCCGGACAAGACCAGTGTCTTCGCCCACCCGGTGGAGTGTTTTGTGTCGAACTTCGAGGACAAGGAGTTGCTCAAGCGCGTGCCGCTGAAGATTGGCGAGCACACGGCGTCTTATGGGTCGTTCTTCAAGAAGATCGAATACCTGACGGACAACAAGGGGCTGATTTACTGGGGCAGGATCAAGGAGATCAAGGATTACACGCAGAGCTTTCGCATCGATTTCGAGCAGAAGGTCTGGTTCAAACAAGCGGATGAGGCGAAGAAGAAGCCTTATTCGGTAAACGTTTACCTGAGCAAGAAGTTGATCGAGAACTACCGCAAGCGCAAAGCGTTTCTGGAAGAGATCAAGCACGCCATCGACAGTGAAGCGGAGCTGTATTGCTTCTTTTATGGCGTGACGCCGGAGTTGAAGCAGGTGCCGAGCAAGAAAAACCCCGAGCAGACGTTCGGGGTGTTCAGCGCGAATATCGAGAACCTGGATCACTTCATTATTCGTGAGGCACCGGGGTTGGCTGATAAGTAGCTTCGGCTCAGGGCAGTTGCAGCGCGACGCCGCCGGGGTGTTGTTTGACGAGGTTGTAAGGCAGGACGCCCCAACCAATGTTTCGACACACGGCAGCCACGTGAGGGAAGGATGGCTCTAACTTGATGCCTTTTTCGGTGAAGTACCAGCCCGGATAGTGCCAAGGGTAATCATCGTTGTAGCCGCAATCGTTCTCCCCCTCTGGCGTTGTCGTCATTTCAGTGGGATAGAGCTTAAGCAGTTGTGCCACCAGCCACGGCGCCAGCTCTTTATTGCGGTAATCAGAATAAGCAGTGGATGACTCGGACGAAGAGTTATAGACGTCGTAGTCTTCCTCGTAATGCATTGGTTTGCCCTGCCCCACCCACAGCACATCTTCAAGCGTCAGGGATTTGCCCGTTTTGGTATCGAAGTTGATTGAGTCATTGACCTGATCCGGATAAGCACCGCCACAAAAGTACTCGGTTGACACCCGAACGCTCATCACGGACGGCGTCATCCACAGAGGCTGACTGATCTGTGAGTAATAGGCATCAGCGTAATTGGCGAAACATCCGTAATACCCCACGACTTCTCGCCACAAACGGCCCATCAATTGCTGGTTGATTTGCTGACGCTCTTCGGCGCTGTAACCCGAAATCACTTCAAATAGCTCGGCGTTTGATTGTGGCTCGCTCCACCATTGCAGCGTGTATCCCATGAAGGTTTCGGTCTTGCCTGGGATGAGCTTCATACCTTGTAAGCGCAGGTATTCGTAAGGCGCCTTGTCGTGAAGTCTGACGAGATAGGGCAAGGTATCAGCGGGAACCGGAGGAAGGTTTGCTGGCTGCAACTGGACCTTCAAAACCTTCCCTTTAGGGCTGACCCATTCACCGGACCAACCGTTGGATTCGGGCTGTAAGCGAATTGTCGGAAGAGGTTTGTACTCTCCATAACGCTGGTCACCTTCTTCGAGCACCAGCGTTTCCCCTTCCTTGGTGCCACTGAGCACTAAGTCCTTGCGGTACTTTTGGTAAAAGTAACGACCCTCGCTGCCGTCGGCGTTCACCTCTAGCACAATCGGCATTTTGCCCAGCGTCCCGGTGTAGACCTGCTTGCCGCTGTCCGCCCACAACAGTGTGGAAAACGTTGAGCACATCAACACGACAACGCCAGGCAGACGAATCAATCCTTTAAACATCAAATCATCCTTGAATGCAGCGAACATTGGTTCGCGGGAAATAGCCGCGAATTATGGCGAAGCTTCGTCCACGAATCGATGAAAAGCTAACGTGATAACGATTAACTCCAACACATGCTGATCATCACCAACGCCAGCAAACCAATATAGATACGCGCATGTATCCGATCCGGAATCCGCCCAATCCACGGCGTAGCCAATCGAATCCCCACCAACGACCCCATCGTCAAAACCGCAAACGCCAGCAGATCTACATAACCGACAAACCACGCTCCCAAATCAAAATCGCTAAACCCCGCCATCGCCATGTAAGTCACAGTCCCGGCCAACGCCACAGGCAGGCTTAGTGGATTGGCCATGGATGTTGCCTGCGACATGCTCAACCCGCATCGACGCAACAATGGCACGGTCATAACACTGCCGCCTACGCCGAGAAACGTGGCGATGGCGCCGATTCCTACGCCGCCACCGGACACTTCCGCCCTCCCCAATCGCCGTGGGATTCCATTACCTGCGTGTGTAAGAAAACCGCGTCTGAACAGGCAATCCACAATGGTCACGCCCAGGTAGGCAATGAACGCATACCGAATTACCTCGCCACTCACCCACATCGCCGCCACCGCTCCGCCCACCGCGCCCAACCCGATGAACCCGCCCAACGGCCACAGGTAATGGCGAATCAGATTACCGGCGCGGTGATGTTTTCCGGTGGCGACCAGGGCGTTGATGATCATCACGCAGGTCGAGGTGGCGACGGCGATGTGCATTGCCGATTGGCCGATGGGATCGTCGGCACCGTGGCTGGCCATGAGCATGCGGTACAGCAATGGCACGACGACGAAGCCGCCGCCGAAGCCGAACAGCACGGCGGTGATGCCGGTCATGCAGCCGAAGAGTGTCAGCAGGAGGTAGAACATTGCGCGTCGTCCGTTGGTTGAGAGTGGTCGACGATAGAGCGATGTGGCTTGGCCTGCTTCAGCAAGTGAGCCAATAATGTTTGCGTTTACGCCAACTGCTGGAAGCCGCTTGATGCGCAATGTTTCGATTAATGTGCTGGATGACACGCCACGGTCGGTGGTGGCGATCGGTACGGATTATTCCTACGGGCATGTGTTGCCTAGTCATACACACAGACGGGCGCAGTTGTTGTACGGCGCCACCGGGGTGATGCAGGTCGGTACGCATGACGGCAACTGGGTGGTGCCGCCGCAGCGGGCGGTGTGGATTCCGGCGGGGGTGGCGCATGAGGTGTTGATGCTGGGGGTGAGCACTCGCAGTTTGTACATCGAGCCGGGTGCAGTGGATTTGGGCGACCGCTGTCAGGTGATCAGTGTTTCGCCGTTGATGCGGCATTTGCTGATGGAGGCGGTGGAGGTTCCGCTGACGTACGACGAGGCCGGGCGCGATGGCGCGTTGATCGAGTTGCTGCTGCATGAGTTGGCGCGCAG
This sequence comes from Pseudomonas sp. BF-RE-21, assembly GCF_019947305.1. Lineage (NCBI taxonomy): Bacteria > Pseudomonadati > Pseudomonadota > Gammaproteobacteria > Pseudomonadales > Pseudomonadaceae > Pseudomonas > Pseudomonas sp. BF-RE-21. The sequence continues at coordinate 710 of NZ_JAGYGF010000074.1, read as the reverse complement.
TGCTCACTTGCCGTTGCACATTCCGCTGCCGGTCGATGCGCGGCTGCTTGGGTTGTGCCAGGGCTTCTTGCAGCGACCCGATGTTCATCAATCGCCGCAGCAATGGGCGGATCAGATGCACGTCAGTCTGCGCACGTTCAATCGGCTGTTCCGCCAGCAGACCGACCTGAGTTTCAGCCAGTGGCGCCAGCGCGCCTGCGTGGTGCTGGCCTTGGCGCGATTGGCGGTGGGTGAGCCGGTGACGCGGATTGCGCTGGATTTCGGTTATGACAGCCCGGCGGCGTTTTCGACGATGTTTCGTCGTGTGTTGGGTCAGGCACCGTCCGTCTGGTTGGCAGGGGCGAAATAGCAGAATTCAAAAAATGAGTTTGATCCGGGCGCAAAACAACTGTACAAAAACACAGTACATTTTGAATCAGCACTCTCGAGCCCGGAGAACACCATGGCCTCTTATGCGATGAAAATCACCCTGGAACGTATCGCCCTCTTCCAATTCACCCCCGCCCATTGCGCCCAGGCCCGGGCGATGTTGGGTTGGAGCGTTGATGAGCTGTCTCGGGAGTCTGGCGTTTTGGTTGATGTGATTGAGCGATTTGAGGCCAAGCGTGAGGTGCCGGATGCTGATCGACTGGCGCTGGCGTATCGGTTTGAGTCGCAGGGGTTGGTGTTTTTCCCGGGGTTTGCGCCGGGGCGGGGGATGAGTGTTAGAG
>NZ_JAGYGF010000073.1:0-25693 GCF_019947305.1 Pseudomonas sp. BF-RE-21 | reverse complement strand
CGATGACCTGAAGCAACTCGCTGTCGAAAACTGCGTAACTCTTTGTTTACCAAGGAGTTTTCCGTTTCGACTGCGCCGGAAGTGGGGCGAATTATAGACTTCCAGAATCTGCCGTCAACCCCTAATTCCAGCTTTATTCGGATTTGAGCGAAATACGCGCAAATGCCTTCTTGCCAGCCTGGCAAACATGGGTCGCGCCCAACACGTATATAAAGGTGCGATCCACAACCTCACCATCTATACGTACACCGCCGGAATTCAGCAGATCACGCGCTACCGCCGAGTTCTTCACCAGGCCTGCCTTATTAAGGACAGCAGCGATCGGCATATCTTCAGTAGCGGTCAACTCGATTTCCGGCAGATCGTCCGGCAGCTCGCCATCCTTCATACGATTGCCCGCCGCACGGTGAGCATTGGCCGCAGCCTCTTCACCATGGAAGCGCGCAACGATCTCTTCGGCCAGCTTGATCTTGATGTCGCGCGGATTGGCACCCGCCTCGACATCGGCACGGAACGCATTGATCTCATCCATGGAACGGAAGCTGAGCAATTCGAAGTAACGCCACATCAGCGCATCCGGAATCGAAACCAGCTTGCTGTACATCACTCCCGGCGCTTCCTGAATACCGACGTAGTTGCCCAAGGACTTGGACATCTTCTTCACGCCATCCAGACCTTCAAGCAACGGCATGGTCAGAATGCACTGAGGATCCTGACCATAACCGCGCTGCAGCTCACGCCCCATCAACAGGTTGAACTTCTGATCGGTACCGCCCAGCTCGACATCCGCGCGCAAGGCGACCGAGTCGTAACCCTGAACCAGCGGATAGAGGAACTCATGGATGGCGATTGGCTGATTGGTCGTGTAGCGCTTGTCGAAATCGTCGCGCTCGAGCATGCGAGCAACGGTGTACTGCGAAGTCAGGCGAATGAAGTCGGCCGGCCCCATCTGATCCATCCAGGTGGAGTTGAACGCCACCTCGGTTTTGGCCGGATCAAGAATCTTGAAAACCTGAGTCTTGTAGGTCTCGGCATTCTCGAGAACCTGCTCACGGGTTAGCGGCGGACGCGTAGCGCTCTTGCCGCTCGGATCACCGATCATCCCGGTGAAGTCACCTATAAGGAAGATCACCTGATGCCCCAGCTCCTGGAACTGGCGCAGCTTATTAATAAGCACCGTGTGACCCAGGTGCAAATCCGGCGCGGTCGGATCGAAGCCTGCCTTAATACGTAGCGGCTGGCCACGCTTGAGCTTTTCGATCAGCTCGGACTCGACCAACAGTTCTTCTGCACCACGTTTGATCAGCGCTAGCTGCTCTTCAACCGACTTCATAACAGACCCGCAAGGCTCGAATTCAAAGGGAACCAACCATACAAGATCACGCGTCAAATACAAAGTTTGGCCGGCGCAATGACGCCAATCCGCTGACAGAGTGACCACGGACTTGCTTCAGAGATGATTTGGTTATATTTTATACAGTTATTTCATCTTCATCATGTCATTCATCTTTTCCAATTCATCTTTTTCAAAGTCAAAATTACCTATGACCAAAGAATCGTCTAAAGCGCCTCCGCTTTACCCGAAGACCCACCTGCTCGCAGCAAGTGGTATCGCCGCCCTTCTGAGCCTGGCGCTTCTGGTATTTCCTTCCAGTGATGTAGAAGCCAAAAAGACGACACTGAGTCTTGAACTGGAAAGCCCTGCTGAACAACTGACACAAGATCAAGACGCTGCCGACGTCGCCCAAGCCACAAATGAGCCGGCAACTTCCCCTTTTGCGCAGATCGAAGACAGCGCCGAAGAGTCCCAGGAAACTGCCCAGGCCAAACCCGCGCCGGTTGTCGAAGAAAAGAAGGGTCCCAATCACAGGGAAGTGATCGTCGCCAAAGGCGATACGCTCTCCACGCTGTTCGAGAAAGTCGGCCTTCCGGCCACTTCGGTGCATGAAGTATTGGCCAGCGACAAGCAGGCCAAGCAATTCAGCCAACTCAAACACGGCCAGAAACTCGAATTCGAACTGAACCCCGAAGGCCAGCTGACCAACCTGCACAGCAAGGTCAGCGACCTCGAAAGCATCACCCTGACCAAGAATGACAAGGGTTATGTGTTCAACCGCATCACCGCCAAGCCTACCGTGCGCTCCGCCTACGTTCACGGCGTGATCAACAGCTCGTTGTCGCAGTCCGCCGCGCGCGCCGGCCTGTCCCACAGCCTGACCATGGACATGGCCAGCGTGTTTGGCTATGACGTCGACTTCGCCCAGGATATTCGCCAGGGTGACGAGTTCGACGTGATCTACGAACAGAAAGTCGTCAACGGCAAGGCTGTCGGCAATGGCCCGATACTTTCCGCACGCTTCACCAACCGCGGCAAGACCTACACCGCCGTGCGTTACACCAACAAACAAGGCAACAGCAGCTACTACACTGCTGACGGCAACAGCATGCGCAAGGCGTTTATCCGCACCCCGGTAGACTTTGCCCGCATCAGCTCGAAATTCTCCATGGGCCGCAAACACCCGATCCTGAACAAGATCCGCGCTCACAAAGGCGTCGACTACGCAGCTCCGCGCGGCACGCCAATCAAGGCGGCCGGTGACGGCAAGGTGTTGTTGGCCGGCCGTCGCGGCGGTTATGGCAATACCGTGATCATCCAGCACGGCAACACTTATCGCACGCTGTACGGCCATATGCAGGGCTTTGCGAAAGGTGTCCAGACGGGCAGCTCCGTCAAGCAGGGTCAAGTGATTGGCTATATCGGCACTACCGGCCTGTCCACTGGCCCGCATCTGCACTACGAGTTCCAGGTCAATGGTGTGCACGTCGATCCACTAGGTCAAAAAGTGGCGATGGCCGATCCAATTTCCAAAGCAGAACGGGCACGTTTCCTCGCGCAGAGTCAGCCTCTGATGGCGCGTATGGACCAAGAGAAATCCACCCAACTGGCTTCGAGCAAGCGCTAAGCCATGACGCGCTATATAGGTGTGATGTCCGGAACCAGTCTCGATGGCCTGGACATCGCGCTGGTTGAGTTGAACCCGGCGATCAGACTGGTCGCCACGCACTACATTCCCATGCCTGATTCCCTGCGCACCGAGTTGCTTGGCTTGTGCGCCAGCGGCCCGGACGAGATTGCCCGCTCCGCCATCGCCCAGCAAAACTGGGTCACCCTGGCGGCGCAGGGCATTCACACCCTTCTTGATCAACAAAACCTGAACCCCGAAGACATTCGCGCGATTGGCAGCCATGGCCAGACCATTCGCCACGAACCGGCACGCGGCTTCACGGTACAGATCGGCAACCCTGCCCTGCTGACCGAATTGACCGGCATCACCGTGGTCAGTGACTTCCGCAGTCGCGACGTTGCGGCCGGCGGGCAAGGCGCACCACTGGTGCCAGCGTTTCACGAAGCGCTGTTTGAAGAGCAGGCGGGCAACCGCGCAGTATTGAACGTCGGCGGTTTCAGCAACCTCAGCCTGATCGAACCCGGCCAACCCGTAGCCGGTTTCGACTGCGGCCCCGGGAACGTGCTGCTGGACGCGTGGATTCATCAGCAACGGGGCGAAAATTTTGATCGTGACGGCCAATGGGCAGCCAGCGGCCAAGTCGAACCTGTTCTGTTGAAAGCGCTACTCAGTGATCCGTTCTTCGTGACCAAAGGCCCGAAGAGCACCGGCCGTGAAGTGTTCAATCTGCCATGGCTGACACAGCATCTTTCGCAATTGCCGACCTTCGCCGCCGAAGACGTGCAAGCAACACTGCTTGAGCTGACCGCGCTGACCATCGTCGAATCATTGCAAAGCGCCCAGGCGGATACCCGAGAGTTGCTGGTCTGCGGCGGCGGTGCGCACAACGCCACGCTGATGAAGCGCCTGGCCAGCCTGCTGCCAAACGCGAACGTCAGCAGCACCGCCACTCATGGCGTTGACCCGGACTGGGTCGAAGCCATGGCCTTCGCCTGGCTGGCTCATTGCTGCCTGGAAGGTATCGCGGCCAATCGTCCAAGCGTCACCGGCGCTCGCGGCCTGCGCGTACTCGGCGCCATCTACCCGGCCTGAACGCCAGACAGCAAAACGCCGCAGAGCCCTGAGGCCATGCGGCGTTTGTAATGCGGTGAATCGCGATCAGATCGAGAACGAAGAGCCGCAGCCACACGTGGTGCTGGCGTTCGGGTTCTTGATCACGAAACGCGAACCTTCCAGACCTTCCTGATAATCCACCTCGGCACCTGCCAGGTACTGGAAGCTCATCGGATCGACGACCAGGCTCACGCCCTCACGTTCGACGATGGTGTCGTCATCGGCCACTTCTTCATCGAAGGTGAAGCCGTACTGAAAACCTGAACAACCGCCGCCCGTAACGAATACGCGCAGCTTCAAGCGATCATTCCCCTCTTCATCGACCAGGCTCTTCACCTTGTGCGCGGCACCGTGGGTGAATTGCAAAGCCGTGGGGGTGAAGGATTCGACGCTCATGCTGACTATCTCCCGGCGTTACGCCGCCATAATGCGTGATGACGCGCATTATCCGCTTCTCCTAGAAAAGCGGTCAACTATTGTTACGGTATATCAATAAACCCGATTGCCGGCTCGAAACGCAAAAAGGCCCGTTCAACGGGCCTTTTTGCTGAGCGGGCTAAAGCCTTACGGCAACATGCCAGCGTGCGACAAGCCCAGACGCTCATCCAGACCGAACAGGATGTTCAGGTTCTGCACCGCCTGACCCGACGCACCTTTTACCAGGTTATCGATGACCGACAACACCACCACCAGGTCACCGTCCTGCGGACGATGCACGGCGATACGGCAGACGTTGGCGCCGCGCACGCTGCGGGTTTCCGGGTGGCTGCCTGCTGGCATCACATCAACGAACGGCTCGTTGGCATAGCGCTTTTCAAACAGTGCCTGCAGATCCACCGAACGATCCACGACCGTCGCGTAGAGCGTCGAGTGAATGCCGCGAATCATCGGCGTCAGGTGCGGAACGAAGGTCAGGCCGACATCCTTTCCTGCAGCACGACGCAGACCCTGGCGAATTTCCGGCAAGTGACGGTGACCTCTGACGGCGTAGGCCTTCATGCTTTCCGACGTCTCGGCGTACAGCGAACCTACGGCCGCGCCACGACCGGCACCGCTGACGCCGGATTTGCAGTCAGCGATCAAGCGCGTGGTATCGGCCAGACCGGCTTCGAGCAATGGCAGGAAACCCAATTGCGTAGCCGTTGGATAGCAACCCGGTACGGCGATCAGGCGAGCCTGCTTGATCTGTTCGCGATTGACTTCCGGCAAGCCGTAGACCGCTTCTTCCAGCAGCTGCGGCGCACCGTGCGGCTGGCCGTACCACTTGGCCCACTCATCGGCATCTTGCAGACGGAAGTCCGCGGACAGGTCGATGACCTTGGTTCCGGCCGCCAGCAGTTCACCGGCCAGCGCGTGGGCAACACCGTGAGGCGTGGCGAAGAACACCACGTCGCAGGCGCCCAGGGTCTTGATGTCCGGAACGCTGAACGCCAGGCCGTCGTAATGGCCGCGCAGGTTCGGATACATATCAGCCACGGCCAGACCGGCCTCGGATCGGGAAGTGATCACTACCACTTCTGCCTGCGGATGCTGTGCCAACAGACGCAGCAGTTCGACACCGGTGTAACCCGTGCCGCCGACGATACCGACCTTGACCATAAACCTGCCCTCAACGAACCCACTGGAAAGCCGTCGATAATAGGGCCCGTATCGCCCTGCGACAACCGTCAAGGTGACGTGCGGACGCTCTACCCTCTACTATCTTCGCTACCGTGAACCTGGGAATAACCAAAAATGCTTTATCTGTGGCTCAAAGCGCTTCATATCATCAGCATGGTCTGCTGGTTTGCCGGCCTGTTTTACCTGCCGCGCCTGTTCGTCTATCACGCCCAAAGCGAAGACACCGTCAGCAAGGAACGCTTCAGCCTGATGGAGCGCAAGCTGTATCGCGGCATCATGGGCCCGGCGATGATCGCCACGCTGGTTTTCGGCATTGCGCTGATTGGGCTGAACCCAGGCATATTCAGCCAAGGTGCCTGGATTCACGCCAAATTGACGCTGGTGGTGATCCTGATCGGCTACCACCACATGTGCGGCGCGCAGGTGAAACGATTTGCCCGTGGCGAGAACACCCGCAGCCATGTCTTTTATCGCTGGTTCAATGAAGTGCCGGTTCTGATATTGCTGGCTATCGTAATTCTGGTCGTCGTTCGGCCGTTCTAACTTCAATCGGCACCACTCACCGGGGTACTTCCAATGTCGCTGCCCGCTTTGCTCGAACAACGTTTGCGCCTGCCCGTGGTGGCTGCGCCGATGTTCCTGATTTCCAACCCGCAACTGGTACTCGCCTGCTGCCGTAATGGCGTGGTCGGCAGCTTCCCCGCGCTGAACCAGCGTGAGAGCAGCGGCTTCAAGGCCTGGCTGGAAGAGATCGAAGCAGGGTTGGCGACAATGGAAAACCCGGCGCCCTACGCCGTGAACCTGATCGTCCACAACAGCAACCCGCGCCTGCAAGCAGACCTGGAGATCTGCATCGAGCACAAGGTACCGATCGTAATCACCAGCCTTGGCGCCGTGAAAGAACTGGTCGACGCAGTCCACGGCTACGGCGGCCTGGTATTCCATGACGTAACGACTCGTCGCCACGCAGAGAAAGCAGCGGAGGCTGGCGTAGATGGCTTGATCGCCGTTGCCGCAGGTGCCGGTGGACATGCGGGTACCTGGAGCCCGTTTTCGCTGATTGCCGAAATCCGCCAGTTCTTCGACAAGACGCTGCTGCTGGCCGGCTGCCTCAATCACGGTCACGAGATACTCGCGGCACAATTGCTCGGTGCGGATCTGGCCTACTTCGGTACGCGATTTATCGGCACCACTGAAAGCCATGCGCCTGAGGCCTACAAGGAGATGCTGCTGACATCCAGAGCGGCAGACATCATTCATACTCCAGCGGTGTCGGGTGTTCCGGCGAGTTTCATGCGCCAAAGCCTGGAAGCCGCCGGTTTCGACATGGCGGCGTTGCAAAACAAAGGCGAGGTCAACTTCGGCTCCAAACTCAAGCCATTGAGCGATGAAGCCAAGGCCTGGAAAACCGTGTGGTCCGCCGGCCAGGGCGTTGGTGAAATCGACGATTTACCGAGCGTGGATCAATTGGTTGCCCGGCTGGACGCTGAATACCGCCAGGCGCTGGAGCTGGCAGCACAACTGCCGAAACGCTGGCCGCGTTAGCAGGAAATTTGGCCAGTCATCCTCGACTGGCCTTACACTCCGGGCTCGCAACTCTCTAACTATTCAAACACCCGCGACAAGGATGCTTCGCAATGAGCGACAACCGTTTCAAGATCGTATTCGACGGCGCTCTGCTGCCAGGGATCGACCTCACCACCGCCAAACTCAATCTGGCGGCGTTGTACAAAAGCGAAGTGGCAGCCGTCGAACGACTGTTCAACGGACAGGCTGTTACGCTCAAGCAAGGCCTGTCGCAGACTGACGCGCAAACCTACCTTCAGGCGCTGACGAAAACCGGCATCGAAGCCCGCATTGAAGCCGAGCCCTCGATTGAACTGAACCTGGCCGACGCTCACCACCACGCCCCCGCCAGCAGTAAACCCGCGTTCGCAGAACCAGAGTCGCCGTACGCACCACCTCAGGCCAGGGTCGGCGAAAACCTGCCGCCGTTCGGCACGCTCAAGCCTTTTGGCGTCGAAGGACGAATCGGCCGTTTGCGCTATCTGGCCTGGACCATGGTGGCGACGCTGGTCATGCTCGGCGTCGGGTCGGTCGTCGCCATTTTCGCCATCGCCCTGATCGCCAGCGACTCGACTGCTGGCCTGATTGTCGGCGGCCTGGTGGTGGTGCTCCTGTGCATCGCCATCGCGGTCGTCACCGTTCAGATCAGCGTTCAGCGCCTGCACGACATCGGCTGGTCCGGCTGGCTCTGGCTGCTCAATCTAGTGCCGTTCATAGGCAGCTTCTTTCCGTTTGTGCTCATGTGCGTGCCGGGCAACACCATCGCCAATCGCTACGGCCCACCACCACCGCCAAACACCACCGCAGTCAAAGTGTTGTCTTCGCTGTGGGTGGTATTCATTGCCCTCGTCTTTATCGGTGTATTGGCCGGTGCTTTCAGTGCGATCCAGCAAGAGTACGAGGACGCTGCCGGACTCAGCTATGACAGCAGCTCGCTAACCACCGAAGAAGTGGAAGTCGAGCCCGCCGAAGAGGCGGAACAAGTGCCGGATTCCGCAGACGAGGAAGCCCAATAAGCCCCGGCCCCTGTAGACTCTGCGAAAGAATGAACAGCGCTCCCCGCCCGTGACACCTGCGTCGCAGGCGCGGAGCTGTTGCGATGGAGAACTGCATGACCCGTTACGCTCTGATCACTGGCGCTTCCAGCGGCATCGGCCTGGCGATGGCCGAAGCGCTGGCCCGCCGTGGCCGCAGCCTGATTCTGGTGGCCCGACAGCGTGATCAGCTGGAAAGTATTGCAATTGAACTGACCCAACGTTTTGGCGTGGAGGTGTTGTTCCGCGCCTGCGACCTCGGCGAGCCGCTGCGCCTGTCCGGATTTCTGCTGGAACTGGAAGAAGGCGACCGGCAGATCGACTTGCTGGTGAACTGCGCCGGCATCGGCACCTGCGGCCCATTCCTCGCGCAGGACTGGATGACCGAACAAGACCTGATCGAAGTGAACATTCTGGCCCTCACTCGCCTGTGCCATGCCATCGGCAACAGCATGGCCTTGCAGGGCGGTGGGCAGATCTTGAACGTCGCCTCGGTTGCAGCGTTCCATCCCGGCCCGTGGATGAGCACTTACTACGCCAGCAAAGCCTATGTACTGCACTTTTCCGAAGGGCTGCGCGTCGAGCTGAAGAAATGCGCAGTCAAGGTTTCCGTACTCTGCCCCGGCCCGACCCGCACCGCGTTTTTCCGCACCGCACAACTGAACAGCGACAAACTGGTCGACAGCAAACTGCTGATGAGTCCGGAGGAAGTCGCGCTCTATACCGTGCGGGCTCTGGATAAGAATCGCGCCATTATTATTCCGGGCCGGCTGAACCGCTGGTTCGCTTTCCTGCCACGGCTCGGCTCACGCTGGCTGATCAGGACCATCACAGGCATGGTCAACAAGGCCTATTGCCCGCGCTGACCTGGCCTCAAGGCAAAAGGCTGGGCTCGGGGATCACCCATGAGTACACTCAGGCCAGCCCAAACAACGGAGAAAACAGCTGTGGATACTCTGTTCACCAAGATCATCAACCGGGAAATCCCGGCGAAGATCATTTACGAGGACGACCAGGTACTGGCCTTCCACGACATCGCCCCGCAGGCACCGGTGCATTTCCTGGTGATCCCGAAGAAACCGGTGCGCACCTTGAACGACCTCACCGAGGACGACAAGGCATTGGCCGGGCATATTCTGTTCACTGCCCAGCGCCTGGCACTGGAACTGGGTTGCGAAAAAGGTTTTCGCGTTGTCATGAACTGCAATGAAGAAGGTGGGCAGACTGTCTACCACATTCATATGCATGTGCTGGGTCAGCGTCAGATGCACTGGCCGCCGGGTTGATCCATCCCGCATTACTGTAGGAGCGAGGCTTGCCCGCGAAAAGGTCGATGCGGTTGTTCAGATAGACCGCATTATCGTTCTTCGCGGGCAAGCCTCGCTCCTACAGGGTTGATGACCCAGCGCAAACCTTCCCCGGCCGATTGGGTTAAACTGGCCGCCGAGATTCCTCCCGGAGATCAGCATGACTACCCAACGTCACTACTCGCCCATTGACCGTCTTCTGCTGCAAGCCGATGCCGCGATGCGTACCCTGCTGCCCTTCAGCGGCCAGCCGTACCGTCCGTCCCCTGCGATCGTGCAGCCGGAAACGCAAATGAGCGACGAAGACACCCGGCACGTCGCCGGTCTGATGCGCATCAACCATACCGGCGAAGTCTGCGCCCAGGCGCTGTATCAAGGGCAGGCCCTGACCGCCAAGTTGCCGCAGGTGCGCGCCGCCATGGAACATGCTGCTGAAGAAGAGATCGACCATCTGGTCTGGTGCGAGCAACGCATCAAGCAGTTGGGCAGCCATACCAGCATTCTCAACCCGCTGTTCTACGGCATGTCATTCGGGATTGGCGCGGTGGCCGGGTTGATCAGCGACAAGGTCAGCCTGGGTTTCGTTGCGGCTACCGAGCATCAGGTGTGCAAGCACTTGAACGAACACCTTGAGCAACTGCCGGCCGAGGACGAAAAGTCCCGGGCGATTCTTGAGCAGATGCGTGTTGATGAAGAGCAACATGCCGAAAGTGCGCTGGAGGCTGGGGGCTTTCGTTTTCCGGCGCCGGTGAAGTTCGGGATGAGCTTGATGGCCAAGGTGATGACCAAGAGTACCTACAGAATCTGACGATTGTGTTGTTCGTTAGGGCCTCTTCGCGGGCAAGCCTCGCTCCTACATGGGATCTGCGGCAATAAAAAAGGCGACTGCCGTGAGGGAGTCGCCTTTTTTTGTGCTCGCGAGAATCTTAGGTCGGCATGTTGCGCGCGTAGAAGATTTCGAGCATTTCGTGTTTCACACGATCCGTCACTTGGGCGCGTTGCTCAGGGGACAGGTTGTTGGTCGCGTCGCCGAACAGGTAGTTATCCAGTTCGAAGTTCTTCAACAGCATTTTGGTGTGGAACAGGTTTTCCTGGTACACGTTCACGTCGGTCATCTGGTACGCGTCGCGGGTGTCTTCGGACAGGTAGTTCTGGATCGAGTTGATCTCGTGATCGATGAAGTGCTTGTTGCCTTCGACGTCACGGGTGAAACCGCGCACACGGTAATCCACGGTCACGATGTCTGAATCGAACTGGTGAATCAGGAAGTTGAGCGCTTTAAGCGGTGAAATGACACCACAGGTCGACACGTCAATGTCCACACGGAAGGTCGCAATACCGTCGTCCGGATGGATTTCCGGGTAGGTGTGCACCGTGATGTGGCTCTTGTCGAGGTGGGCCAGGATGATTTCGGGCAACGGGCCCGGAGACTCTTCGATCTGGCTGTCGGTCGGGGTCACCGGCTCTTCAGAGATCAGAATCGTGACGCTGGCGCCTTGTGGGTCGTAGTCCTGACTGGCAATGTTCAGGATGTTGGCACCAATGATATCGACAACTTCCGTGAGGATCTGCGTCAGGCGTTTCGCGTTGTACTCTTCATTGATGTACTCGACGTAAGCCTGCTGGTCTTGCGGGGTTTCCGCGTAGCAGATGTCATAGATGTTGAAGCTCAAGGTCTTTGTCAGGTTATTGAACCCGTGGAGCTTGAGTTTGCTTTTCACCGTTAAAAACTCTCTATGTATTGCGGCCCGGGCCGCGTGATCAAGCATGCCCGTCAGATGCGTACGACGCACCTGCGTAGGACGGTTAACACCTCTTCGCGATGGCGATTTTGGTTGTCTGTTCGGGCGAGCGGTCTGTCGGTTGACGGACCACTACCCTGAAAAAAGTGGCGCATTATGCAGACGTCAGCTTGGGATCGCCAGAGTCTGCACCGCTTTTATGATAGTTGAATGTCGAATCAACCGAGTTCGATGATTTCGTAGTCGTGGGTAATCGCGACACCCGCCGCGCCGAGCATGATCGAGGCCGAGCAATACTTCTCGGCAGACAGCTCGATGGCGCGCTTGACCTGGGCTTCTTTCAGCCCGCGGCCCTTGACCACGAAGTGCATGTGGATCTTGGTGAAGACCTTCGGGTCCTCGGTCGCGCGCTCGGCTTCGAGGAAGGCTTCGCAGCTTTCGACGGCCTGACGGGACTTCTTGAGAATGCTGACCACGTCGAAATTGCTGCAACCGCCGACACCCAGCAGGAGCATTTCCATCGGCCGGACACCCAGGTTACGACCACCGGCATCGGGCGGACCGTCCATGACCACGACATGACCGCTACCGGATTCGCCGAGGAACATGGCTTCGCCAGCCCATTGGATGCGTGCCTTCATCGCCAAGACTCCACTGTATAAAAAAGGGTCGCCAGCTTAGCACAGGGCCCTGGATTGACAGCGCTCGCCGTCCTAGGACAGAACCTTTTGCTTTGTAGGTAAAATCTCGAATATTGCAGGAAGTGTCTGTTAAGCTGGCGCCAATTCGCTGGCGCATTGCCAGCTTTGTAGCAACCTCAGTGCCTCATAAAAAAACCAAACACACCGTGCAGTCTTTCCGGGATACAACCATGGTTGCTATTGCCCCTACACCCAAGATCAAGAACCTCGACAAACTGTTGATGCATTGCCAGCGCCGTCGCTATGCGGCCAAGAGCAATATCATTTGCGCCGGCGACCGCTCGGAGACGCTGTTCTTCATCATCAAAGGCTCGGTCACCATCCTGATCGAGGATGATGACGGCCGTGAAATGATCATTGCCTACCTGAACTCCGGAGACTTCTTCGGCGAGTTGGGCCTGTTTGAACAGGCCGGTCTCGAACAGGAGCGCAGCGCCTGGGTGCGCGCCAAGATCGAGTGCGAAGTCGCGGAAATCAGCTACGCCAAATTCCGCGAACTGTCCCAGCAAGACCCGGACATTCTTTACGTACTTAGCGGACAAATCGCACAACGCCTGCGCAACACCACACGCAAGGTCGGTGACCTCGCATTCTTCGACGTGACAGGCCGCGTTGCCCGTTGCCTGCTGGAATTGTGCAAACAGCCCGATGCGATGACCCACCCCGATGGCATGCAGATCAAGGTGACCCGTCAGGAAATCGGGCGGATTGTCGGGTGTTCCCGGGAGATGGTCGGTCGCGTTCTTAAAGATCTGGAAGAACGCAACCTGGTGGACGTCAAAGGCAAGACCATGGTGGTCTTCGGGACGCGCTAAGCCTTGAACATGTCTGCCAGCAACTGGCGATAGAGTGCATCGAGCCGTGCCAATGCGTCAGGCGCGGCGAACTTCTCATGGAGCGCGATGTGGCTTTCGGCGCGGACCCGTTGCTCCAGGCCGCACGCTTCATTGAAGCGATTGACCGCCGCGACCATTGATTCGCGCTCGTTATCCAGCAACAACGCACCGTGCACCAACCCGACCGGACGCGTGCCGCCCTTGCTCTGGCGCCAGCGCTGGGCGGTGCCGACCATCTTGCGACCGTCGAGATTGACGTTGAAACGGCCATCGCAAAATGCGCCGTCGATTTCGCCCAGGGACGAAACGCCGCCCAGTTCATCCAGCAACTGACAGATCGGATCGCAGAGCCTGCGATAGGCGGTTTCGATGCGGTTCTGGTCGCCTTCGCTACGCGGCGGCGCGTAGACCAAAGCGATGTTGATGGTGGAAGCCGACTGCGGCACGGGCTCACCGCCGGTTTCACGCAACAGCACAGGCCAACCGGCAGCGGCGGAGACTTCGCAAGCGTGATCGAAACCGGGCAGGCGATTCAAACGGCGCGGCATGACCAGAGCCCGATCGCTTGGCTGCCAGAACAACAGGCCAAACTCTGAATCGTCTGCACAGACCGACGCCAGCAAATCCTGTTCGGCTTGCAGGCCGGCTTCGATGGTCAAGGAAACAGGAGAGGTCATAAGGTCTTCCATAGGACGGTCAGTCTGTGGTGCTTCTTATGCCGCCATCGCGAGCAGGCTCGCTCCCACATTGGATCTTTGCCGTTAGCAAAACCCTTGTGGGAGCGAGCCTGCTCGCGATGGCGTCGATTCGGTCTGCAGGTTATCAGTCGAGTGTCGAACCACTCACCGGAACACCACGCTCCGGGAAGAACAGACGCTGAAGCTCAGTGCCCGGGCTTTCGGCGCGCATGAACGCTTCGCCGACCAGGAACGCATACACGTCGCTGATTTCCATCAGCTCGACATCGGCCCGATTGAGGATGCCGCTTTCAGTGATCACCAACCGGTCACGCGGAATCCGCGGCAACAAATCCAGCGTGGTTTCCAGACTGACGTCGAAGGTGTGCAGGTTGCGGTTGTTCACGCCGACCAGCGGCGTGTCGAGGGTTTTCAAGGCCCGCTCCAGTTCGTCGCCGTCATGGACTTCCACCAGCACGTCGAGGCCAACGCTTTTTGCCACCGCCGCCAACTCGGCCATTTTCACGTCGTCCAGCGCGGAGACGATCAACAGCACGCAGTCCGCGCCCAACGCACGGGCTTCGACGATCTGATACGGATCGATCATGAAATCCTTGCGGATCACCGGCAGTTTGCACGCCGCCCGGGCCTGTTGCAGATACGCATCTGCACCCTGGAAATAATCGATATCGGTGAGCACTGACAGGCAGGTCGCGCCGCCCTTCTCGTAGCTCCTGGCGATATCGGCAGGAACGAAGTTCTCGCGAATCACGCCTTTGCTCGGCGAAGCTTTCTTGATTTCAGCAATGACCGCTGGCTGCTTCAGCTTGGCCTGCGCCAGCAATGCCTTGGCAAAACCACGGGGTGCATCGGCCGCCTTGGCCAGACTTTCCAGCTCGGCCAGGCTCACACGAGCGCTACGCTCGGCGACTTCCTGGACTTTGCGCGCCAGAATGTTTTCCAGAACCGTCG
Organism: Pseudomonas sp. BF-RE-21; assembly: GCF_019947305.1. Classification (NCBI taxonomy): domain Bacteria; kingdom Pseudomonadati; phylum Pseudomonadota; class Gammaproteobacteria; order Pseudomonadales; family Pseudomonadaceae; genus Pseudomonas; species Pseudomonas sp. BF-RE-21. The sequence goes on along the minus strand of NZ_JAGYGF010000073.1, from coordinate 11,159 downwards.
GTACACTCATCCCTCATTCTCCACTTTGAATACCGCGGTAAATGCACCCAACTCCTCAAGTTTTTCCCGAGCGAGGCCTGTGTGCAGCGCATCGTGCGCCAGGGCAACGCCTTCTTTCAAACTGGTCGCCAGGTCGGCGGCATAGAGTGCAGCACCGGCATTGAGCACGATCATCTCGGCAGCTTTCTGACCGCTCTCGGTCTTGCGCTTGCCCAGGGCATCGCGAATCAGCTCAAGCGAAGCGGCCGGGCTTTCCACCGCCAGGCCGTGCAGGCTCTGGCTCTTCATGCCCAAATCTTCCGGCTCGACCCAATACTCGGTGATCTGGTCATTCTTCAATTCCGCCACGTAGGTCGGCGCAGCCAGACTGAATTCGTCCAGGCCGTCTTTCGAGTTCACCACCAGCACATGCTTGCTGCCCAGTCGCTGCAAGACTTCGGCCAATGGCCGGCACAGCGCCTGGCTGAACACGCCCACCACCTGATGTTTCACGCCGGCCGGATTCGTAAGCGGGCCGAGCATATTGAACAGGGTACGCAGACCAAGATCCTTGCGCGGGCCGGCGGCGTATTTCATGGCTTTGTGATGAGTCTGGGCAAACATGAAACCGATGCCGACGTTGTCGATGCAACGCGCCACCTGAACCGGCGTCAGGTTCAGATAGATGCCCGCCGCCTCCAGCAGATCGGCGCTGCCGCTTTTACCCGAGACCGCACGGTTACCGTGCTTGGCCACGGTGCAACCGGCGGCTGCCACCACAAAGGACGAAGCCGTCGAGACGTTGAAAATGTTCGCCCCATCGCCGCCGGTGCCGACCACATCAACCACGCCGTCGAGGGTCTTTAGTTCGACCTTGTCCGCCAGCTCGCGCATGACCGACACGGCGCCGACGATCTCGTCGATGCTTTCGCTCTTCATGCGCATGGCCATCATGAACGCGCCGATCTGCGCGTCCGTGCATTGCCCGGTCATGATCTCGCGCATCACATCGCGCATTTCATCGGTGCTGAGGTCGAGTTGATCGACGATACGGCTGAGGGCTGTCTTGATATTCATGGGAAGTCCTTAGCGCGTGCCGCCGGTTTGTTTGAGGAAGTTGGCGAACAACTCGTGGCCCTGTTCGGTCAGGATAGACTCAGGGTGAAATTGCACACCTTCGATGTTCAGCGTCTTGTGGCGCAGGCCCATGATCTCGTCGACCGAACCGTCTTCAAGCTGAGTCCAGGCGGTCAGCTCCAGGCAGTCCGGCAAGGTTTCGCGCTTGACGATCAACGAGTGATAACGCGTGACGGTCAGCGGATGGTTCAGGCCTTCGAAGACACCTTTGTCCTCATGGAACACCGGGCTGGTCTTGCCGTGCATCACCTGGCGGGCACGAACCACATCGCCACCGAAGGCCTGGCCGATGGATTGATGGCCCAGGCACACGCCGAGAATTGGCAGTTTGCCGGCGAAATGCTTGATGACGTCAATCGAGACGCCCGCTTCGGTCGGCGTGCAAGGACCGGGCGACACAACGATGCGCTCAGGGTTGAGGGCTTCGATTTCGGCAACGGTCAGTTCATCGTTGCGCACGACTTTGACCTGGGAGCCTAGCTCACCGAGGTATTGCACAACGTTGTAGGTAAAAGAGTCGTAGTTATCGATCATCAGCAACATGGCTTGAGAACCTCTTGAATTCACGGACTATAAAGGCTGCCTTCGAATGAGCGACCCGCAGCGCTTTGTCAGCCAAAGCGACATGGCATACGGGTCACGTTCATCGGTCAGCTTTCCGGGGTTTGTTCAGCCAGGGCGACTGCGCGGAACATGGCACGACGCTTGTTCAGGGTTTCTTCCCATTCCAGCGCCGGCACCGAGTCGGCAACGATGCCGCCACCGGCCTGCACGTGCAGTTCGCCGTTCTTGATCACGGCGGTGCGAATCGCAATCGCCGTGTCCATGTTGCCGTTCCAGGCAAAGTATCCGACCGCGCCGCCATAGACGCCACGCTTGACCGGCTCCAGTTCGTCGATGATTTCCATCGCGCGAATTTTCGGTGCGCCGGACAAGGTGCCCGCCGGCAGGATCGCCCGCAATGCGTCCATTGCCGTCAGCCCGGCTTTCAGTTGCCCGGTGACGTTGGAAACAATGTGCATCACGTTGGAGTAACGCTCGATAACCATTTTCTCGGTGAGCTTCACCGAGCCGATTTCCGATACGCGACCGGTGTCGTTACGACCCAGGTCGATCAGCATCAGGTGTTCGGCGATTTCCTTGTGGTCGGAGAGCAGGTCTTTCTCCAGCGCCAGGTCTGCCTCTTCGTTGGCCCCACGCGGACGGGTGCCGGCAATCGGGCGAACGGTGATCAGATTGTCTTCGACCCGCACCAGCACTTCCGGTGAACTGCCGACGACGTGGAAGTCGCCGAAGTTGAAGAAGTACATATAAGGCGTCGGGTTGAAGCAACGCAGCGCCCGGTACAGATCAATCGGCGCCGCCTTGAAGTCGATCGACATGCGCTGGGACGGCACGACCTGCATGCAGTCACCGGCCAGGATGTATTCCTTGATGGTGTCGACGGCTTTTTCGTAATCGTCCTGGGTAAAACTGGAGCGGAACACCGGGTCAGCCGATTGTTGCTTGCTGAAGTCCAGGCCTCGGCGCGGGGTGATTGGCTGGCGGAGTTTTTCCAGCAGCTCTTGCAGGCGCGCCTGACCTTGCTCGAAGGCATCGTCCTGCGACGGGTCGGCCAGGACAATCGCGTGCATTTTGCCGGCGAGGTTGTCGAACACCACCACTGCATCGGACACCATCAGCAGAATGTCCGGCACGCCCAGCGGATCCGGGTTCGGGCACTTGCCCAGACGCTTTTCCACATAACGCACGCAGTCGTAACCGAAGTAACCCACCAAGCCGCCGTTGAAGCGTGGCAGACCAGGAATGGTCGGTACGTTGTAACGGGCTTTGAATTCTTCGACGAACGCCAGCGGGTCTTGCGCTTCATGGCTTTCGATCTCGACGCCGTCATGGGTCACGCTGACGTGATGGTCATGAACCCGCAGCACGGTGCGGCACGGCAGGCCGATGATCGAGTAACGGCCCCACTTCTCCCCGCCCTGCACGGATTCGAGCAGGTAGGAATTGGGCTCGTCAGCCAGTTTCAGGTAGATCGACAGCGGCGTGTCGAAATCGGCCAGGGTTTCGCAGGCAAGCGGGATGCGGTTATAGCCGGCAGCGGCCAAACGCAGGAATTCTTCGCGGATCATGGGGTAGCCTCGTGGCTTGAGGTGCTAACAGTCAGGTATGCAAACGCGCCGGTAGACCGGCCAGGAACAAGTCAGGCGCGCCAACGCCAGCGGGCCAGGGCCTTGATGACTTTCATCCAGAGTTTGCGAGTGACCACCACGATGGCGTTTCCAGAAGGGGGTTGAACAGCGTCGACCAACGTTATCTCAGCGGCCGGATCCAGGCAACCGGGAATTAGCTTGCGCAGGTCGTCGATGACCAGCGCCGGCGACTCTTCGGCAATCGGCCGACCGTGGTTATAACCATAACTGAGGGCCACGCATTTGACCCCCGCCGCTTTCGCCGCCAGCACATCGCTGCGCGAATCGCCGACAAACAGCGATTGCGACGCCGGGATGTTGGCCATTTTCATCACGAAAAACAGCGCTGCCGGGTCAGGTTTCTTCTGCGGCAAGGTATCGCCGCCGATGATCCATTTGAAATAGCGGCCGATTTTCATCTGATCCAGCAACGGTGCGACGAAGCGCTCCGGCTTGTTGGTGATCAGCGCCATCTCTACGCCTTGCTTGTTCAGCCACTTGAGGGTGTCACGCACGCCGGGGTAAACCACCGTCAGGTCGTGACCGTCCTCGTAAAAGCCGTTGAACAATTCCAGGGCATGTTCAGCCTCGACATCATCGACACCTTCGGCGTCGATGTGATTGGCCAGGGCCCGGCGCACCAGCATGTGCACGCCGTTGCCGACCCAGTCACGCACCGATTCGATGCCGACAGGCTGGCGCCCAAGTTTGAGCAGCATGTTATCCACCGCCGCGGCGAGGTCAGGGACCGAATCGACCAGCGTGCCGTCCAGATCGAACATCACCAGCCGTGGCAGACGCCCCGGGAACAGCTGCTCAAAGCCACTCATGGACGGGCCAGCGCCAGTTCGGAACGCATCTTCTCGATGACTTCCTGGTAGTTCGGCGCGTTGAAGATCGCCGAGCCGGCCACGAAGGTATCGGCGCCAGCCGCCGCGATTTCACGAATGTTGTTCACGTTCACGCCGCCGTCGATTTCCAGGCGGATGTCACGGCCCGAGGCATCGATCAATGCGCGTGCTTCACGCAGCTTGTCGAGGGTGCCGGGGATGAACTTCTGCCCGCCGAAGCCCGGGTTGACGCTCATCAGCAGGATCATGTCGACCTTGTCCATCACGTACTTGAGCACGTCCAGCGGGGTCGCCGGGTTGAACACCAGGCCCGACTTGCAGCCGCCTTCGCGGATCAGTTGCAGGGAACGGTCGACGTGCTGCGTGGCTTCCGGGTGGAAGGTGATGTACGTCGCGCCGGCCTCGATGAAGTCGCCAACGATGCGGTCAACCGGGCTGACCATCAGGTGCGCGTCGATCGGCGCGGTTACGCCGTACTTGCGCAGCGCGGCACAGACCATCGGGCCGATGGTCAGGTTCGGCACGTAGTGGTTGTCCATGACATCGAAGTGCACGAAGTCGGCGCCGGCGGCCAGAACGTTGTCCACTTCTTCACCCAGGCGGGCGAAGTCGGCGGAGAGAATCGACGGAGCAATTACGAAGGGCTGCATGACGCACCTTTTCTGAGCAGAATCACGATGGCGCGCATTGTATACCTCATGCTTTGACGCGCGCACCGTAAGGACGATGATCAGTAGGCCGCGCGGTAGATCTTCTCGATATCAATCGCACTCAGTTTGCGTGGATTGTTGCGCATCAGGCGTTCGATACCCGCGGCTTCCAGGGCCAAGGCCGGAATCGCATCCTCTGGAACACCGAAACTGCGCAGGCCCGACGGGATTTCTACCGCTGCGCACAACGCGGTCATCGCCTCGACGGCTTTGTCCGCGGCGTCATTGGCGCTCAGATGAGCGGTCTTCACGCCCATGGCTTCGGCAATATCCTGCATGCGCTCGACGCAGGCCATCTTGTTCCAGGTCATGACGTACGGCAGCAACAAGGCGTTGCTGACGCCGTGGGCGATGTTGAAACGCCCGCCCAGCGGATACGCCAGCGCATGCACCGCGCCGACCCCGGCATTGCCGAACGCCATGCCGGCCATCAGGCTGGCGGTGGCCATGTCTTCACGCGCCTGCAGATTGGAGGGATTGGCGTAGGCCTTGGGTAGCGCCTGGGTGATCAACTTGATCGCGCCGATGGCCAGCGCGTCGGTAATCGCTGAAGCATTGAGGGACAAATAAGATTCGATGGCGTGCACCAGCGCATCGACGCCACTGGCAGCGGTGACACTGCGCGGGCAGGTCAGGGTCATTTGCGGGCTGACCAGCGCCACGTCCGGCAACAGATAGTCGCTGATGATGCCCTTTTTCAGCTGCGCGACCTTGTCGGAGAGGATCGCGACGTTGGTCACTTCCGAGCCGGTGCCGGCGGTGGTCGGGATGGCGATCAGCGGCGGGCCCTTGCGCGGCACCTGGTCGATGCCGAACAGATCCTCCAGCGCGCCGTGATAACCGGCATACGCGGCAACACTTTTGGCGATGTCGATCGCGCTGCCGCCGCCCAGGCCGATCAGCCCGTCGTGCCCGCCTTCGCGGTAAACGCGCATGCAGTCTTCGACGATGGCGATTTCCGGGTCTGGCAGTACACGGTCGAAAATCTCGTAGCTACGGTCCCCCAACTGCGCGAGCGCCAGCTCCACCGTGCCGGATTTGACCAGCGCGGCGTCGGTGACGATCAGCGGGTTGTCGATGTCCAGGCGCGTGAGCTCGGCGGACAGTTGCTCGATGGCAGCTGCGCCGGTGATCAGTTTGTGTGCGATTTTGAAAGAGGAAAGACTCATCGTGCGCAGCCTCTTATAGATAGGGGAGCTGGGCACAATAGTAGCTGGGGATTGGGGTTTGTCTGCTATTCAGGGTGTGAATGATCAAACATGGGAACAACACAAATCTAATGTAGGAGCGAAGCTTGCTCGCGAAGGGGCCATGTCAGTCAACATCGATGCTGAATGTTCCGGCCTCTTCGCGAGCAAGCTTCGCTCCTACAAAATCAAAAGCTGATCAGACTTGGGCGGTGCGCAGTTTTTCGCTGCGGCCACGCAGCCATTCCAGGGTCAGCAGCAGGATCACCGAGAAGGCGATCAGCAGCGTTGCCGCGGCGGCAATCGTCGGGCTGAGGTTTTCGCGGATACCGCTGAACATCTGCCGTGGCAAGGTCGCTTGCTCCGGACCGGCGAGGAACAACGTCACCACCACTTCATCGAACGAGGTCGCGAAGGCAAACAGCGCACCGGAGATCACACCCGGCGCAATCAGCGGCAAGGTCACGCGGCGGAAAGCGGTCAGCGGCGAAGCACCGAGGCTGGCAGCGGCGCGCACCAGGTTGTGGTTAAACCCCTGCAACGTTGCCGACACCGTGATGATCACAAACGGCACACCCAACACCGCGTGCACCACGATCAACGAGAAGAAGCTGTTGCCCAGGCCCAGCGGTGCAAAGAACAGGTAACTCGCGACGCCGATGATCACCACCGGCACCACCATCGGCGAAATCACCAACGCCATCACCAGCGCCTTGCCCGGGAAGTCGCCCCGAGTCAGGCCAATCGCCGCCAGCGTACCGAACACCATCGCCAGCACTGTCGCCGCCGGGGCGACGATGATGCTGTTCTTCAGTGCACGCATCCATTCCGCCGAGGCGAAGAAGTCCTGATACCAATGCAGCGAAAAACCTTGCAGCGGATACACCAGGAAACTGCCCGAGTTGAACGACAACGGGATGATCACCAACACCGGCAGAATCAGGAACAGCAAAATCAAGCCGCAGAGAATCCGCAAGCTGTAGAACCACACCCGTTCGATGGGCGACATATAAGGACTCAGCATTTCGATTCTCCCCTTAGCTCAGGCGCAGGCGACTGGCGCCCACCAGCCAGCTGTAAATCAGATAAAGCACCACGGTCGCCAACAGCAGCAGCCCACCGAGTGCGGTCGCCATGCCCCAGTTGATGCTGGTGTTGGTGTAGAAGGCGACGAAGTAACTGACCATCTGATCGTTCGGGCTACCCAGCAAGGCCGGGGTGATGTAGTAGCCGATAGCGAGGATGAACACCAACAGGCAACCGGCACCGACACCGGCATAGGTCTGCGGGAAGTACACCCGCCAGAAACTGGCGAACGGGTGGCAGCCGAGGGAAATCGCGGCGCGCATGTAGGTCGGCGAGATGCCTTTCATCACGCTGTAGATCGGCAGGATCATGAACGGCAGCAGGATGTGCACCATCGAGATGTAGACCCCGGTGCGGTTGAACACCAGCTCCAGCGGCTTATCGATGATGCCCATGGCCATCAGGCCGCTGTTGATCAGCCCGCCCGATTGCAGCAATACGATCCACGCGGCGACGCGCACCAGAATCGAGGTCCAGAACGGCAGCAACACCAGGATCATCAGCAGGTTGCTTTGACGCGACGGCAGATTAGCCAGCAGGTAAGCCAACGGATAGGCGAGTACCAGGCAAATGGCGGTGATGATCAGGCCCATCCAGAAGGTGCGGGCGAAGATGTCGAGGTAAATCGCCTGATCGGGCGTGGCCGGGGCGATTTCGCCGAGGTCGTCGATGCGGTGATCGACCGCTGCCAGCAAGTAGTACGGCGTGATGTTGCTGGTGTTGCGGCGCACCGCTTGCCAGTAGGCCGGGTCGCCCCAACGCTCGTCGAGCCCTTCCAGCGCGTCTTTATAAGAGGCCGGTTCGGTAGCGAACGGCAAGGCGCGGGCGGTTTTGGTCAGCAGGCTGCGATAGCCGGCCAGCTCCATGTTCAAGCGCTTGGACAGGTCGCCCAAGGTCTGATTCTTGCGCGCTTCAGCGAGGTCTTCGCTGGCCGCTTTGTAAACCGGTTCAGCGGGCAGGCCACGGCCGTCCCAGCTGGCGATGGCCGCCACGGTGCGCGGCATGCCGCCGACCACTTCCGGGTTACCAACGCTTTTGTAGAGCAGCGCCACGATGGGCACCAGGAACACCAGCAACAGAAACAGCACCAATGGCGCGATCAAGGCCTGGGCCTTCCAGCGGTTGATCCGCTCGGCGTGCTTGAGCCGCTGCTTCAAGGTGGGGTCAGTGCCCGCGTTCAGGGGAATGGCGGTGGCCATGGCGTACTCCGGAAATCTTTGATCGTTACAGAGGCGGCATCCATTGACCGCGAGGCCGCCTCTGTTCTTGATAACTACACATCCCCCCCGTAGGAGCGAAGCTTGCTCGCGAAGGCAGCGTGTCAGTCAACATTGCTGTTGAATGTGCTGACGTCTTCGCGGGCGAGCCTCGCTCCTACGGGAGTCGATAAGCCCACGGGGTGGTCTTATTTCGCAGCCCAGGAATTGAAGCGCTGCTCCAGTTGCTCGCCGTTGTCAGCCCAGAAGCTGACGTCGATCTGCACTTGGTTGGCGATGTTTTCCGGGGTGGTCGGCATGTCTTTCAGGACATCCTTGGACAACAGCGGTACGGCTTGGGTGTTGGCCGGGCCGTAGGCGATGTTTTCCGAGTAGGTCTTCTGCTGCTGCGGCGCCACCGAGTACGCGATGAATTTCTTCGCCGCTTCAGCACGTGCCTTGTCCAGGCCTTTTGGAATGGCCCATGCGTCGAAGTCGTAGATACCGCCGTTCCACACGACTTTCAGGTTGCTTTCTTTCTGCACGGCAGCGATCCGGCCGTTGTAGGCCGAGCTCATGACCACGTCACCGGAAGCGAGGTACTGCGGCGGTTGTGCGCCGGCTTCCCACCACTGGATGTTTGGTTTCAGCTCATCAAGCTTCTTGAACGCGCGGTCCTGACCGTCTTTGCCGGCCAGCACTTTGTAGACGTCTTTCGGCGCAACGCCGTCGGCCATCAGTGCGAATTCCAGGGTGTACTTGGCGCCTTTACGCAGGCCGCGCTTACCCGGGAATTTCTTGGTGTCCCAGAAATCCACCCAGCTGGTGGGTGCGGAGGCCAGCTTGTCAGCGTTGTAGGCCAACACGGTCGACCACACGAAGAAACCTACGCCGCAAGGCTGGATAGCGCCTTTGACGTAGTCTTCGGTCTTGCCGAACAGCGCCGGGTCGAGTTGCTCGAACATGTCTTCGTCGCAACCGCGGGACAGTTCTGGCGACTCAACTTCCACCAGATCCCAGGACACGCTCTTGGTGTCGACCATGGCTTTGACCTTGGCCATCTCGCCGTTGTACTCGCCCGCTACGATCTTGCCGTTACCCGCCGCTTCCCACGGTGCGTAGAAGGCTTTGACCTGCGCGGCCTTGTTCGCCCCGCCAAAGGACACCACGGTCAGGTCCGGGCCCGCCGCCATCGCGTGTGCCGCACCGATCATGCCCATGACCAGGGCGGTGAATTTCAGGGATCTCAACATTTATTGTTCTCTCCACGTGCAGGGTTGGTTGAAGCAGGGGGCGATCAGTTCGCCTCTAGAAGTGGGTCGAGCGCGCGAACGTGTTCGACCTCCCAGCCAAGCGGTACCACGTCGCCGACAGCGAGCCCGGGATCGAGCTCGGCAATCGGTTGTTTCACGAAGAAGTCGGTCTTGCCGCAGACTTCCAGGCGAACCCGGACGTGGTCGCCCAGATAGATGAATTCCGCCACCCTCCCTGAGAAGCGGTTGACACAGGACTCGCTCGAACCATTGAGGCTCACGCGTTCCGGACGAATCGACAGCGTGACGGGTTCGCCGGTCTTGCCGACATTGACCGCCAGCGCTTCAACCTTTTCACCGCGACCGAGTTCGACGATGCAACGATCGCCGGTCTGGCTGTGCAGGCGGCCGTTGAGACGGTTGTTCTCGCCGATGAAGTTGGCGACGAAGGTGTTTTTCGGTTCTTCGTAGAGGCTGCGTGGAGGGGCGATCTGCTGGATTTCGCCCTGATGGAACACCGCCACGCGGTCGGACATGGTCAGGGCTTCGCCCTGGTCGTGGGTCACGTAGACCACGGTCACGCCGAGGCGCTGGTGCAGATGCTTGATCTCCATCTGCATGTGTTCGCGCAGTTGTTTGTCGAGTGCGCCGAGGGGTTCGTCCATCAGCACCAGTTGCGGTTCGAACACCAATGCACGGGCCAGGGCCACACGCTGTTGCTGACCACCGGACAGTTGCGCCGGATAACGCTGGGCGAAGGTCTCGAGCTGAACCATGCTCAGGACACGTTTGACCCGGTCGCTGACATCGCTCTTGTTCAAGCCGCGCACGGTCAGCGGGAACGCGAGGTTCTCGGCGACGGTCATGTGCGGGAACAATGCATAGTTCTGGAACACCATGCCGATGTCGCGCTTGTGCGGCGGCACGTTGTTGATGGCGCGCCCGGCCAGGAGGATTTCACCGGCGGTCGGGGTTTCGAAACCGGCGAGCATCATCAGGCTGGTGGTTTTGCCGGAACCGGATGGCCCGAGCAACGTGAGGAACTCGCCTTTGCGAATGTCCAGGTTGAGGTCTTTGACGATCAGGTTCTCGCCGTCGTAGCTCTTTTGCACTCCACGAAAGCTGACCAGAATGTCATTGGCCCCTGCGCTTGAATCGACCTGGCTCATACCCACACCTTTGTTATTGATGACTGCTGTGGACTAAGCCTAGTGGACGCTGGGGAGCACGCAAATCGGGGCGCAGGAGAGAATCGCCTCAGCCGGATGGAAGGTTGGGGGTAGGGATTGCCCTACAAGGATGGCGGGGATGGATAGGTTGGCGGCGATTGTCCAGCTGCAACCCACAGGAACGGGCAATAGCGATTTGGCGGGATGTCGCAAATGGATATGAGGTTGAGCATTTCTGTAGGAGCCGGCTTGCTGGCGATGGCGTCATTGAGATCGCCATCACCGGTAAGCCGTGCGCCTAAAGATCAACCGACGCCCAGTGCGCGCAAATCCAGTCGACCGTCCTTCAGCGGTGGGCACCAGTAGTAGCCGCCGGTGATCGGGCGACTGATGCGGTAC
>NZ_JAGYGF010000072.1:0-26118 GCF_019947305.1 Pseudomonas sp. BF-RE-21 | reverse complement strand
CCCCCAGGCCGTTGCCCAACTCAGAACCTCCCACCACCAACCCGCACAAACCACCAGATTCTCGCAGGCAAAAAAAAGGGCAACCGAAGTTGCCCAAAATGCCTTGCGTGCTCATTGCATCCAGAAAGACCTACGGTTTTTTCCGTTTGTGCGAATCTTTCCAGATAAAAAATCCAAACCCTGCGAAAAACAGAACCATGAGGCCGACTGTCAGCACTCCGGCGATCACCACGTTGTCGAAAAACATGACTGGCCTCCTGCACTTGCCCTGTTGCGATGGGGCTAAGTTAACCAATCGGGCAGGAGAGGAAATTGACCGGGATCAATATCGCCCGAGACTGGGCGCAAAGGAGGGGGAAAACTGATCTACATCAACGGATGCAAGGGGTTTAACGCTTTTTCGGTTTGCTCTTCGGCTTCTTCTTCGCCTTGCCCAACGGCATTGCCTGCTCGAATGCCTGGCGCACTTCGTTCAGGCGTTTTTCGTTGAGGTCATGAACACGCTTGGCGCGTTCGGAATTGAGGTCGATCAGTTTGTCGTCTTGGCTCATGGTCTTCAGTGCATCGTGTGAAATGAAGTTCAACTGCCGCATCGCTCGGCAGGATTGCGCCAATAATGCGGTCTGGCGCCCGCGCTGACCAGTCGCCTGCGTAACAGCGGCTTAACAAAATATGTGCTCACGGCGTTTTTTCAACGCACAATCGCGACTTTGCGATGGACCCAAAGGACCCGCGCCGTGGAACTGCACCAGGATCTGCCTCCCTTGATGGCCCTGCGCGCCTTCGAGGCCGTGGCGCGTCATTTGAGTTTCATCAAGGCCGCCGATGAATTGTCGGTGACCCAAAGTGCAATCAGCCATCAAGTGCAGAAACTGGAACAGTTCCTCAACCAGCGACTGTTTATCCGCCGCACCCGGGCCATCGATCTGACACCAGCCGGGGCAGCCTACTACCGGCAAATTCAACCGGCCCTCGCCTCCATCGCCCTCGCCACCCGTGAACTGCGGGGCAATGAGCACCAGGAAAGCACCCTGCGCATAGGCCTGCTCGCCTCGTTCGCCACCCTGTGGCTGGCGCCGCGCCTGGCCAGTTTCAACGCGCGCCACCCGCACATTCATGTCGAACTCCTGCCCTCGGTGCAACTGGCCGACGTCAGCGGCGGCGAAGTCGACCTGGCCATCCGCTACGGCAAAGGTGGCTGGCCGAAAGTCCAGGCCCGGCGCTTTATGGTGGAAACACTGACCCCGGTCTGCAGCCCGGCGTTCAAGGCCAAGGGCACCGACCAAGGCCCGCTGCTCATGGCCAAGTCGCACCAACCGTTCGAGTGGATCGACTGGAGCGCGCACAACGCCATCGACCTCAGTCATTGCCCCAGCGTCATGCTCCACGACTACAACATCGTCGTCGAAGCCGCCGTGGCCGGCCAAGGCATCGCCATGGGGCGTCATCACTTGATCGAGCGCCGACTCAAGGACGGCTCGTTGGTAGAAGCCTTCTCCACCCCGCCGTTCATTAGCGATATCGGGTATTGGCTGGTCACGCCCGAGCGACCGCCGAGCCACGCGGCACAATGCTTTAGTGAATGGCTGAATGAGATGGCCAACATCGCACACAAATCTCACGGCGACTGAGGGTCAAAGGTGGGAGCGAGCCTGCTCGCGAAGGCCATGTCCCATCCAACATTCATGTGACTGACACACCCTTTCGCGAGCAGGCTCGCTCCCACATTCGATCTACGCATGAGCTAATTGAATACGTCGGATTAAATCTATCCGTTTGTCGCGTTCCCCGTCCGCCAACATGCTGAAGCCTTCATTCAGGAGGATTCACCATGACCGATTCACTCGCCCACCGCGTCCAGCAACTTGGCCTGAGCCTGCCGACACCGAGCCAGCCCATCGCCAATTACGTCAACCACGTGGTCAGCCAGAACCAGTTGTTCATTTCCGGTCAGATTCCGCTACTGGACGGCAAACCGGCATTCATCGGCCGATTGGGAGAGTCGATCTCCGATGAAGAAGGCGCCAACGCCGCCGAACTTGCCGCGCTGGGCCTGCTCGCACAATTGAGCGATGCGCTCGGTGATGACCTGTCGAAACTGGTGCGCATCATCCGTCTTGGCGTGTTCATCGCCAGCGCCGCGGATTTTGCGCGTCAAGGTGCGGTCGCCAATGGCGCGTCCAACCTGTTGGTCAATGCCCTCGGCGAAAAAGGCCAGCATGTGCGCACGGCTGTCGGCGTATCGAGCCTGCCCGGCGGCGTGGCCGTGGAAATCGACGCGATTTTCGAGCTGCGTCCATGAACCTCGGCGAAGTGGAGCGTTTGCGAGCGGCGACGCCGGGGTGCGCCAGCGTGATTCACTTCAACCACGCCGGTGCATCGTTGCCGAGTCAGGCCACCCTAGACGCGGTGATCGAACAGTTGCAACGCGAGGCCACCAGCGGACCGATGGAGGCCGCCGACCAGAGTGTTCAAGCCCGCGCCCGCCATGCGGCGGCCAGACTGCTGAATGCCGAGACTGAAAACATCGCGTTCGCCAGCAGCGGTTCGGCGGCCTGGGGCATGGCATTCAATGCATTGGGGCCATGGCAGGACGGCGAGCGGATTCTGGTCGGGCGCCATGAATGGGGCGGCAATCTGGCCTGCATCGCACGGGCCGTCAGCGCCGGGGCGCGGCTGGAGGTGATTCCCTGCGATGAGACGGGCGCCGTGTCCGTGTCCGCCCTCCAGCAGATGATCGACCCGAAGGTGAAGCTGATCGCACTGACCTGGCTGCCGGCCAACGGCGGCCTGATCAACCCGGCCGAGGCCATTGGCGCCGTGGCGCGCCAGCACGGCATTCCCTACTTCATCGACGCCGGCCAGGCGCTGGGGCAATTGCCCTGCGATGTGCAGGCGTTGAACTGCGATGTGCTCAAGGGCGCCGGGCGCAAATTCCTCCGTGGCCCACGAGGAACGGCGTTGATGTACATCAAACCGGGGTTTCTCGAACGGCTCGTGCCCGGCCATCTGGACGTGCTTTCCGCACCGTGGGACGGCGAAGGTTTCTCGGTGCGTGACGATGCGCGGCGGTTTGAAACCAGTGAAGTGTCGGTGGCTTTGCTGGCCGGGCTGGCCAATGCGCTGGAGGAGTTCAACCACTTGGGTGCAACCCGGATTCGCCAGCGGATCGAGGGCTTGAGCGGGCAACTGCGCGAACGCCTTGAGTCGGTCAGCGGGCTGACGCTACACAACCTGGGGCCGGCGAATCAGCAATCAGGCTTGGTCGCCTTCACGCTCAAGGGTTGGGACAGCGTTGAATTGAAGCAGCGGCTGGCGCAACGAGGGATCAACATCGGCGCCAATGGCGTGGCCTATACGCCGCTGGATATGCAGGCCCGAGGGCTGGACAGCATCGCGCGGATTGCCGTCAGTTACCTCAATACCGAAGAAGAAATGGATGTACTGCTCAACGCCCTCAACGAACTTTCCCTCATCAAGGACTAAATCTGAATGTCGACCCACAACCCCTGACGCGGCTCGTCGTCCATCAATGGCGCGACCGGCACGGTGTTATCCGCGTTGAGCTCAGTGCCGGGAATCGCCAGGTGCTCTTCAGGATCTTCATCGGCTTCACGGCGACGGCGTTCTTTTTCCTGCTTGCGGCGCTGCTCCTCGCGCAGCTGAAACGCTGCCTCTTCCGGATCGCGCTGTTGCAGGTCGATCGTGCTTTCGTTGGAGCTTTCCTGCACCGGCACAACAGGCGGAATATCCGGGCGCTGGCGGATCGGGTCGTGCTGTGAAGTGATCGGCACGGCACTCAAGGGGAGCATCGGTGGCAGCATAATTATTTGTCTCCTGTCAGCAGGCTGTCGGCTGCGGGGATGGCGACTTGAGCCATCGGTCGCAAACTGTGACCGGATTGGCACTAACAAGTGCCCCGGCCCGCACACGTCTCAAGCGGTGAACTAACGTAAGACTGTGAGTTTTTCTGAGAGTCCTTTGGCCCTGAAGCCCTCATTCCGTTAAGATAGCCCGCTTTTTCAAGGTGGGAGTCAGGCAGCATGGCGCAGCAGTATCAACCGGGGCAACGCTGGATCAGTGACAGCGAAGCCGAGCTGGGTTTAGGCACCGTTCTGGCACAGGACGGCCGCTTGTTGACCGTGCTCTATCCGGCCACTGGCGAGACTCGCCAGTACGCGCTACGGAATGCGCCCCTCACCCGCGTGCGTTTTTCGCCGGGCGATTCGATCATTCACTTCGAAGGCTGGAAACTGACCGTACAGGAAGTCGACGACATCGACGGCCTGCTGATCTACCACGGCCTCAACGCGCAGAACGAAGTGGTCACCCTGCCGGAAACCCAGCTGTCGAACTTCATTCAGTTCCGACTGGCCAGCGACCGTTTGTTCGCCGGGCAGATCGACCCGCTGGCCTGGTTCTCCCTGCGCTACAACACCCTGGAACACACCAGCCGCCAGTTGCAATCCTCGCTCTGGGGCCTGGGCGGCGTGCGTGCGCAACCCATCGCGCACCAGCTGCACATCGCCCGTGAAGTCGCCGACCGCATTGCGCCGCGGGTATTGCTGGCAGACGAAGTGGGCCTGGGCAAAACCATCGAAGCCGGTCTGGTGATTCATCGCCAACTGCTCTCGGGCCGCGCCAACCGCGTGCTGATCCTGGTGCCGGAAAACCTGCAACACCAGTGGCTGGTGGAAATGCGCCGCCGCTTCAACCTGCAAGTCGCACTGTTCGACGAAGAACGCTTCATCGAAAGCGATGCCGCCAACCCGTTCGAAGACACCCAGCTCGCGCTGGTCGCCCTGGAATGGCTGGTGGAAGACGAAAAGGCCCAGGACGCGCTGTTCGCCGCCGGTTGGGACTTGATGGTCGTCGACGAAGCCCACCACCTGGTGTGGCACGAAGACAAGGCCAGCCCGGAATACTCGCTGGTCGAACAGTTGGCCGAAGTCATTCCCGGCGTATTGCTGCTGACCGCCACCCCGGAACAACTGGGTCAGGACAGCCACTTCGCACGTCTGCGCCTGCTCGACCCGAACCGTTTCCATGACCTGCACGCCTTCCGCGCCGAGAGCGAGAACTATCGCCCGGTGGCCGAAGCCGTTCAGGAGCTGCTGGACAAGGGGCGCCTGTCGCCTGAAGCGCACAAGACCATCCACGGTTTCCTCGGCAACGAAGGCGAAGCGCTGCTCAGCGCCGTCAATGATGGCGACACCGAAGCCAGTGCCCGCCTGGTCCGTGAACTGCTCGACCGCCACGGCACTGGCCGCGTGCTGTTCCGCAACACCCGCGCCGCGGTGCAGGGTTTCCCGGAACGCAAACTGCACCCGTACCCGCTGCCGTGCCCCGACGAATACCTCGAACTGCCGTTGGGCGATCACGCCGAGCTGTACCCGGAAGTCAGCTTCCAGGCCCAGCCGGACGCCAACGAAGAAGAACGCTGGTGGAAATTCGACCCGCGCGTCGAGTGGCTGATCGACCAGCTGAAAATGCTCAAGCGCACCAAAGTGCTGGTGATCTGCGCCCACGCCGAAACCGCCATGGACCTGGAAGACGCCCTGCGCGTGCGTTCCGGTATTCCTGCGACGGTGTTCCACGAAGGCATGAACATCCTTGAGCGTGACCGCGCCGCCGCCTACTTCGCCGATGAAGAATTTGGCGCGCAAGTGCTGATCTGCTCGGAAATCGGCAGTGAAGGTCGCAACTTCCAGTTCTCGCACCACCTGGTGCTGTTCGATCTGCCGTCGCACCCGGACCTGCTGGAGCAGCGGATCGGTCGTCTCGACCGGATCGGCCAGAAGCACATCATCGAACTGCACGTGCCGTACCTCGAAACCAGCCCGCAAGAGCGCTTGTTCCAGTGGTACCACGAAGCGTTGAACGCTTTCCTCAACACCTGCCCGACCGGCAACGCCTTGCAGCATCAGTTCGGCCCGCGCCTGCTGCCGCTGCTGGAAAATGCCGACGACGGCGAGTGGCAAACGCTGATCGACGAGGCTCGCACCGAGCGTGAGCGCCTGGAAGCCGAGCTGCACACTGGCCGTGACCGCTTGCTGGAACTCAATTCCGGCGGCGCGGGCGAAGGTGATGCACTGGTCGAGGACATCCTCGAGCAAGACGATCAGTTCACGCTGCCGATCTACATGGAAACCCTGTTCGACGCCTTTGGCATCGACAGCGAAGACCACTCGGAAAACGCCCTGATCCTCAAGCCGAGCGAAAAAATGCTCGACGCCAGCTTCCCGCTGGGCGACGACGAAGGCGTGACCATCACCTACGACCGCAACCAGGCGCTGTCTCGCGAAGACATGCAGTTCATCACCTGGGAACACCCGATGGTGCAAGGCGGCATGGACCTGGTGCTGTCCGGCTCGATGGGCAACACCGCCGTGGCGCTGATCAAGAACAAGGCGCTGAAACCGGGCACCGTGTTGCTGGAACTGCTCTACGTCAGCGAAGTGGTTGCACCGCGTTCGCTGCAACTGGGTCGTTACCTGCCGCCGGCCGCGCTGCGCTGCCTGCTCGATGCCAATGGCAATGACCTGTCGGCCCGGGTGTCGTTCGAGACCCTGAACGATCAACTGGAAAGCGTACCGCGTGCCAGCGCCAACAAGTTCATCCAGGCTCAGCGCGATCAGCTGACGCCACGGATCAACGCCGGCGAAGAGAAAATCTTCCCGCGTCATGCCGAGCGCGTGGCTGAGGCGCAACGTCGTCTCGCGGCTGATACCGATGAAGAACTGGCGCGCCTGACCGCGTTGCAAGCGGTCAACCCGACCGTACGCGACAGCGAACTGGTTGCCCTGCGTAAACAACGTGAACAAGGTCTGGCGATGCTCGACAAGGCAGCGCTGCGACTGGAAGCGATTCGGGTATTGGTGGCGGGCTAATCGTCCTGCCCCACCTCGTGCAATGAAAAAGGCCCGCAGCGATGCGGGCCTTTTTTTGTCTCGGAAAAACCAGGCAATCCCTGTAGGAGCCGGCTTGCTGGCGATGAGGCCCTTGAATTTGGCGGTGATTGTACGGGCGCCATCGCCGGCAAGCCGGCTCCTACAAGTTTTCGCGCGTAATCTCCTACGCGGTGACTGCCGGGATCTGCGGCTCAACCACCGCCACCAAGCCTTCCTTCATCCGCTTCGCATCCCGCACAAAACACCGCGACGCCATGAACAGGAACACCATCGTAAAGAACAGCGCCACCGGGATCAGGTACATCGCGTCATGCAGGCCAACAGCCTTGAACGCTTCGGTCATTTGTTCGGCGCCGGCCGCCAGCATCGCCGTGTGCGCAAAGTGATCGGACAAACCGCCCACCACCACCGGCCCCAATCCACCACCCAGCAAATACAGCCCGGCAAAGAACAACGCCATCGCCGTGGCCCGCAGGCGTGGTTCGACCACGTCCTGGATGGCCGTGTAAACGCAGGTGTAGAAGTTGTAGGCAAACAACCAGCCCAGACTGAACACCGCCACGAACACCCCGATCTCGATCCGCCCGGCATGCAACGCCCACGCGGTGCACACCGTCGAAACGATCAGGCTGAACGCCGCAAACAGCAGCCGCCCATTGGCCACCCGCTGGTGAATCTTGTCTGCGACCCAGCCGCCCAACGTCAGGCCGAACAGCCCCGTCACACCAACAATCACACCGGTCGCCACCGCCGCTTCGTGCAATGGCATCTGGAAGTAGCGTTGCAGCATCGGCACCAGGAAGGAGTTGCAGGCATAGGTCGCGAAGTTGAAGCACAGCCCCGCCATCACCAGCCACAGAAAGGTCGGCACCGCCAGCACCCGGCGGATCGGCCGGTCCACACGCTCCTGCGAGACCTGCACACTTTCCGCTGCGCCGCGTTTCGGTTCCTTGATGAAAAACATGAAGACCGCCAGGATCAGCCCCGGCACCGCCGCGATGAAGAACGGCGCGCGCCAGCTGTCGAACGCCTTGACCATCCAGCCGATGGTGAAGAACGCCAGCAGCAGGCCCAACGGCAGCCCCAGCATGAAAATGCCCATCGCACGCGCACGGCGGTGGGCCGGAAACAGGTCGCCGATCAGCGAGTTGGCGGCAGGTGCGTAACTGGCCTCACCGATACCGATGCCCATGCGCACGATCAGGAAACTCCAGAAACTGCCCACCAGCCCGTTGACCGCTGTCAGCCCGCTCCAGGCCGCCAGCCCCCACCCCATCAACTTGGCGCGCGAACCGGTATCGGCCATCCGCCCCAGCGGCAACCCGGCAATCGCATAGACGATGGTGAAGGCAGTACCGATGATGCCCAGTTGAAAGTCGCTGAGGTGCCATTCCATACGGATCGGCTCGATGATGATGGCCGGAATGGTGCGATCGAAGAAATTGAACAGATTGGCCAGGAACAGCAGGAACAGAATGCGCCAGGCATTCGCCGCTTGGGTCGAGTTCTGCATGGGTCCGTCTCTTTTTATTGTTTTTGGGGCATCACTGTCCCCGGAACCTGCAATCTAGTCAGGCCCGGTGCAACTGTCTGTAATTATTCGTAAGGCTGATATCAACCCATGGCGCCAGTGGAGCTGGCTTGCAAGCGATGGCGATGCCACATTCAACATTCATGTGACTGATATACCGGTCGTATCGCCCGTCCCACAGTGGGTTGGTGGTGTTTTCCATGATCCGACCAACCGTTGAAAAATACCTCTGTGCCCCCCTTCCAAAGCCCGAGGCGAAGCCTAGAATAGCGGCCTTGTCTGCCACACCATGCCCCCATCCCTCCTTTGATTATCGCCCATGTCCGAAGCCAGTCCGTGTCTGAATTGCGGTGCCTGCTGTTCTCACTTTCGCGTGTCTTTTTTCTGGGGTGAATGCACCTCGGCCGGAGGTGTAGTGCCCGATGAACTGGTGGCGCCGATCAGCCCCAGCCGGGTGGCCATGCTCGGCACCGACTGCAAACCGACTCGTTGTGTCGGATTGGTCGGTGAAGTCGGCACCGCGGTGCAATGCTCGATTTACGACCAACGCTCCAGCACTTGCCGCGAGTTCGATGCTTCCTGGGCCAACGGCGAGGCGAATGTGGATTGCGATGCGGCACGAGCCGCCTTCGGGTTACCAGCGCTGCAACCCGATTTACCTTATGAGCAGATCGCCTGAGCCTTAGCCGTAAACGCTATAACACTTATGCCAAAATCATTAGTGCCAATGTGCCATCACCGCTGACGCTCTTTGTATGACCTCTATACTCCAAAGCATTCGCCAGCGTGCATGGCGCGGGCCGGGACAAGACGGGGCATGCTATGGAGTGGCTTGGTTTGCATTTTTTTACCGAGCTGACCGCGAACGGGCAAGTTGTCCTCAATTGCACACATGATCCTTTTCTGGTGCTGCTGGCCTATCTGGTCGCCTGTGTGGGCGGCTTCGCCACGCTGGACATGGCCGAACGGGTCGGGCATTCGGAAAACCCGGCGTCACAACGGCTGTGGCGCTGGATCGGTGCCGGATGCCTGGCAGGCGGCATCTGGGCCATGCATTTCATCGGCATGCTGGCGTTTCAGGCGCCGGTCGAGATTCAATACGAACTGCCCGTCACCCTTGCCTCCCTGCTGATTGCCCTGTTCGCCTCGTGGCTGGCGATGCACACCCTCAGTCATCCTCACCTGAGCATCCGGCAGTACATCCAGGCGGCCATTTGCATTGGCCTGGGCATCGCGATCATGCATTACGTGGGCATGGCGGCGATGCGTTCGAATGCGATGACGTATTACGAACCGGTGCTGTTCATCCTTTCCATCGTCATCGCCATTGGCGCCAGCCTCGCGGCGCTGTTGCTGTCGAGTCGATTGCGCGAAGGCTCTGGCCTGCTCCATCAATTGGTCAAATTCAGCGCCAGCCTGGTGCTCGGGGCGGGCATTATCAGCATGCATTTCACCGGCATGGCCGCCTTCAGCCTGGTGCTGCCGACCGGCAGCCCGCTGACGTTGCCCGGTGACAACAATCACCTGCAACTGGGGCTGACGGTGGCGGTCATCACGCTGCTGATCATCGGCAGCAGCATCGGCGCAGCACTGGCGGACAAGAAACTGCAACACAAGGAACGCGACCTGCAACGGGTCAACACGCTGCTCGGCCAACTGGATCAGGCGCGCATGTCGCTGCAAGAAGTGGCGAACTATGACGCCCTGACCAACCTGATCAACCGCCGCGGCTTCAACCAGATTTTCGCCGAGAAGCTGCTCCAGAAAACCGATGAAGGCGGCATGCTCGCGGTGATGTTTCTGGACATCGACCACTTCAAGCGGATCAACGACAGCCTCGGCCACGACGCCGGCGACGAATTGCTCAAAGTCCTGGCCCAGCACATCAAGGGTTCGGTTCGCAGCCACGAAGATGTGGTGGCGCGTTTCGGCGGTGACGAGTTCTGCCTCCTCATCAGCCTGCGTGAACGCGAGGAAGCACGGGCCATGGCCCAGCGCATCATGCTGAAGATGAAGGAACCGATCGAGCTGTCCGGGCGGCGCATGGTCATGACCACCAGCATCGGCATCAGCCTGTTTCCGGAGGATGGCACCACCTGCGAGGAATTGCTGAAACACGCCGACCTGGCGCTGTACCAGTCCAAGGGCGGCGGCCGCAACGGCCTGAATTTCTTCAGCCCGAACCTGAAAACCCGAGCCACGCTGGAGCTGCAACTCGAAGAGGAACTGCGCCACGCCCTGCATGAAAACACCGGGCTGATCCTGCATTACCAACCGATTTTCGACTTGCAAACCGCACAGGTCAGCAAGCTGGAAGCGCTGGTCCGCTGGCAACATCCGGTTCACGGTCTGCTGACACCAGACCGCTTCATTGCCATCGCCGAGGCCAACGGGTTGATTGCCGAGCTGGACAATTGGGTTCTGCGCAAAGCCTGCGAGGACCTGAGCGAGTTGTCACGTCAGGGCTACGAAGAACTGCACATCGCCGTCAACTGCTCGCCGCTGAACCTGGCGCGCGAAGACCTCGCCGATGAAATCGAACACGCGTTGCGGATTGCCGGAGTGGCGCCGCAGCGACTGGAACTGGAAGTGACCGAGAACGCGCTGATGGTCAACATCGCCAATTCGCTGGTGTTGTTGCGCCAGATCCGCGCCCTCGGCGTGTCGCTGTCGATCGACGAATTCGGCACCGGTTATTCCTCCCTCGCCTACCTCAAGCGCCTGCCGCTCAACTCGCTGAAGATCGATCGCTCGTTCATCCAGGACATTCCAAAATCGACTCAGGACATGGAAATCGTTCAGGCGATTATCGTCATGGCTCACACCCTGCATTTGCAGGTGATCACCGAAGGCGTCGAAACCCTTGAGCAATACGAGTTTCTCCAGCGCAACGGCTGCGATTTCGTCCAGGGCTACCTGCTCAGCCGCCCGGTGCCGCTGGCGGAACTGCGTCCGGTACTGAGTGAAATCAACCAGCGCCAACACGGGCACACGATCAGTCCGCTGAGTCCGGTTCGCGGTACAGCTGCACCAGGGTCGACGGATCTTTTTCCAGGAATCCCTGGCTACCATGCAACCGCATCAATTGTGCGGCCAATCCGCTGATGGGCGTGGCCGAACCTTGCTCACGGGAAAATTTCACCGCGGTATCGAGGTCCTTGAGCAGCGTGCGCACGTGCCATTTCACCGGTTCAAAACGGCTTTCGGCCATTTGCGGGGCGAGGATCTGCAACGGTTTTGAATCGGCAAAACCGCCGGCGAGCGCTTCGGCAATCAGGCTGGCCTGCACACCGGAACGTTCGGCCAGCGCCACGACTTCGGCGATGACCAGCGCGTTACAGGCAACGATCATCTGATTGCAGGCCTTGGTCACCTGCCCCGCCCCGACCGCACCCATATGAGTGACACGTTGGCCGAGGCTGAGCAGAACAGGCCTGACACGCTCAAGGTCCGCCGCTTCGCCGCCCACCATGATTGCCAGGCTCCCGGCCTCGGCGCCGACAACGCCCCCGGACACCGGAGCGTCCAGCCAGCACATGCCGGTCTGGCTGGCCAACTGCGCCGACATTTCCCGCGTCGCGGTGGGTTCCAGGCTGGAAAAATCCACCAGCAACTGACCGCTTTTCCCACCTTCGGCCACTCCGCCCGGACCAAACACCACCTCGCGCACCACGGCCGTGTCGGCCAGGCACAACATCAGCACATCGGCGTGCCGACACAGCTCGGCAGGCGTGGCAACTTGTCGCGCACCCGCCTCGACCAGCGGCGCACATTTGGCCGGATTACGGTTCCATACAGTCAGCGAAAACCCCGCAGCCAGCAGGCGCCGGCACATCGGCAGGCCCATAAGGCCGATACCGGCAAAACCCAACGAAGGTAGGGTTGACATCATTTGGCCTCCTTTTTCATTAAAGATCGCCAAATATTGGCCGATTCATCATGACTAAGGAAAGGATTCCCCCGAGTGATGTTCAGGCCCAGTCCCTGACGCTTGGGCCCAATACGCGCTGAAAAAAGACGCGAGAACCCATCCGTGATGGCTTGACGACACGTTGTCGTCCAGCCAACCAGCCCAGGTACATGGCGCACAATGACTTCTAAAAACAATCCGGCCACTGCGATTTCCGATCTGACGCTGAGCCCCGCGGCGAACAGCCCCACGCCGTCGAAGCCATTGAGCCCCTCGCGCCCGTTGGCGACTCAGCAATACCTGTACTTCACCGAGACCAATACCGACCGCATCCTCGATAACCTCGACGGTCTGCGCGACATGGTGTTCCCGCGCCCGCCGCACCTGGAAGGCGATAACGAACAGCACAACGATCAGGAATTCCCGTCGGTGTGCCTGATCGGCCTCGGTCGCTGCGGCTCGAACATCGCGCTGGACGTCGCGGAGCTGGTGTACAACGCCCGCAAGTTCTACCTCAACGAATTCAACAACGAAGATCGCCTGTCGCCGGACAAGCGCTACGCGGAAAAGGGCTACAGCCCGGCCCAGTGGATCCGCAACAACCTGCGCCTGGGCCCGAACAAGGCCACCAAGCCGGTGTTCCTGGTCGAACCGCTGGTGATGCTCGGCGACCTGGACAAAGACATCGCCGGTCGCATCCGTTTCTCGCGCAAAGGCGAAAAAAGCGGCTTCCTGCGCGACTACAGCAAAATGAAAATCATGGACTTGTCGGAAGTCCACGCCGGTGGCGCCGGTAACGCGCCGATCCTCGGTCAGTACCTGGCCAAGATCATCCTGAACAAGGACACCCAGCGTTTCTCCAGCCCGGACTGGAAAATGATTCACTCGTACCTGATCGACAGCTGCGGCATCAAGGCCAACCAGTCGCGCCTGTACTTCTCGATCTTCAGTGCCGGCGGCGGTACCGGTTCGGGCATGGCTTCGGAATTCGGCCTGGCCCAGCAACACTCGTACATGAACAAGACGTTCGACACCAAGCCGATGGACGAGCACGACGGCAAAAGCGGTCATTCCTTCGTCTTCGAACCGATCTTCACCAGCGGCATCTGCGTGCTGCCGAACATTTCCGATCACCGCAGTGAAATGTCCGAGGCGCTGCACATCAACGCCGGTCGCCTGCTGTGCAAATACCTCTCGGAAGAATGGGACTTCTCCTACAACTTCGCCAACGAAGACAGCAGCGAAGCCAGCGTCATGGGCCGTATCCGCCCATGGAACGCGATGATGCTGATTTCCAACGACATCATGCGTTATGCCGAAGAAAGCGATGACGGCAACATCCAGAACATCGACGTCAACGCGATGGAAAAGCACGCCAACCAATACATTTCGCAGCAGATCTTCAACATTCTGACGGCGCAGGCGGTCACGACTGACTACGACCAGAACTATTTCCGTCGCGCCGGCATCGACATCGGCGAAACCATTCGCCTCGACGCCAACGACCTGTTCATGAGCCTGGCCGGCCCGGTGGCGATTGCCTACGCCGAATCGGTCGTGCCGGAAACCCCGCCGCCAAGCAGTGACAAGTTCAAGGTGTTCGAGAAAGAACCGCAGCGCCTGAACATCGATGACCTGTTCTTCCGCTCCATCGACCTGCCGCACTTCAACAAAGTGACCCAGGCCATTGAAGGCATCAGCCTGCTGCCGATCGAGTCCAAGCGCTATCGCGCCTCGCTGGAGCAGTACAAGAATTCCGGTTACGACGCGGCCGCATTGCACGACCTGCACTTCTTCAAGAACTGCTCGTCGGTGGTGTCGATTGTTTCGCTGCCGAAAGACTACAAGCTGTCGTACATGGACCTGAACCGGTTGAAGACTCACCTCAACAGCCTGTTCCCGAACACCACGCTCAAGCGTTATGCGCTGGTGATCGGCGCGTCGGCCAACTTGTCGCTGACCACCTTGATCGCCAAGAGCCCGTGCCTGTCGGACGACTTCCTGACGCTGATCGTGGCCTTCATCAAGCGCTGCTTCGCGAAGAACCCGTACCGCTTCGACGACACGCTGGACAACTCGATCCTCGACTTCATCATCAATGAAGACTTCAACGAAGAGCTGATCGACGACTTGCTGAACGAGTTCGAGAACCCGGCGAAGATCCTCGATACCAACTGGTATGCGATCAAACCGATGTACGAGAAGAAGTACCGCGAGCTGATCAACGACAAGGAAAAATTTGTCTCGATCAATGACATTCGCCTGTCGCGCGATTGCGTGAAAAAGGCGATCAAGTACCTGCGCGAGATCTACCGTCACCGGATTGGCAAGACCAAGGTTATTTCGCTTAATAACCATACGGGCAAGACGTTTACCGTCTGATCTGATGCCGCTCCTCAGGCTTTTAGATTCAAGCTTGGGGGGCATATCCGTTTTTTGGGTGATGGCGGATATTGGTTTCGCCCTTACGGCGAGTTACTTGGAAGAGCGCCAAGTAACCAAGCGCTCTTGCCCCACCACTTGGCACCTCGCCTAGGCTCGGTGTGCCCTCAACTCCAGCATTGCTCCGCGGGTCGCCGCGATGGGCCATCCCTGGCCCAGCGCGGCTAAACCGGCATCCTTGCCGGTTTCCCCGCTGCGCAATGCCTGCGTTCGGCCAGCGTGGTTAACGGGGCGCTTGCGATCAAAATCAAAATCAAAAACGAGGCGGCCTTTGGGCCGACCGGGGCGTCAAGCGGGCGTGCTGCGCTTGTTTGACCGTGCTGACGCCGATCCCATGTAGGAGCGAGCCTGCTCGCGAAAAACGCCCAGCCACCGCGCACATTCAGGCAGCCCGCGTCATCGTTAACGTCCATCGCCAGCAAGCCGGCTCCTACAGGGGATTGGTGTACAAGTCCGGAATGAGTGTACGAAACAAAGAAGGACAACGCGGACCACCAAAGAGCCAGGTCGGCTTTAAGGCCGCCTCGCGCGGTGTTGATCTGGCTTTTGATTTTGATCTGCTTGCCCCATGGGGAGGCCGAGCGGAGGTTCTGCGTAGTGGGCAACCCGGCATGGATGCCGGGTTAGCCGCCCCCGGCCATGGATGGCCGATGGCGGCGGGCCCACGGAGCAGGACCGGAGCGAGGGTATGCCGAGCCATGGCGAGGCACCGGACGAAAGGGGCAAGAGCCCTTGGTTACTTGGGGCTTTTCCAAGTGACTCGCCGTAAGGGCGAAACCATTAGCAGCCGTTACCGCAGTAATGGATATGTACACAACCCACAAACCACAAACCACAACTCCCAGTCCGAATAGCCCCCCAAATCCAACATCCAGAAACAATTAAGCAGCCCATCGGCTGCTCAATAAACTGTGCCCGTTACGTTTACGTCACCGTTATGCCAACTCCGCCTGTGGCCTTTCTCTACGGCAACATGCCATCACGCTACTCGGCTACACACTTTTCCCCGGCGAAGCGACGCACACATTCGGTGCACAACTTCACTTCGTCGCCCTTTCCTGGATCAGAATCCACGGCGAAACCACCACTGCCCACAACTCCGGATCACGTTCGAAAAGATCCAGCGCCCGCGTTTCAGACAGCTTGGCGACCGTGTCGGCGGCCAGCCAGGCAGCCACTTTCGTCCCTTCGTCCGTCGCCACAGCCTCGGCCACCGCGATCAAATCCAGACCGGGATCGACCCACAATAGGGCACCCTTGGCGAAGAAGGGCTCCAGCTCCTTCCAGGTAATAGATGCGGTTTCACCAAGCAGCTTGGCATAGAGGGTGCTAGGTTCTTGAGTCATGGGTCCTGTCCGGAAAAGAAATCGACGTGGATGATAACGTCGGTGGTCAGGCAGAAAAACCCGGATGCAATTGAGTTACCGATTGAAAACTGCAGGAAAGCCAAGGATTGCTGAGAATTCAGCTACAACCCCCGCCGCAATTCTGTCTTTTTCTTTCAAAAAAGCGACACCCTCAGGTTTTGCCCCCCGGCGCTGCCTTCCCAGGCTAACAATCGGCGCTCTACACTGTACCGGTACAGTTGCCGGGGGCATTTTCCGGAGGATATTCGAAGATATCTGACCCGGTTCTGCTGCTACGGCGCCAGGACTATAAAAACTACAACAGTAAGAGTGGAGCACTATGACTAAGGCTACTAAGCAGATTTCCAAACTGTTTGCCGCTATGGTTCTGGCCGGGGTTGCCAGCCATTCGTTCGCAGCTGACACCATCAAGATCGGCATCGCCGGCCCTAAAACCGGCCCTGTAGCCCAATACGGCGACATGCAGTTCAGTGGCGCCAAAATGGCCATCGAACAGATCAACGCCAAGGGTGGCGTAGACGGCAAGAAACTCGAAGCCGTTGAATACGATGACGCCTGTGATCCAAAACAAGCTGTGGCTGTCGCGAACAAAGTCGTCAACGACGGCGTCAAGTTCGTAGTCGGTCACCTGTGCTCCAGCTCCACTCAACCGGCTTCGGACATCTACGAAGACGAAGGCGTGATCATGATCACCCCGGCTGCCACCAGCCCGGACATCACCAATCGCGGTTACAAAATGATCTTCCGTACCATCGGTCTGGACAGCGCCCAGGGCCCTGCCGCCGGTAACTACATTGCCGACTTCGTAAAACCGAAGATCGTTGCTGTCCTGCACGACAAACAGCAATACGGTGAAGGCATCGCCAGCGCCGTGAAGAAAACCCTGGAAGGCAAAGGCGTCAAGGTTGCCGTGTTCGAAGGCATCAACGCCGGCGACAAAGACTTCTCTTCGATGGTCTCCAAGCTCAAGCAAGCCAACGTCGACTTCGTCTACTACGGCGGCTACCACCCGGAGCTGGGTCTGATCCTGCGTCAATCCCAGGAAAAAGGCCTGAAAGCCAAGTTCATGGGTCCGGAAGGCGTGGGTAACGACTCCATTTCGCAGATCGCCAAGGAAGCTTCCGAAGGCCTGCTGGTGACCCTGCCGAAATCCTTCGACCAGGATCCTGCCAACATCGCCCTGGCTGACGCGTTCAAAGCGAAGAAAGAAGACCCGAGCGGTCCGTTCGTGTTCCCGGCCTACTCGGCGGTGACCGTAATTGCCGACGGTATCAAGGCTGCCAAGTCCGAAGACTCCGCCAAAGTGGCTGAAGCCATCCACAAAGGCACCTTCAAGACCCCTACCGGCGACCTGAGCTTCGACGAGAAGGGCGACCTGAAAGACTTCAAATTTGTGGTTTACGAGTGGCACTTCGGCAAACCAAAAACTGAAGCCAAGCCTCAGTAAGGCGTTGCCTGACTGACTGCCAATAAAGCCCACGGCGTGCCGTGGGCTTTGTTTTACGAACGTATTGGGCCGCGCTGGCGTGATCCGCCAGTCTCCCCACCTGAAAATCTCAAAACCGTCATCAGCGGTTCGCTGGCAAACCTCGCGTTCGAAGTGGATGCAGATCCACGGGGCTCGAGCGGGAAAATGACTCCACCAGTGAAATGCGTATCAGGTTTTTAGGAGCGCTGTAATGCCTGACATCTATCACTTCTTCCAACAGCTGGTTAATGGTCTGACCATTGGCAGCACGTATGCCCTGATCGCCATCGGCTATACGATGGTTTACGGCATCATTGGAATGATCAACTTCGCCCACGGCGAGGTGTACATGATCGGTTCCTACGTGGCGTTCATCGCCATTGCGGGCCTGTCCATGATGGGACTCGACAGTGTTCCGCTGTTGATGACCGCCGCTTTCCTCGCGACCATCGTCGTGACCAGTGCCTACGGTTACAGCATCGAACGGATCGCCTACCGCCCCTTGCGCGGCAGCAACCGTCTGATCCCGCTGATTTCCGCCATCGGCATGTCGATTTTCCTGCAGAACACGGTTCTGCTGGCGCAAGACTCCAAGGACAAATCCATCCCCAACCTGATCCCCGGCAACTTCGCCATCGGGCCAGGTGGCGCACATGAAGTGCTGATTTCCTACATGCAAATCGTGGTGTTCGTGGTGACCCTGATCGCCATGCTCGGCCTGACGCTGTTCATCTCCCGCTCTCGCCTGGGTCGCGCCTGCCGCGCCTGTGCCGAAGACATCAAGATGGCCAACCTGCTGGGTATCAACACCAACAACATCATCGCCCTGACCTTCGTCATCGGTGCCGCACTGGCGGCCATCGCGGCCGTGCTGCTGAGCATGCAATATGGCGTGATCAACCCGAACGCCGGTTTCCTGGTCGGCCTCAAGGCCTTCACCGCAGCGGTACTGGGCGGTATCGGCAGCATCCCCGGCGCCATGCTCGGCGGGATCGTGCTTGGGGTGGCGGAAGCCTTCGGTGCCGATATCTTCGGCGACCAGTACAAGGACGTCGTGGCGTTCGGCCTATTGGTTCTGGTGTTGTTGTTCCGGCCTACCGGCCTGTTGGGCCGTCCGGAGGTTGAAAAAGTATGACTAGGAATCTTAAACAGGCGTTGTTCAGCGCCTTGCTGGTGTGGGCCGTTGCCTACCCGGTACTCGGTCTGAAGCTGACCATTGTCGGCATCAACCTCGAAGTCCATGGCACCAGCACTGCAACGCTGATCACCATCGCCGTGTGCTCGGTACTGATGTTCCTGCGGGTGCTGTTCGACCAGCAGATCAGCTCGGCCTGGAAATCCTCGCCGAACATGCCGGTGATGCCGGCCAAGGCCAGTAATTTCCTGACCCTGCCGACCACCCAACGCTGGATCATCATCGCGTTGATCGTCGGCGCGCTGGTCTGGCCGTTCTTCGGTTCTCGCGGTGCGGTGGATATCGCCACGCTGGTGCTGATCTACGTGATGCTCGGCCTGGGCCTGAACATCGTGGTCGGCCTGGCCGGCCTGCTCGACCTCGGTTACGTCGGTTTCTATGCCGTCGGCGCCTACAGCTACGCGCTGCTGTCGCACTACTACGGCTTGAGCTTCTGGATCTGCCTGCCGATCGCCGGCCTGATGGCGGCCACTTTCGGCTTCCTGCTCGGTTTCCCGGTCCTGCGTCTGCGCGGTGACTACCTGGCGATCGTGACCCTGGGCTTCGGCGAAATCATCCGTCTGTTCCTGCGTAACCTGACCGACATCACCGGTGGTCCGAACGGCATCAGCAACATCGAGAAACCGACGTTCTTCGGCCTGACTTTCGAACGTAAGGCGGCTGAAGGCCTGCAGACGTTCCACGAGTACTTCGGCCTGGAATACAACTCGATCAACAAGGTGATCTTTCTTTACCTGGTCGCGCTGTTCCTCGCGCTGTTTGCGCTGTTCGTCATCAACCGCTTGCTGCGCATGCCCCTGGGCCGCGCCTGGGAAGCGTTGCGTGAAGACGAAATCGCCTGCCGTGCTCTGGGTCTGAACCCGACGATCATCAAGCTCTCGGCTTTCACCCTCGGCGCGTGCTTCGCCGGTTTCGCGGGCAGCTTCTTCGCCGCGCGTCAGGGCCTGGTCACACCGGAGTCCTTCACCTTCATCGAGTCGGCGACCATCCTCGCCATCGTGGTGCTGGGTGGCATGGGCTCGCAGCTGGGCGTCGTACTCGCCGCCACGGTGATGATCCTGTTGCCGGAAATGATGCGTGAGTTCAGTGAATACCGCATGTTGATGTTCGGCGCCTTGATGGTGCTGATGATGATCTGGCGTCCTCAAGGTCTGCTGCCCATGCAACGTCCTCACATGGAGCTGCGCAAATGAGCCGCGAGATCCTTAAAGTCGAAAACCTGAGCATGCGCTTCGGCGGCTTGCTGGCCGTCAATGGCGTAGCCCTGAGCGTGAAAGAGAAACAGGTCGTGGCACTGATCGGCCCCAACGGCGCCGGCAAGACCACCGTGTTCAACTGCCTGACCGGTTTCTACAAGCCGAGCGGCGGCAGCATCATGCTGGACGGCGAGCCGATCGAAGGCTTGCCCGGCCACAAGATCGCCCTCAAAGGCGTGGTGCGCACCTTCCAGAACGTGCGGCTGTTCAAGGACATGACGGCGGTCGAGAACCTCTTGATCGCCCAGCACCGTCACCTGAACACCAACTTCCTGGCGGGCCTGTTCAAGACCCCGGGCTTCCGCAAAAGCGAACGCGAAGCCATGGAGTTCGCCGAGTACTGGCTGGACAAGGTCAACCTCAAGGCGTTTGCCAACCGTCCGGCCGGCACCCTGGCCTACGGTCAGCAACGTCGCCTGGAAATCGCTCGTTGCATGATGACCCGCCCGCGGATCCTCATGCTCGACGAACCGGCTGCCGGCCTGAACCCGAAGGAAACCGAGGATCTCAAGGCGCTGATCAGCATGCTGCGTGAAGAGCACAACGTCACCGTGCTACTGATCGAACATGACATGAAACTGGTCATGAGCATTTCCGACCACATCGTCGTGATCAACCAGGGCACGCCTCTGGCCGACGGCACGCCGGAACAGATCCGCGACAATCCTGAAGTGATCAAAGCCTACCTGGGGGAAGCGTAAATGCTGCAATTCGAAAACGTTTCCACCTTCTACGGCAAGATCCAGGCGCTGCACAGTGTCAACGTCGAAGTCCGTCAGGGCGAGATCGTGACCCTGATCGGTGCCAACGGCGCCGGCAAGTCGACCCTGCTGATGACCCTCTGCGGTTCGCCGCAAGCCCACAGCGGCAGCATCCGCTACATGGGCGAAGAGCTCGTCGGCCAGAGTTCGTCGCAGATCATGCGCAAGAGCATCGCCGTCGTGCCGGAAGGTCGTCGGGTGTTTGCTCGCCTGACCGTAGAAGAAAACCTCTCCATGGGTGGCTTCTTCACTGAAAAGGGCGATTACCAGGAACAGATGGACAAGGTCCTCGGACTTTTCCCACGCCTGAAAGAGCGTTTCAATCAGCGCGGCGGCACCATGTCCGGCGGCGAACAGCAAATGCTCGCCATCGGCCGTGCGCTGATGAGCAAGCCAAAGCTGCTGCTGCTCGACGAGCCTTCGCTGGGTCTGGCACCGATCATCATCCAGCAGATATTCGACATCATCGAACAGCTGCGCAAGGATGGCGTGACGGTGTTCCTGGTCGAGCAGAACGCCAACCAGGCGCTGAAAATCGCTGACCGCGCGTACGTTCTGGAGAACGGCCGCGTGGTGATGCAAGGCACCGGTGAAGCACTGCTGACCGACCCGAAAGTGCGCGAAGCGTACCTCGGTGGTTAAGCGTTCGCGGTAAACAAAAAAACGGCCTTCGGGCCGTTTTTTTGTGCCAGGCACAACCCAGACAACACCGAAAATCCCCTGTAGGAGCCGGCTTGCCGGCGATAGCGGAGTATCAGTCAACCTCTCTGTAGAATGTTAAACCGCGATCGCCGGCAAGCCGGCTCCTACAGGGGTTTGTGTGATCAGTCAGAGCCGATCCAACGCCTCCCCACTGCGCTTGAACCAGCCAATCAAGTAATCCGCCAGCACCTGCGTGCGCTTGGGCAACCCACCCTGATACGGGTGCACCAAATACATCGGCATGCGACGCGTCTGATAATCGCGCAGGAGCCAGCGCAAACGGCCGTCAGCCAATTCGGCCTGCAACAGGTAGGACGGCAGACGCGCAATGCCGGCGCCCGCCAGCGCGGCTTTTTTGAGCAGGCTGTAATGATTGCTGGCGAACGGCCCCGACACACGCACCCGCAATAATTCGTGCTGCTGGTGATACAGCCATTCTTCGCGGCCGCTGTAGTGGCTGTTGAGCAAACATTGGTGCTCAGCCAGGGACTGTGGGGTCAGCGGTTCGCCGTGTCGCTCAAGGTAAGCCGGGCTGGCGCAGGTCAGTTCGTGCCAGGCCAACAGCGGTCGCGCCACCAGACGTTCGTCATTGCCGACGTCGGAGCGAACCGCCAGATCAAAACCGTCGCGGGACAAGTCACGGTAATTGTTGCTGAGGTCGAGTTCGATCTGCACCTGCGGGTACTTGTGGGAAAACTCCAGCAGCAGGCCATCGAAGAAGGTTTCTCCCAACGATACCGGAACCGTCATACGCACCGGCCCTGCCATATCGTCCTTCAACCGCGCCAATGCCTGACGCGCCCGCTCCACTTGCACCACCAGCGCCTGGGCTTGCGGCAACAGCGCCGCCCCCGCCGCCGTCAGGCTCAAGCGGCGGGTGGTGCGTTGCAGCAGCACCACGGAAAACCGCGTCTCCAACAGGCTGATGCGCTTGGACAACTGGCCCTTGCTGCAACCCAGTTGTTGCGCCGCCAAGGTGAAACTGCCCGCTTCAATCAGCACTGCAAACGCCGCCAGATCATCCATCTCGCTCATGGATTGTTTCCATTAGAAAACCAAAGGTTGCCTATTAGCGCGCTTATCCGCAGAAAAAACCACTCTAGACTGAAGCCACTTTCAACACACATGAGGATCAACAACATGAAAATTCTTTTGATTGGCGCAGGCGGCACCATCGGTTCGGCGATCGACAAGGAGTTGTCCGAGCGTCACGAGGTCATCCGCATCGGTCGCAACAGTGGCGACTTCCAAGTGGATATCAGCGACAGCGCCTCGATTCGCAAACTGTTCGAACAGACCGGCAAGTTCGACGCACTGGTTTGCGCGGCGGGCAACGTGACCTTCGCACCGCTGAACGAAATGACCGCCGACAGTTTCACCCTCGGCCTGAACGACAAGCTGATGGGCCAGGTCAACCTGCTGCTGATCGGTCGCGAATTCGCCAATGACGGCGCATCGTTCACCTTCACCACCGGCGTGCTCAGCCACGACCCGATCCGCAGCGGTGCTTCGGCCGCACTGGTCAACGGTGCCATCGACAGCTTCGTGCGTGCCGCCGCGATCGAACTGCCGCGCGGCCTGCGGGTGAACTCGGTGAGCCCGAATGTCCTGGTTGAAGCCATGGGCAAATACGCGCCGTACTTCCGCGGCTTCAAACCGGTTCCGGCTGTCGATGTGGCACTGGCCTACGCCAAAAGCGTAGAAGGCCTGCAAACCGGTCAGACCTTTCACGTCGGCTGAACCACACAATCCGTAGGAGCACGGCTTGCAGGCGAAGGCGTCCGTAAGATCGCCTTCGCCAGCAAGCTGTGCTCCTACAGGTGGACCAACATACTTCGACGGGGTTGTGATGAACGGTCAGGCTGCGTAACGTGGCGGCTCTTGTCTGGAGAGCCAAAGATGCGTGTTGCCCGTTCCTTAGTCCTTGTTGCCGTGCTTCCACTGTTCGCGGCCTGTCAGTTGTTCGATGGCCCGCGTGAAAGTGCCTCCCACGTGGGCCAGACCCGAATGCAGGGTCTGTTGACGGCAGCCGATGGCAAGCTGTTGTTCCAGCCGTGCAATGAGCAGCGCAGTTTCGTGGTCAACGACACCGGCGGCACCAGCGTCCTGCAAGAGGCCGCAAGCCTCGCCAATGCCCAGGGCAAGCTGTTCGCCGACGTTCGCGGGCGGATCGTCGACAGCCGACTCGATCTGGAGCAGTTGTACCGCGTCGAGCGCTCGGGCACCGCCTGCGGCGATCCAAATTTCAAACCGTTGATCCTGCGCGCCGCCGGCCACGGGCCCGAGTGGAACGTCAAGGTCAGCGGCAAAGGCATGGTCGTCGACCGTGCGGGCCAACCGCCCCTGGCCGTACCTTATGTTGAAGAGCAACTGGGCGATGGCCGCTTCAACCTCAGCACCGAAGCCAATAACCAGCACATCGAACTGTGGGTCGCGCCGCAACGTTGCGTCGACAGCAGCACCGGCAGTGTTCAACACATGAGCGCCGAACTGCGCATTGATGACCAGGTTCAGCGTGGTTGCGGGTATTTCGGCGGATCGCGCGACGACTGATCGTTTAAGCCTCACGGGACTCGGCTTTTGGGGCTTATAATCGCCGCCTTCAAACGCCTTGGCGCAGTTGTGCGCCCCGCGAACCGGATCCCGTCATGTTACGAATCACTGAACTCAAGCTGCCGATCGACCATCCCGAAGAAGACCTGCGCCCTGCCATCGTGCAGCGCCTGGGCATCGCCAGTGATGACCTGCTCGATTTCACCTTGTTCAAGCGCAGCTACGATGCGCGAAAAAAATCCTCCGAACTGTGCTTCATCTACACCATCGACCTCACCGCGAAGGATGAGGCGGCGTTGCTGCACAAATTCGCCGATGACCGTAACGTCAACGAGGCGCCGGATGTCAGCTACAAAGTGGTCGGCCAGGCGCCGGCCGATCTGCAGCAACGCCCGGTTGTCGTAGGTTTCGGGCCGTGCGGGATTTTCGCCGGGCTATTGCTCGCGCAAATGGGCTTCAAGCCGATCATCCTCGAGCGCGGCACCGAAGTGCGCCAGCGCACCAAGGACACCTGGGGCCTGTGGCGTAAAAGCGTGCTCAACCCCGAGTCCAACGTGCAATTTGGTGAAGGCGGCGCGGGGACTTTCTCCGACGGCAAGCTCTACAGCCAGATCAAGGACCCGAAATTCATCGGGCGCAAAGTCCTGCATGAGTTCGTCAAAGCCGGTGCGCCGGAAGAAATCCTCTACGTCAGCAAACCGCACATCGGTACGTTCCGTCTGACGGGCGTTGTGGAAAACATGCGTGAGCAGATTCGTGCACTGGGCGGCGAAGTACGCTTCCAGCAGCGCGTCACCGACGTGTTGATCGAGGACGGTCAATTGGTTGGCGTCGAGCTCAACGGCGGCGAACAGATCCATTCGAAGCACGTGATTCTGGCCCTCGGCCACAGTGCCCGCGACACCTTCCGCATGCTCCACGGTCGTGGCGTGTTCATGGAAGCCAAGCCGTTCTCGGTGGGTTTCCGTATCGAACACCCGCAGTCGCTGATCGACCGCGCGCGCCTGGGCAAATACGCCGGGCACCCGAAACTCGGGGCGGCGGACTACAAACTGGTGCACCACGCCAAGAACGGCCGTTCGGTCTACAGCTTCTGCATGTGCCCGGGCGGCACGGTGGTCGCGGCCACCTCCGAGCCTAATCGCGTCGTGACCAACGGCATGAGCCAGTACTCGCGTAACGAGCGCAACGCCAACTCCGGGATCGTCGTCGGGATCACCCCGGAAGTCGATTATCCGGGCGGCCCGCTGGCCGGTATCGAGTTGCAGGAGCGCCTGGAATCCCACGCCTTTGTGCTGGGTGGCAGCAACTACGAAGCGCCGGCACAGCTGGTGGGCGATTTCATCGCGGGCAAACCATCCACCGAGCTGGGCAGCGTTGAACCGTCCTACAAGCCCGGTGTTGCGCTGGGTGATTTGGCGCTGGCCTTGCCGGCATTCGCCATCGAAGCCATTCGCGAAGCCTTGCCGGCGTTCGAGAAGCAGATTCGCGGCTACTCGCTGCATGACGCGGTGTTGACCGGGATCGAGACGCGTACGTCGTCACCGTTGCGGATCACCCGTAACGAGTCGATGCAGAGCCTGAACGTCAAGGGCTTGTTCCCGGCGGGTGAAGGTGCGGGTTATGCGGGCGGGATTCTGTCGGCAGGTGTCGATGGCATTCGCATCGCCGAAGCCGTGGCCCGCGATATCCTCGGCCTCGAAGCCTGACCCAAATCCCTGTAGGAGCCGGCTTGCCGGCGATGAACGATAACGCGGTTATTCAGATAAACCGTGGCGTATTCATCGCCGGCAAGCCGGCTCCTACAAGGTCCGTGTTGGGGGTTAGATGTTGGCGCGCAGCACGGTCGCTGGAAGCGGCTCGCCGCGCTCGACACTCGCTGCCACCGCCGCCATCAACCCGCTCAACTCATACCCCTGCGCCTTGAGCCAGGCCTGATCGTAATAACTGGTCTCATAGCGCTCGCCGCCATCGCACAGAATCGCCACGATCGACCCCGTTTCCCCCGCCGCCACCATCTGT
>NZ_JAGYGF010000071.1:0-26690 GCF_019947305.1 Pseudomonas sp. BF-RE-21 | reverse complement strand
ACCCAACCCAACCCCACATCAAGCCATCAAAGCTCGAACCGCAGCTCCGGCCAGATCGGCGAAGTACCGCGTTTTTGCGACTCCAGAATGGCCCGGCACAACGAACACAGCCGTTGGTCCTGGAACACCCGGCGATCAACGCTCGACCAGCGAGGTTGAGCGGGCAACAGGCTGCCGCACAGGGTTCGATCGGCCGAGCCGCCCAGCTCCAGCTGACGGGTCACCAGATGTACCCGCACTTCCTGGCAGGCGAACAGATCCAGCTGTTCGTCAGGCTCGATCAGTTGATAGGCAAAAAGTGACCAGGCGGGACGCGGCATCGGGGGCTCCAAATCGGGGGCGCCACCTTAGCCGAAACACCGCCGCTAGAAAAGCGTCAAAGCAGCGGTTTCAGTGTCGGCCAGACATTTTCCAGCAACTTGTCCTGAGCGCCCGCAGCCGGGTGCAGGCCGTCTGACTGCATCAGCTCAGGATGCCCGCCCACGCCCTCGAGGAAAAACGGCACCAGCGGGATTTTTTTCTCGGCGGCGACGTTGCTGAAAGCCTCAGCGAAGACCTTGTTGTAGCGCGCACCGTAGTTGGGTGGCAGTTGCATGCCGAGTAATAGCACTTTGGCGCCACTGGCCTTGGAGCTGTTGATCATCGCCGCAAGGTTTTGTTGCAATTGTGTTGGCAGCATTCCGCGCAGCCCGTCATTGCCACCCAACTCGAGGATCACCAACTCCGGTTTATGCTCTGCAAGCAGCGCAGGCAGGCGCGCCCGGCCTCCGGCGCTGGTGTCGCCGCTGATGGACGCATTGACCACCTTATCGTCAAAACCTTCGCGCTTGAGCCGTTGCTCAAGCAGCGACACCCACCCCTCGCGGGTATCCAGTCCGAAACCGGCGCTGATACTATCGCCAACGATCAGGACAGTACCCGCCGCTGCGTTCTGGGCCATGCACATCAAGGCCAGGCCAGCACTCAAAAACCACACTCGCATCGGATTCTCCATGGGCGCAAGCATTCTCACCGCGAAGGACCTCAGCAAAGTGGTTCCCAGCGCGGAAGGTGATCTGACTATCCTGCACGAACTCAGCCTGGAACTGAACAAGGGCGACAGCCTGGCCATCGTTGGCGCGTCCGGCTCAGGGAAATCCACCCTCCTCGGCCTGCTCGCCGGCCTCGACTTGCCGAGCAGCGGTGAAGTCACCCTCGCAGGCCAGGGCCTGAGCAATCTCGATGAAGACCAACGCGCACGCATTCGCGCCGAACACGTCGGTTTTGTCTTTCAATCATTCCAGCTGCTCGACAGCCTCAACGCCCTGGAAAACGTCATGTTGCCGCTGGAACTCGATGGCCGCAAAGACGCCCGTGAGCGCGCCACCGAATTGCTGCGACGGGTAGGTCTGGGCCAACGCCTGACCCACTCGCCCCGCCAGCTCTCCGGTGGCGAGCAGCAACGTGTGGCGATTGCCCGTGCGTTTGCCGCCGAGCCCGACGTGCTGTTCGCCGACGAACCCACCGGCAACCTCGACAGCCACACCGGCGAGCGCATCAGCGATCTGTTGTTCGAACTGAACAAGGAACGCGGCACGACCCTGGTGCTGGTGACCCACGATGAACGCCTGGCACATCGTTGCCGGCGCCTGATCCGCCTTGAAGCCGGCCTGCTGGTCGCCCCTCTGGAGCCTTGATGGCACGCCTGCCGCTGTTGCGCCTGTTCAGTCTCGCCATCCGCCAACTGCTGCGCGACGCCCGCGCCGGTGAGCTGCGGGTGTTGTTCTTCGCTTTGCTGGTAGCGGTGGCGGCGAGTACCGCCATCGGTTACTTCGGCGCCCGCCTGAATGGCGCCATGATGCTGCGCGCCACCGAGTTTCTCGGCGCCGACCTGCTGCTCGAAGGCAGTTCGCCGGCGCGACCCGAACAGATCAAAAGCGGCGCGGATCTGGGCCTCGAACATGCGCAGGTGGTGGAGTTCTCCAGCGTAATCGCCACCGACAATGGCATTCAGCTGTCCAGCATCAAGGCCGCCGACGACGTCTATCCACTGCGCGGCGAGCTGAAAAGCGCCGCCGCGCCCTTCGCTGCGGAAGAATCCGGAGGCGGACCGAAACCCGGCGAAGCCTGGGTTGAAGCGCGACTGCTGACCGCGCTGGACTTGAAGATCGGCGACAGCATCGACGTCGGCATGCGCACCCTGAAACTGGCACGCGTCCTGACCTATGAACCGGATCGTGCCGGCAACTTCTACAGCCTGACGCCACGGGTGCTGATCAACCTCAGCGATCTCGCGGCGACCGGCGTGGTGCAGCCCGGCAGCCGCGTCAGCTACCGCGAACTCTGGCGCGGCAAGGCCGAAGCGCTGGAAACCTACCGTCAATTGATCAAACCCGGTCTCGCCGCCAATCAACGCATTCAAGACGCCCGCGATGGCAACCGGCAGATCGGCGGCGCACTGGGCAAAGCCGAGCGCTACTTGAACATGGCGAGTCTGGTCGCGGTGCTGTTATCCGGTGTCGCGGTGGCGCTGTCGGCGACGCGTTTCGCAACCCGCCGCTTCGATGCCAGTGCACTTTTGCGTTGCCTCGGGCTGTCCCGTCGGGAAACCATGGTGCTGTTCAGTTTGCAGCTGACGGTACTCGGACTGTTGGCCAGCATCAGCGGCGCCTTGCTCGGCTGGCTGGCGCAACTCGGGTTGTTCGCGCTGCTGCATGATTTGTTGCCGGCCGATGTTCCACCGGGCGGCCTGCTTCCGGCCATCGCCGGGATCGGCACCGGACTGGTGGCGCTGGCCGGTTTTGCCTTGCCGCCACTGGCTGCGTTGGGTCGGGTCCCACCTCTGCGCGTATTACGTCGCGACATGCTGCCGATTCCTTCCAGCACCTGGATGGTCTACGGCGCTGCACTGGGCGCTCTCGGGCTGATCATGTGGCGCCTGAGCCTGGATTTGGTACTGACCTTCGCCCTGCTCGGCGGCGGCGTGATCGCGGCGCTGGTGCTGGGCGGTTTGCTGTTGCTGCTACTGAAGAGCCTGCGCCGAATGCTCGCGCGCGCATCGTTGCCGTGGCGTCTCGGCCTGGGTCAATTGCTGCGTCATCCACTGGCGGCAGCCGGCCAATCGCTGGCCTTCGGTCTGATCCTGCTGTCCATGGCGCTGATCGCTTTGCTGCGCGGCGAATTACTGGACACCTGGCAAAACCAGTTGCCGAAAAACGCACCGAATTACTTCGCGCTGAACATCCTGCCGGCGGAAAAACAGGCATTCACCGATCGCCTGATCGAACTGTCGGCACAATCGGCGCCGTTGTACCCGGTGGTGCCGGGGCGATTGATCAGCATCAATGGCGAACCGGTACAGGACATCGTCAGCAAGGACTCGGCCGGTGATCGGGCGATTCAGCGCGACCTCAGCCTGACCTGGGCGGCAGACCTGCCGGCCGGCAACAAACTCACCGCCGGCAACTGGTGGGGCGATCAGGCGCCGGACGACGTTCCCGGCGTGTCGGTGGAAGGCAAAGTCGCCGAGAGCCTGAAGCTCAAGCTCGGCGATCACTTGGTCTTTACTGTCGGCGGGGTCAATCGCGAAGCGAAGGTCACCAGCCTGCGGGAGATCAACTGGGACAACTTCCAGCCGAACTTCTTCATGATTTTCCAGCCCGGCACATTGAAGGATCTGCCAGCGACCTACCTGACCAGTTTCTATCTGGCGGCGGGCCACGACCAGCAGATCGTCGACCTGTCCCGCGCCTTCCCGGCGGTGACCATTCTGCAAGTCGAAGCCTTGCTGGCGCAGCTGCGCAGCATCCTCGCCCAGGTCACCCTGGCGGTGGAGTACGTGTTGTTGTTTGTGTTGGCGGCGGGGATGGCGGTGTTGTTCTCGGGCCTGCAAGCCACGCTGGATGAACGCATTCGCCAGGGCGCATTGCTGCGAGCTCTGGGGGCCGAGCGCCAGTTGTTGGTCAAGGCCCGACGGATCGAGTTCGGCCTGCTGGGTGCGGTCAGCGGATTGCTGGCAGCGCTGGGCTCGGAGCTGGTAAGCCTGGTGCTCTACCGTTACGCCTTCGACTTGCCATGGCACCCGCATCCGTGGCTGCTGGTATTGCCACTGATCGGCGCCGTGCTGATCGGCGGTGCCGGCGTTTTTGGCACCCGGCGCGCCTTGAACGCCAGCCCCCTGACAGTCTTGCGCGAGGGTTGATAGACTCAACCCTTCTCAACCACAAGAAGTTGCCATGAGCCGTTATCGCCCTCCCCGCACCGCTGGCACCGCGCTGATCACCCCTGAAGGTGAAGCGCGGATGCGGGCCGAGTTCCATGAGCTCTGGCATGTGCGCCGACCGCAGGTCACGCAATC
This sequence comes from Pseudomonas sp. BF-RE-21, assembly GCF_019947305.1. Classification (NCBI taxonomy): domain Bacteria; kingdom Pseudomonadati; phylum Pseudomonadota; class Gammaproteobacteria; order Pseudomonadales; family Pseudomonadaceae; genus Pseudomonas; species Pseudomonas sp. BF-RE-21. The sequence continues at coordinate 22,354 of NZ_JAGYGF010000071.1, read as the reverse complement.
GGTCAGCGAGGCCGCGGCGCAGGGTGATCGCTCCGAGAACGCCGAATACACCTACGGCAAAAAGATGCTGCGCGAAATCGACAGTCGCGTGCGCTTTCTCACCAAGCGCCTGGAAGCGCTCAAGGTGGTCAGCGAAAAACCCAGCGATCCGAACAAAGTCTACTTCGGGGCCTGGGTCACCATCGAAGACGAGGACGGCAAAGAGTCGCGTTACCGCATCGTCGGGCCGGATGAGCTGGACTTGAAACTGGGCCTGATCAGCATCGACTCACCGCTGGCACGCGCCCTGATCGGCAAGGCACTGGACGCCGAAGTTCGGGTCCAGACGCCTACCGGCGAACAGTGCGTGTATATCGTGGCGATTGATTACCCATAAGCCTTAACGGCGGGTGATCAGCCCTTGCCGGGCGACGCGCGTTAGTTGCTTGATCATCTCTGGCGCGTCTTCAAGGGCGGGCGACTGAATCACCGCCAGGTCGAAACTGTCGCTGGCAAAACGCGCCAGTGACTCACCGTCTTCGACAAACTGGATCAGGAAAGCTGCGGGCCCACCGGTGCGACGTGGCCAACCATCGAGGTAACGCAGGAGCGTCGGCTGATGTTTGCCGCCAAGCAGGATTTTTGGATTGCGCTGGGTCAGATGTGCCGTGATCGGCGCGGGGCGTACAACGGGGTTTAGTGCATTCATCGTGTCGTGTCTCTGCCTCAAAAGTCTGCATGGCAGGTGAGAGGCAACACCGAACCAGCGCTTTAGCGGTATTTCGAAGCCTGTTTCAAGCTTCTATCGGCAACTGAATGAGTCACCTGGCGCCCCGCAAGTAGCTGTTTAAATCGGCGCATGGCAGCATCCTAGAGAAGCTGACCGGACAGTGTCAAGAATGACGCACAACAAAAAAGGCCCGCGCAATGCGGGCCTTTTCGTTGAGCCAGAGCGATCAACCAGCGATGGCGCGATCAACCGACAGCTTGCCGGCGCCTTCGAACAGCACCGCGATGCTGCCACCCAGCAGGGCCAGGGCGAATTCATAACCGTTGTTGGCCATGAACAGACCGTTGCTGATATGCACGCTGAAAATCGCGACCAGCGACAGGAACGTCAGGCCAAGTGCCGCCGGGCGGACCAGCAAGCCGATGATCAAGGCCAGACCGGCGAAGAACTCGGTACCACCGGCCAACGTGGCCATCAGGTAACCCGGTGCCAGGCCGATGCTTTCCATGTACTGCGCGGTGCCCGCCAGACCGTAGCCGCCGAAAGCGCCGAAGAGTTTCTGCGAGCCGTGGGCAGCGAAGATGATGCCGACGAAGATCCGCAGGACAGTCAGGCCGTAGCCAGCGCGGGTAAACAGTACCTTGTTGATCAGTGAGCTCATGCTGTGTCATCCATTGTGTGTTTGTGTGTTGGTTGGCCGCTATATTAATCAATAAATTAAATGCTAAAAGCGCAAATTTTTCGCCATAACAATCAGTTTATTCGATCACTTCCTTAAGGCTACTTTCTGCCCCTGGGGCTCCAACGACTCCCGCTCCCGATCGAACGCCAAGTAATACTTGTTCACGCTATTAACATAGCTGACAGGTCCCATTCCCACCTGCTCCATGGCGATGCGCTCGACCTGGAAGAACCATTGATTGGGATTCAAGCCTCGCCGACGCGCCTCGGCGCGCATGCCCTGAACCCGCTCCGGCCCGATGTTGTAAGCCGCCAGCACGAACGCCATGCGCTCACGCTCGTTGAGTTTGGGGCTGGCAAAAAACTTGCGGCGGATCATCGCCAGGTATTTGGCCCCGGCCTGCACATTGGCATCAAGGTCCTGAATGTTGTTGACCCCTACCCGCTGGGCCGCGGACGGAGTGATCTGCATCAGGCCAGTGGGGCCACCGCCGCTTCGTGCGCGGGGTTGCAACGCGGACTCCTTGAAGGCCAATGCCGCTAGATTCAACCAATCCATGCCTTGGGCATCGGCGTGTTTCTGCAATACCGGTCTGAGTTTTTCCAGGCGCTGGCGATCAGTCTTGGCCAGTGGGTAATGCACTTGATAGAGGCGTCGATAGATGCGCAGGAACGCCGCGTCCTGATCCGAAGGCTTTTTGTACCCGATCAGGAAGCGATCGATGCTCGCCCGCAGCATCGAGGCATCGCGACGCACGAACCAGAATTCTTCCCCCGGCTCGCTGATCAGCACCTGCCGATCGAAACGCAACTTGGGCAGGATCTTGCCCCAGCGTTCGGCAATCGGCTGCTCGACGATGGTCAGGTGAAAAATCCCGCCCTGAACCATTTCCAGCACGTCTTCGACCGCCAGGCTCGGATCGACCCACTCGATCTTCACCGGTGCCAGTTTGTGCAAGGCAAGCTTTTGATTGATCTGATTGATCGCCTCCCCGGCGGCGCTGCCGGTGGGGAGCGCCAGGGTTTTACCGGACAGTTGCTCGAGGCGGGTGTAGCGTTTCTCGCCCTTGATTCCGACCAGGACCAGAGGAATGTCGCTGGCAATCGGTTCGCTGGTGCTGACGGCGTAGCCCGGTTGCAGATCGAGCAACTCGCCCGGCGCAACCAGATCCCCCTCCCCGCGCTGCAACGCGCCGAGCAGTTGATCCTTGGCTTTGGGAATGATCTTGAGCGTCACTTCCTGACCGTCACGGGCATGGCCATTGAGGTATTGCTCGAAGGCACGCAAGCGATGGTATTCGACGCCGATGGCCTGGCCCTGGACTTCGCCGGAGCTGTTGCGGCTCTGGTTGACCAGCACCTTCAGCACACGGCTGCTGCGGATTTCCTGCAGGTCGCGCACCTGGGCCGCCGGCACGGCTTGCAGCGGGCCGGCCAGCCGCGCAACCGCCGGCATCGGCAGCAGCAACGAACCACACAGCAGTAACAAAATCGAGGGACGTGTCATCCACTCTCCGGAAAGAATACTGGGCCAATTTCAAAAAAATGTTTGAAATCGAACGACAGAAACAGAGCGCCTTGAGCGCTGGCAAAGTGCGAAAGACTGGCACAGTGATGGCATGCTGACCACCCCAGCTTGTCTCGCGGCATCAAAAGACAGCTTTAACTCGTTGTAGTTCTTGGCTTTTCTTATAAATCTACAGCTCTGATATGCTTTCCGGCCTTTGGTCCGAGGTAGCACCATGCAACTCATCGATATCGGCGTCAACCTGACCAACCCCAGTTTTGCCGACAAACACCAGGCTGTACTCGACCGCGCCTATGCCGCCGGAGTCTGCCAATTGGTGCTCACCGGCACCAATGTCGAAGGCAGCGAACAGGCGCTGGAGCTGTGCCGGCAATTGGATGAAACGGCGCAACGGTTGTTCGCCACCGCCGGCATTCACCCTCACGCAGCCAGCGACTGGAACGCCGACAGCGCCCGGCGTCTGCGCAGTTTGCTCAAAGAGCCGAACATAGTGGCGGTGGGTGAATGCGGGCTGGATTTCAATCGCGATTTCTCGCCGCGTCCGCAACAGGAAAAAGTCCTCGAAGAACACTTGGCGATGGCGGTCGATCTGCAACTGCCGGTGTTTCTTCACGAACGTGATGCCAGTCAGCGTTTGCTGGAAATCCTGCGTGATTACCGCGACCAATTGCCGGCCGCCGTGGTGCATTGCTTCACCGGGGAAAAGAAGGCGCTGTTCAGCTACCTCGACCTGGACCTGCACATTGGCATCACCGGCTGGATCTGCGACGAGCGTCGGGGCACGCATTTGCATCCGTTGGTGAAAGAAATCAAACGCGGGCGGTTGATGCTGGAGAGCGATGCACCGTATCTGCTGCCGCGCAGCTTGCGACCAAAGCCGAAAAATGGTCGCAACGAACCGGCGTACCTGACAGAAGTGTTGCGGGAAGTGGCGTTGCATCGCGGGGAAAGCGAGGAAGAGCTGGCCGCCCATAGCACCGCGTGTGCGCGGGCTTTTTACGGACTGCCAGTGATCGACTGAAACGCAATCAACTGTGGGAGCGAGCCTGCTCGCGATGGACTAATGAACACCGTGTTTATCCAATAAACACGCGTTATCGTTGGCGACCATCGCGAGCAAGCTCGCTCCTACAATTAATGGCTGCGCATCATTTCCTTCGGCACATACTTGCCGATCTCGAACTTGCCGATCGCAGCACGGTGCACTTCATCCGGGCCGTCGGCCAGGCGCAGCGTGCGTTGCATGGCATACATGTAGGCCAGCGGGAAATCGTTGGAAACCCCGGCCCCGCCATGGATCTGGATCGCCCGGTCGATGACGCGCAACGCCACGTTCGGTGCCACCACCTTGATCTGCGCGATTTCGCTCTTCGCCACTTTGTTGCCGACGGTGTCCATCATGTACGCCGCTTTCAAAGTCAGCAGGCGTGCCATGTCGATTTCCATCCGCGAGTCGGCGATTTTGTCGATGTTGCCGCCCAGGCGCGCCAGGGGCTTGCCGAACGCGGTGCGATTCACCGAACGTTTGCACATCAGTTCCAGCGCACGCTCAGCCATACCGATCGAACGCATGCAGTGGTGAATCCGGCCCGGGCCAAGGCGACCTTGAGCAATTTCGAAGCCGCGTCCTTCGCCCAACAGGACGTTTTCGTACGGCACGCGGACGTTTTCGAACAGCACTTCGGCGTGACCGTGAGGCGCGTCGTCGTAACCGAATACCGGCAGCGGACGAACGATCTTCACGCCCGGTGCATCCACCGGCACCAGAATCATCGAGTGCTGGGCGTGGCGTGGCGCATCAGGATTGCTCAGGCCCATGAAGATCAGAATCTTGCAGCGTGGATCGCAGGCACCCGAGGTCCACCACTTTTTACCGTTGATCACCCACTCATCACCGTCACGCACGGCGCGGGCGGCCATGTTGGTGGCGTCGGACGAAGCCACATCCGGTTCGGTCATGGCGAACGCCGAGCGGATCTCGCCGCGTAGCAGCGGTTCGAGCCAGCGTTGTTTCTGTTCTTCGTTGGCGTAGCGCACCAGCACTTCCATGTTGCCGGTGTCGGGCGCCGAGCAGTTGAATGGCTCAGGCCCCAGCAGCGAGCGGCCCATGATTTCTGCCAATGGTGCGTATTCGAGGTTGGTCAGGCCGGCGCCGAGTTCGGACTCAGGCAGAAACAAATTCCACAGGCCTTCAGCCTTGGCCTTGAGTTTCAGTTCTTCCATGATCGCAGTCGGCTGCCAGCGGTCGCCCTCGGCAACCTGGCGCTCGAACACGGCTTCGGCGGGATAAACGTAGGTGTCCATGAACGCGGTCACGCGCTCACGCAGTTCTTGCACCTTGGGCGAATAAGCGAAATCCATGAGCAGCTACCTTCTGGGGGGAGGTTGTTTAGGTCATGCAATCGATGCTAGAACAGCTACGAAAATTTACCTAGCCTATTCTCGGCGTGTATTAACATTCATCACCGATATATGATCGGCTGATTGAGAACCAACAATAAGAGTGCAGCGCAATGAATCTGAGCAAGGTCGACCTCAACCTTTTCATCGTCTTCGACGCGATCTACACCGAAGCCAACCTGACCCGCGCCGGACAGATTGTCGGCATTACTCAACCGGCTGTTTCGAACGCTCTGGCCCGCCTGCGCGAGACGTTCAACGATCCGTTGTTCGTGCGTACGGCCCAAGGCATGGTGCCAACGCCGATGGCGCAAAACATCATCGGCCCGGTGCGCAACGCCCTCTCGCTGCTGCGGGTGTCGGTGCAGGAAAGCCGCATCTTCAACCCGTTGCAGGCGGTCAAGACGTACCGCATCAGCATGACCGACCTCACCGAAGCGGTGATCCTGCCGCCGTTGTTCCAGCGCCTGCGCCGCCTGGCGCCAACGGTGATCATCGAAAGCTTTCTGTCCAAGCGCCGCGAGACCACCAAGGAACTGGCGGCCGGGCGACTCGACTTTGCGGTGGACGCGCCGCTCAACACCGACCCGCAAGTGCGTCACGTCAAGTTGATGGAAGACCGTTACGTGTGCGCCATGCGCAAGGGCCATCCGCTGGCGACCAAGGAGAAATTCACCCTCGATGACTATCTGTCACTGACGCACATCCATATTTCCAGCCGCCGCAGTGGTCTGGGCCATGTCGACCTGGCGCTGGGCAAGATGGGCATCCAGCGCAAGATTGCCCTGCGTTCCCAGCATTATTTGATGGCATCGCAGGTATTGCAGCAGACCGACATGGTCATGACCGTGCCGGAGCGCTTCGCCCGCCGCCATGATTTGTACTCGGTGAACCTGCCGGTCAACGATGTGCCGCCGGTGGAAACTCACCTTTACTGGCACGAAAGCACCGACCAGGACCCGGCCAACCGCTGGATGCGCGAGCAGATGATCGAGTTGTGCCAGCAGGTGACGGCGCATGAGAAGAAGCTCGATAAGGTGTAGGGCATTACACCGGGTTATCGTTCTTCGCGAGCAAGCTTCGCTCCTACAGGATTTACACAGTACCTGTAGGAGCGAGCGGTGCGGCGATCCGACTTGCCCGCGAAGAGGCCCGCAATGACGACGAAAAAACCCGCCCCTTGACGTAAACGTCAACCTGCCATTAGCTTAGCGCCATGACCTTTTTTTGAGCGCTTCCATGAGCAGCCAGACCTATAGCATTTCCGACCTCGCCCGCGAGCTCGACATCACCACGCGGGCCATTCGCTTCTATGAAGAGCAAGGCTTGCTCAGCCCCGAACGACGCGGCCAGGAACGCATCTATTCGCCCCGTGACAAGGTCAGCCTGAAACTTATCCTGCGGGGCAAGCGCATTGGCTTCTCACTCGCCGAATGCCGCGAGCTGATCGAACTCTACGACCCCACTGGCGGTAATCAGAAACAGCTGCAAACCATGCTGAGCAAAATCGCCGAGCGCCGCGAACAGTTGGAGCAGCAGATGCTCGACATCGAGCAGATGAAGCTGGAACTGGACACCGCACAGGAGCGCTGCACCCAGGCGCTGGAACAGACGATGAAAAGCCAGCCGGTCCTGTAGGAGCTGGCTTGCCAGCGATGGCGGCGCGTCAGTCGACATCTATGTTGAAGGTGCTATCGCGATCGCGAGCAAGCTTGCTCCTACAGGGTTCATTCGGCATTCAGATAATCAACAAAGGTCGATTCCCATGTCCCTTCCTTCCCACGTACGCCTGGTCGAAGTCGGCCCCCGCGACGGTCTGCAAAACGAAGCTCAACCGATCAGCGTTGCCGATAAGGTGCAACTGGTCGATGCACTTACGGCCGCGGGCCTCGGCTATATAGAAGTCGGCAGTTTCGTTTCGCCCAAATGGGTGCCGCAGATGGCCGGATCCGCCGAAGTCTTCGCGCAAATCCAGCGTAAACCGGGCGTGACCTACGGCGCCCTCGCCCCCAACCTGCGCGGCTTCGAAGATGCAATCGCCGCCGGGGTCAAGGAAGTTGCAGTGTTCGCCGCAGCGTCCGAAGCGTTTTCCCAGCGCAACATCAATTGCTCGATCAGCGAAAGCCTGGAGCGTTTTGCGCCGATCATGGAAGCCGCCAGGCTGCACGGCGTCACCGTGCGCGGTTACGTGTCCTGTGTGCTGGGCTGTCCTTATGAAGGTCACGTCAAACCCGAACAAGTTGCCCTGGTCGCCCGCGAGCTCTATGCCATGGGCTGCTACGAAGTCTCGCTGGGGGACACCATCGGCACCGGCACGGCGGGCGCGACGCGCAAGATGTTCGAAGTGGTTTCGGCCGACGTGCCGCGGGAGAAACTGGCCGGGCACTTCCACGACACCTACGGCCAGGCCATGGCCAACATCTATGCCAGCCTGCTCGAAGGGATCTCGGTGTTTGACAGTTCCATCGCCGGCCTCGGCGGCTGCCCCTACGCCAAAGGCGCCAGCGGTAACGTCGCCACCGAAGACGTGGTTTACCTGCTCAATGGCCTCGGCATCGAAACAGGTATCGACCTGGACGCCTTGATTCTCGCCGGTCAGCAGATTTGCACGGTGCTGGGGCGCCCAACCGGTTCGCGCGTGGCCAAGGCTCGCAGCGCGCAGTAAGTGCGCTGATGTGTCCAGGTGTTACCGCTGCGTCTGGAACGTGGGGGATAAGCGAGTAACACGGAAACAAATTGTAGGGGTTTACCTGAGCGAAAAATCCTACAAAAATTCAAGTCATTGATTTTAAAGGATTTTTAAAAGTTGGCACGGCTTCTGCTATCTCTATGGCATAACAAGAACAAAAAGCAGCAAACCAATAAAAATAAGACGTAACGACTCTGACATAACAAGAACAACACGGCAGAGACGCAGCTAACAGATTTTTTTGGAGAAGGTGTGCTTTTCAGGGTGCTTTTCGGAGTAACCCGCAACCGGGCAGAGAACAATAAAACTACCTTCAGGTAGCTCCCGAACTGGTTGGATCGCTTAGCGAAAAAGTAGATCAGCGCTCAAAAAAATACGTTTGCTCTTGATCCCGGATGGGGATCGACAAAAACAGCGGTAAAGGGTCACGGTTGCCAAAAACAAAAACAGACCGCCCCTCAATAATAAAAAAAGAGCATGCGCAACGAAAAATTAAAGGGGAGCTTCGGCTCCCCTTTGTGCTTTCTGCGATTCAGGTTTTCCCCATCGCCCCTGTGGGAGCCAGCCTGCTGGCGATTGCGGTGGTTCAGACATAGGCATGTTGACTGACACTCCGCAATCGCCAGCAGGCTGGCTCCCACAAGGGGAAATTTGTCACGCCTTGTTGATGCGCAATTCCTCGATGCTGATCTCGCGCATCCGGAATTTCTGGATCTTGCCGGTCACCGTCATCGGAAACTCTTCCACAAACTTGAAGTAGCGCGGTGTCTTGAAGTGCGCGATGCGCTCCTTGCACCAGGTTTGCAGCTCTTGTTCGGTGGCACTGTGACCGGGGTGGAATTTGATCCAGGCGACGATCTCTTCGCCATAACGCGAACACGGGATGCCGATCACTTGCACGTCCGCCACCGCCGGGTGAGTGAAGAAGAATTCTTCCAGCTCCCGCGGGTAAATATTCTCACCGCCACGGATGATCATGTCCTTGTTGCGTCCGGCAATGCACACGTAGCCTTCATCATTCATGCTCGCCAGATCACCGGTGTGCATCCAGCCGGCCTGATCGATGGCTTCGGCGGTGCCTTGCGGGTTGTTCCAGTAGCCGAGCATCACGCTGTAGCCACGGGTGCAGAGTTCGCCGATGGTGCCGCGAGGTACCAGGTTGCCCGCCTCGTCGATGATTTTGCTTTCAAGCTGCGGTTGGGTGCGACCGACCGTGGTGACGCGCAATTCCAGTTCGTCTGAAGGACCGGTCTGCAACGACACCGGACTTGTTTCCGTCATGCCGTAGGCAATCTGCACTTCATTCATGTGCATTTCGCTGATTACGCGACGCATCACTTCGATCGGACAGGTCGCGCCGGCCATAATCCCGGTACGCAGGCTCGACAGATCGAATTGCGCACGTTGCGGCTGATCGAGCATGGCGATGAACATGGTCGGCACGCCATACAGTGCGGTGGCCTTTTCTTCGGCGACGGTGGTCAGGGTCAGCAGCGGATCGAAGGCATCGTTGGGGTAAATCATGGTGCTGCCGTGGGTGATGCAGCCGAGGTTGCCCATGACCATGCCGAAGCAGTGATACAGCGGCACCGGGATCACCAGCCGATCATTGGCGGTCAGGCCGAGGCTTTCGCCCACCATGTAACCGTTGTTGAGAATGTTGTAGTGGCTGAGGGTCGCGCCCTTCGGAAAACCGGTGGTGCCGGAGGTGTACTGGATGTTCACGGCCTGGTCGAAATGCAGGCTGTCGCCCCGCTCGCGTAACTGCTCGCTGGAGACACCCGCTGCGAGATCGCTCAGTTGCGACCACGGCAGAAAACCTGATGGCGGCTGCGCATCCAGGCTGATCACGCCGCGCAAGTCCGGCAGGCGCTCGCTCTGCAACTGGCCGATGGATTGCTCTGCCAGCTCGGGCACCAGGCCTTGCAACATGCCGTGGTAGTTGGAGGTCTTGAACGCGCCCGCGCAGACCAGCCATTTGCAGCCCGACTGCTTCAACACGTATTCGAGTTCCGAGCTGCGATACGCCGGGTTGATGTTGACCAGGATCACGCCGATCTTCGCGCTGGCGAACTGGCTGATGCACCACTGTGCACAATTCGGCGCCCAGATGCCGAGGCGATCACCGGTCTGCAACCCCAGCGCGAGCAGCGCCCGGGCATGAAGGTCCACGGCGTCGGACAGTTGCTGCCAGGTGTAGCGCAACTGTTGATGGCGCACGACCAGCGCCTCGCCCGTCGGATACTGCGCGACGGTGTTATCAAATGCCTGACCGATGGTCATCGCCAGCAAGGCTTTGTCCTGAGAACCACGGGTATAGCTGCGCTGCGGGCTTGCACTGGGTTGATCCATGACGACCCCTATTGTCTTTATTAATGGGCTACCAACGGATACCTGTAGGAGCGATGCTTGCTCGCGAAGAGGCCTCTACATTCAACATTTATGTCGACTGATCTGACGCTTTCGCGAGCAAGCATCGCTCCTACAAGTTGGGTCCGCTTTCTATCTTGAACTGGCTCTACTCTCGCTCAAGTTGACGTTAACGTAAAGGGTGATTGACAGCCATTCGTCACAGGCTTACGTTAACGTAAAGGTGAGAGCCAAATCACGACCCTCCCCGCCCTACAAAAAAGCCAAAAGGTGACCCATGAGCTATCCATCCCTGAACTTTGCCCTCGGTGAAACCATCGACATGCTGCGCGATCAGGTCCAGTCCTTCGTCGCCAAAGAGATCGCCCCGCGCGCCGCTCAGATCGACATCGACAACCTGTTCCCCGCCGACCTGTGGCGCAAGTTCGGCGACATGGGCCTGCTCGGCATTACCGTCCCGGAAGAATACGGCGGTGCTGGCCTGGGTTACCTGGCGCACGTGGTGGCCATGGAAGAAATCAGCCGCGGTTCGGCGTCGGTCGCCCTGTCCTACGGCGCGCACTCCAACCTTTGCGTGAACCAGATCAACCGCAACGGCAATCACGAACAGAAAAGCAAATACCTGCCGAAGCTGATCAGCGGTGAGCACATTGGCGCCCTGGCCATGAGTGAACCGAACGCCGGTTCCGACGTGGTCTCGATGAAACTGCGCGCCGACAAACGTGGTGATCACTACGTGCTCAACGGCAGCAAAACCTGGATCACCAACGGCCCCGACGCCAACACCTACGTGATCTACGCCAAGACCGACCTGGAAAAAGGCCCGCACGGCATCACCGCGTTCATCGTCGAGCGCGACTGGAAAGGCTTCAGCCGCAGCAACAAGTTCGACAAGCTCGGCATGCGTGGCTCCAACACTTGCGAGCTGTTCTTCGATGACGTCGAAGTGCCGGAAGAAAACATCCTCGGCGTGCTTAACGGCGGCGTGAAAGTGCTGATGAGCGGCCTCGACTACGAACGTGTCGTTCTGTCCGGCGGCCCGACCGGGATCATGCAGGCGTGCATGGACCTGATCGTTCCGTACATCCACGACCGCAAGCAGTTCGGCCAAAGCATCGGCGAATTCCAGCTGATCCAGGGCAAAGTCGCCGACATGTACACCCAACTCAACGCCAGCCGCGCCTACCTTTATGCGGTGGCCCAGGCCTGTGAACGCGGCGAAACCACGCGCAAGGACGCTGCCGGCGTGATCCTCTACAGCGCCGAGCGCGCCACGCAAATGGCCCTCGACGCAATCCAGATTCTCGGCGGCAACGGTTACATCAACGAATTCCCGGCCGGTCGTCTGCTGCGTGACGCCAAGCTGTACGAAATCGGCGCCGGCACCAGTGAGATCCGTCGCATGCTGATCGGTCGCGAACTGTTCAACGAAACCCGCTAAACGGAGCTGTCCATGGCTATCCTGCATACCCAGCTCAACCCCCGTTCGGCGGAGTTTGCCGCGAACAGCGCGGCGATGCTCACCCAGGTCGACGCCTTGCACACTCTGCTCGCGCAAGTGCAGCAAGGTGGCGGTCCGAAAGCGCAAGAACGCCACACTTCGCGGGGCAAATTGCTGCCCCGCGAGCGGATCAATCGCCTGCTCGATCCGGGCTCGCCGTTTCTCGAAATCAGCCAATTGGCGGCCTACGAGGTGTATGGCGAAGACGTGCCGGCCGCGGGCGTGATTGCCGGGATCGGTCGAGTGGAAGGCGTCGAGTGCATGATCGTGGCCAACGATGCCACCGTGAAAGGTGGCTCGTATTACCCGCTGACCGTGAAAAAACACCTGCGCGCCCAGACCATCGCTCAGCAGAACCGCTTGCCGTGCATTTATCTGGTGGACTCCGGCGGCGCCAACTTGCCGCGTCAGGATGAAGTGTTCCCGGACCGCGAGCACTTCGGGCGGATCTTTTTCAACCAGGCCAACATGAGCGCCATGGGCATTCCGCAAATCGCGGTGGTCATGGGCTCGTGCACTGCCGGCGGCGCTTACGTGCCGGCGATGGCCGACGAAGCGATCATGGTTCGCGAGCAGGCGACTATTTTCCTCGCCGGCCCACCGCTGGTGAAAGCCGCGACCGGTGAAGTGGTCAGCGCGGAAGATCTGGGCGGTGCCGATGTGCACTGCAAGATTTCCGGGGTCGCCGACCATTATGCCGAGAGCGATGAACACGCCTTGGCCATTGCCCGACGCAGCATCGCCAACCTCAACTGGCGCAAGCTCGGCGAACTGCAACAACGCACGCCCATCGCCCCGCTCTACAGCAGCGACGAGTTGTATGGCGTGGTCTCGGCCGACGCCAAGCAGCCGTTCGATGTGCGCGAAGTGATAGCGCGGCTGGTGGACGGTTCGGTGTTCGACGAATTCAAGGCGCTGTTCGGGACCACGCTGGTGTGCGGTTTTGCTCACTTGCACGGTTACCCGATCGCGATCCTCGCCAACAACGGCATCCTTTTCGCCGAGGCCGCGCAGAAAGGCGCGCACTTCATCGAACTGGCCTGCCAGCGCGGCATTCCGTTGCTGTTCCTACAAAACATCACCGGCTTCATGGTCGGCCAGAAATACGAGGCCGGCGGCATTGCCAAGCACGGCGCAAAACTGGTGACCGCCGTGGCGTGCGCCAAGGTGCCGAAATTCACCGTGATCATCGGTGGCAGCTTCGGCGCCGGTAACTACGGCATGTGCGGACGCGCCTACGATCCACGTTTCCTGTGGATGTGGCCGAATGCACGCATCGGTGTGATGGGCGCCGAACAAGCGGCGGGCGTGTTGGTGCAGGTCAAGCGCGAGCAGGCTGAACGTGGCGGGCATAGTTTCAGCGCCGAGCAGGAAGCCGAAATCAAGCAACCGATCCTCGATCAATACGAAGAACAGGGCCACCCTTATTACTCCAGCGCACGGCTGTGGGACGACGGCGTCATTGACCCGGCGCAGACCCGCGATGTGTTGGCCCTGGCCTTGTCCGCGTCGCTGAACGCGCCAATCGAACCGAGCCGCTTCGGCGTGTTCCGGATGTGATCTGACTTTGTAGGAGCGAGCGGGCGGCGATCCGACTTGCCCGCGAAAGCGGTTTGTCTGTCACATCGATGTTGGATGTACCGACGCCTTCGCGGGCAAGCCTCGCTCCTACAAGTACCGTGGAGACGGATGAACATGAGCGACTTCAACACCCTCGAACTACAGACCGACCCGCGTGGTTTCGCGACCCTGTGGCTCAGCCGGGAAGAAAAGAACAACGCGTTCAACGCCGAGATGATCCGTGAGCTGATCCTCGCGCTGGACAAGGTCTCGACCGACGCCAGCCTGCGCTTTTTGCTGGTGCGCGGACGTGGCAAGCATTTCAGTGCCGGCGCCGACCTGGCGTGGATGCAGCAATCGGCCGAGCTCGATTACCACACCAACCTCGACGACGCCCGGGAACTGGCGGAGTTGATGTACAACCTGGCCAAGCTGAAAGTTCCGACGCTGGCCGTGGTTCAAGGCGCGGCTTTCGGCGGCGCGCTGGGCCTGATCAGTTGCTGCGACATGGCCATCGGCGCCGATGACGCTCAATTCTGCCTGTCGGAAGTACGCATCGGCCTCGCGCCAGCGGTGATCAGCCCGTTCGTGGTGCAAGCCATCGGCGAACGCGCGGCACGCCGTTATGCGCTGACCGCCGAGCGCTTCGGTGGGCAACGCGCTCGGGAAATCGGCTTGTTGTCGGAGAGTTATCCGGGCAATGAGCTGGAGCAGAAAGTCGAGCAATGGATCGACAACCTGCTGCTCAACAGCCCCGCAGCCATGCGCGTCAGCAAGGATTTGCTGCGTGAAGTCGGCAACGGCGCGCTGACCCCGGCGCTGCGTCGCTACACCGAAAATGCCATCGCGCGCATCCGCGTCAGCCCCGAAGGCCAGGAAGGCCTGCGTGCCTTTCTGCAAAAACGTCCGCCGAGCTGGCAGGCCGAAACCACCCCCAAGGAGCCGCGTTGATGAGCGCACCTGTCATTACCTCTCTGCTGGTGGCCAACCGTGGCGAAATCGCGTGCCGGGTCATGCGCACCGCCAAGGCCCTGGGCCTGACCACCGTCGCCGTGCACAGCGCCACCGACCGCGAAGCACGGCACAGCCGCGAAGCGGACATTCGCGTTGACCTCGGTGGCAGTAAAGCCGCCGACAGCTACCTGCAAATCGACAAACTGATCGCCGCCGCCAAGGCCAGCGGCGCGCAGGCGATCCATCCGGGTTATGGTTTTCTGTCCGAGAATGCCGGGTTCGCCCGCGCCATCGAACAAGCAGGCCTGATCTTCCTCGGTCCGCCCGCTTCGGCCATCGATGCCATGGGCAGCAAATCCGCCGCCAAGGCCTTGATGGAAACCGCTGGCGTGCCACTGGTGCCCGGTTATCACGGCGAAGCTCAAGACCTCGACACCTTCCGCGACGCTTGCGAACGCATCGGTTATCCGGTGCTGCTCAAGGCGACGGCGGGCGGTGGTGGCAAAGGCATGAAAGTGGTCGAGGACGTCAGCCAACTGGCCGAAGCCCTCGCCTCGGCTCAGCGTGAAGCGCAATCCTCGTTCGGCGATTCGCGGATGCTGGTCGAAAAATATCTGCTGAAGCCGCGCCACGTGGAAATCCAGGTTTTCGCCGACCAGCACGGCAATTGCCTGTACCTCAACGAACGTGACTGCTCGATTCAGCGGCGGCACCAGAAAGTCGTCGAAGAAGCGCCCGCACCAGGCTTGAGCCCGGAACTGCGCCGCGCCATGGGCGAAGCGGCCGTGCGTTCGGCGCAGGCCATCGGTTATGTCGGCGCCGGCACCGTGGAGTTCTTGCTGGATGCGCGCGGCGAGTTCTTCTTCATGGAGATGAACACGCGCCTGCAGGTCGAACACCCGGTCACCGAAGCCATTACCGGCCTCGATCTGGTGGCCTGGCAGATTCGCGTGGCACGCGGTGAAGCGCTGCCGATGACTCAGGATCAAGTGCCCCTGATCGGCCATGCGATCGAAGTGCGGCTGTATGCCGAAGACCCGGGCAATGATTTCCTGCCGGCTACCGGGCGCCTGGAGTTGTATCGCGAATCCGCCGAAGGTCCGGGTCGTCGGGTCGATAGCGGCGTGGAAGAAGGCGACGAGATTTCGCCGTTCTATGACCCGATGCTCGGCAAGCTGATTGCCTGGGGCGAGGATCGCGAACAGGCGCGCCTGCGCTTGCTGAGCATGCTCGATGAGTTCGCGATTGGCGGTCTCAAGACCAACATCAACTTCTTGCGTCGAATCGTTGGACATCCGGCGTTTGCGGCGGCTGAGCTGGATACCGGGTTCATTCCACGTTACCAGGAGCAACTGCTGCCAGAGCCCTCGCCGCTCAGTGATGAGTTCTGGCAAGCCGCGGCGCAAGCGTTTTCCCAAAGCCAACCGGACACGACGCGCACTGATGACCTGAGTTCGCCTTGGGGGATCGGCACTGGGTTCCGTGCCGGATTGCCGACAGAAATCACCCTGCATTTGAGCTGCGAAGGTCAGGACCGTGCGCTGACGTTGGGCGCTACCCGATCGGCGCAACTCGCGGGCGAGCAACTGCTGACCGAACACAACGGCGTGCGCCGCCAGCATCGGGCAATCCGTCGCGGCGGCGTTGTGTATCTGCAATGGGATGGTGAATTGCGCCGCATCGAGTCCTACGACCCGATCAGCGCCGTCGAAGCCAGTCACAGCCATCACGGCGGGCTCACTGCGCCCATGAACGGCAGCATCGTGCGAGTGCTGGTGGAAGCCGGGCAAACGGTCGAAGCCGGGGCGCAACTGGTGGTGCTGGAGGCGATGAAGATGGAGCACAGCATTCGTGCACCACACGCCGGGGTGATCAAAGCGCTGTATTGCCAGGAAGGCGAGATGGTCAGCGAAGGCAGTGCATTGGTCGAGCTGGAAGAAGCCTGAAATGCGGATCGGTCCTACGCATTGCGAGGACCGATCTGATCAGAACCTGGCCGTTGCCTGAACCACTACGCCGATGATTCGGCAGGCTTCGGTGTAAAGGGCTTTCGGATACGTCGGATTGAGCGGGACCAGGTAACGCTGCCCGCCCTCTTCGATCAGTTTGCGAAACGTCGCTTCAGCGCTGTCCGGCCATTGGGCGATCACCAGTTTCCCGGGCTCCGGCACAATGGCCGGGTCCACCAGGATCATCATGCCCTCGGCGATACTGACGCCGCTCGGTGCCGTCATCGCATCGCCCACCACGGTCAACCAGAACGCCGCGCCCTGAGCGTGGTAGTCAGTCAGTTCGAAACGCGCCGTGTCATAGACCGTCGGCTCACCGTCGCGCACCTCGCAGGATTCACGCCAGTCACTGACCGGGTAACGGAAGTACGGGTTGTACTTGCGCACCAGATCCTGGCTTTCCTCCTTCGCAATGTCCGGCTCGCGGATCACCAGCGCCACCTCGAGAAACTCCATGCCCAGTGCGTGCAGCACACGGTTCATGTCATCGATGCCCGGTTGGCGACGTTTGTTCAGCCAATGACCGACGCCGCCCTGGGACATCCCCAGGCGGTCGGCGAGTATTTCCTGAGTGACTTTGAGTTCACTCATCTTGGCCTTGACCAATTCAATCCATTTATCCATGTGCGGCACGATACGTGGGCGCCTCCGGCCAGCAAAACACAACTTGTAGTATTTAAATTCTCGTCACAAATACAGTTCGTACTACGATTGGATCACGGATTTGAATCTAACACGGAGCTTTGCCATCGCCATGACCATCCCCAGCAATGACTTGCCAGACATGCAGATCGACACCTCCCTCACCTCGCCAAAAGGCTCGGCCGCCGCGCAGCGCGCCCTGGACTATTACTTGAAACCAGCTGTGTCCGAAGCGGTGGAAGAGGAGCGTTTTTTTGATGTGAACCGCAATGTCAGCTGCGAGGAAGCACTGGTGCGCGCCTCAGACCTGTTGCGCTGCGCCGCCGCCACGGCGTACGAGTCGGCGAACAATCTGCAGGGCGCGCACCGGGACTTGGCGTTTTCGACGGTGCATATGATCGATATGGCCAAGGCGTTGCTGGACCGATCCCTCGACGGGGATCATCACGCATAAGGCAGGCAGGTATATTTCGCGGGGCGCGGGAAAGAATTTTCCAATCGCGCAGATAAAATCATTTGACTTGCAAACGAGAATGATTATTATTGCATGCAGCTGGTCGCGAGATCAGTCGATTGTCCAAGTGACCTTAGGTCGGTCTCCTGGACTATCTCCTCATCAGGCTAATCACGGTTTTTGACCCGGCTTTTTGCCGGGTCTTTTTTTTGCCAGTTATTCTGGCTTTACCTTCAGGCTAATGAAGTCTTTGGGTGCTGCAAATTCGATGGCGCGGATAATATCAAAAGAATATCTGTTGGCAAGAGAAGCCCGGCAACATTGGGCCAAACTAATGGAAAATAGCACTTGAGAATCAATCGCACAGTCTCTAAGCTGCGACGGCGTCAAGGAGGACGCCCCCCTTTTACCCCCGCAATTTCCCCCGGTTTTTCCCTTCCCAGCGTGTAAAGTATCAGCCATAAAAATCATATTCAGGAATCGACTATGACCGTGGCTAGATCTTCTTTCGACATCAGCGCCAACTTCGACAGCGGCAACATTGAAGTGCTGGACATCAGCAATCCGTTGCAAGCCCTGCTGGCCATCAAGCCAGACACCCGCAGCCAGCATTTTCAGTGGTTTCACTTCAAGGCCAGCGGTTTGCACGTCGGACAGGAACACTGGTTTCGTCTGAACAATGCCAGCAAATCCTCGTACAACAAAGCCTGGGACGGCTATCAGGCAGTGGCGTCCTACGACCACGTCAACTGGTTCCGGGTGCCGACCATCTTCGAAGGCGACTGCCTGCGTTTCAGCCTCGAAGCCACGGCCACCCACGCCTGGTTTGCCTACTTCGAACCCTACAGCCGTGGCCGCCATGACTGGTTGATCGAACAGGCGCTGACCAAGGCCGGCACTGAACTGCTGGCCACCGGCAAGAGTGTCGAAGGTCGTGACATTCAGTTGCTGCGCAAAGGCACCGGCGCCGAAGGCCGGCGCAAGGTCTGGATGATTGCCCAGCAACACCCCGGCGAACACATGGCCGAGTGGTTCATGGAAGGTGTGATCGAACGCCTGGAAAGACACGACGATCCAGTGCTGAACAAACTGCTGGCCAGCGCCGACCTGTATCTGGTGCCGAACATGAACCCGGACGGTGCCTTTCACGGTCACCTGCGCACCAACGCCATGGGCCAGGACCTCAACCGCGCCTGGCAGAGCGCCAGCCAGGAGATCAGTCCGGAAGTGCTGTTCGCTCAGCAACAGATGGAAAAGTACGGCGTCGACCTGTTCCTCGACATCCACGGCGATGAAGAAATCCCCTACGTGTTCACTGCCGGTTGCGAAGGCAACCCAGGCTACACGCCGCGGATCGAAAAACTCGAAGAGCATTTCCGCAGTCATCTGAAACACCTGACCAAGGACTTCCAGACCAAGCACGGCTACACCCGCGACGAGCCGGGCAAAGCCAACATGACCCTGGCGTGCAACAGCGTCGGTCAGAAATTCGACTGCCTGTCGTTGACCCTGGAGATGCCGTTCAAGGACAACAACGACAAACCGGATCCGTTGACTGGCTGGTCCGGTAAGCGTTCGAAGCAACTGGGCAAGGATGTGCTGACGACCGTGGCGGACATGGTCGATACCTTGCGCTGATCCTGCGCAATGGCTGCATGCCAGGCATGCAGCCACGCCTCATTCGGCCGCCACTCGCACACAATCCTCCGGCCGCAAAGCTTGATCTACAGCGTGCGCCCCAAAGCGCAAAGCCGGTTAACCGCGGTCCTTGTTGCCCCGCAGCATGCTGTCGAGCACCTCATCACGCCGTACCCAACCGTGAAACAACGCCGCCGCCAGATGCAGCAGCACGGTCAGAAACAGCAGGTACGCCAGATACCCGTGCGCCTTGCGCAGGAACGCAAACACCTGCGCATTCGCCGGCACAATCGACGGCAACTGCAACGAACTGCTGAGCATCACCGGGTCGCCCGCCGCCGAAATCATCGCCCAGCCGAGCAGCGGCAGGATCAACATCAAGGCGTACAGCAAGACATGCGAAGCCTTGGCCGCCAGCGCTTGCCAGCCCGGCAAGTCTGCCGGCAAAGGAGGTTGCCGGGTGGAAAAGCGCACAGCGAGGCGCACGATCACCAGCAACAGAATGGCGATGCCCAACGGTTTGTGCAGATGGATCAGCCACTCGTGCCGCTCAGAGACGGAAGCGACCATGCCCGCGCCGATAAACAGCATGGCAATGATCATCAGCGCCATCAGCCAGTGCAGCAGCCGCGCCAGCGGCGCGAAGTGGTTCGGTTGGTTGCTCATTGTTGAGCCTCCTGTTTGGCGGCGGGCAACTGGCTGACTTCACTGGTGCGGCGCAAGTAGGAACTGGCGTAACCGGCGGAGCGCGCGGCGAGCAACGGGTCGTCGGAACCTTCGATACCGGCGGGCAAGACCAGCGGGTCGTAGTTGATGTCCCGGCATTCGCCATTGAGCTGCGGCTGGGTGCTTTCGAGCACCAGCGTGCCGGCGTTCACCACTTTGCGACCGTCGGGCCAGGCCTTGCTGGCGTCGTTGACCGGATCACCGGGGTTGGCCAGCGTGATGTTCAACTGCCAACGCAACGGCCCCAAGGCAATCCGTTGAAGCAGGTCTTTCTCGAGGAAATCGCCACCCTCCGGCGCCGTGGCACCTGCCGCGTCCTTCACCAACGGCACCATGCTCCAGCGCACCGCTTGCTTTTGCCCGGCGGCGTTGACCAGGTAAAACGCATTGACGCTGTTATAGGTTTCCGTCACGTAACTGGCGGACGGCTTGGCGGTTTTGATCCAGGCCAGGAACGGCCCGGCTTCCGGGTGCGCCCCAAAGAACGCCGGCACCGCTGCCGGGTTCGGTTTGCCGGTGGCCGGGTCCGGCGACTGGGCTTGCTGCAATTGATAGAACGCTTCGGGCGTGCCCACCGGGAACACCGGCATGCTGTTCATCCCGGTGCGCCACTGTTGGCCGTTGGCCTGGGTGAAGCGCAGCGCCAGGCTGCGGATCGGCACGGCGCTGTCCGGCGCATATGGGTTGCCGGCCGGCAAGGCAAAACGCCCGACCACCGGGGTCCGCGCCTCGTTGAACACCTGAGCGCTGGAATAGCTGCGCGCCTCGCCACTGCTTTCGAAATGCCCGATCACGCACACGCCTTTGGAGTGATTGCGCCGGAAGCCCGGGTGCACGCCGTTGTTGGTTTCCAGCACGTTGATCAGCTTTTTCGGGGTCAGTCGCTGTGGGTCAAAGGTGCCGTTGACGTAGGCAAATGCCCCGGCCACTGCAGCGACCACCACGGCAATACCGGCCAGACGCAACGTCAGGCTCGCGGCACTCAAGGGGGGCCGGGTGGGCGGTGATGAGCGATCTACCATGAAAGACTCCAGGGCCATCGGCCACAAGTGAGAAGGATCAAGCAGACGAACCCCGCGAACGTTTATTCCATCGTGCGGTATTTATTTTTTCAGGCGTGGAATAACCTTCAGTGCCGGGCGTCTCTCTAGTCCACAGCGTAGTGACTAGCCAGAACTTCATGAACGAGATCGACGAACAACTCAGAGAAATCATTCCCGGATTGCGCCGGTTTGCCGTGTCGTTGACGCGCAACCCCAGCAGCGCCGACGATCTGGTGCAGTCGTGTCTGGAGCGGGCGCTGTCGAGTTGGGGCGACAAACGCCCCGAAGGCGACTTGCGCGCCTGGCTGTTTTCGATTCTGTATCGGCAATTTCTCGACGCGCACCGGCGCTCCCGGCGTTATGCGCGGATGCTCGAATTCTTTACCGGACGGGACGATACCCAACCGTCGGTAGAACGCACCGTGATCGCCCAATCGACCCTGCAAGCCTTCGATCAGCTCGGCACCGAACAGCGTGCGCTGCTGCTCTGGGTGTCGGTCGAAGGCCTGAGCTACAAGGAAGTCGCCGAGATTCTCGACGTCCCCGTCGGCACCGTCATGTCGCGCCTGTCCCGCGCCCGCCAGGCCCTGCGCCAACTCAGCGACGGCGAAATCACCCGCCCTTCCCTGCGGAGACTCAAATGATCAGCATGCCCCCGAGCGAGCGTGACCTGCACGCGTATGTGGACCACCAGCTCAATGATGACGACCGACGTCTGGTAGAGACTTTTCTGGCCGGCAACATGGAAATATCCGCACAGGTTCGCGCCTGGCAGCAGGACGCCCAGCAACTGCGCGCGGCCCTGAGCGGTGCGTTGCAGCAACCCGCCAACCCGGCCCTCGACCCGGCGCTGATTCGCCAGCGCCTCAAACGCCAATCACGCCGCCATCTGGCCAGCGCCGCGGTGTTGCTGATTGCCGTGAGCATCGGCGGCTTCAGCGGTTGGAAGGCGCGGGAGATGACCCTCCTCAGCGCGGCGGCGCCGATGGCCGACGCGATGCAGGCTTATCGGCTGTTTGCCCAGCAAGGCATGCTGCCGGCCGATTACAAGGTCAGCGATGACGGTGATATGCAGGGCTGGCTCGACCGCTATTTCACGCAGGCCCATCGCTTGCCGGACCTTTCCGGCGCGGGGTTCAAACCGGTCAGCGGGCGCTTGCTCAGCACTGAGCAAGGGCCGGCGGCGATGGTGGTTTATGAGGATCGTAGCGGGCACAAAGTCAGCTTCTACGTGCGCCCGCCGGGACCGAAAAACTTTCTGCTGCCGAGGGGTAGTCGCAGTGACGGCGGGTTGCAGGCTGAGTATTGGTCCGGCAGCGGCTACAACTACGCGATGGTCAGCCCGAGCGATACACCGACGGCGCAGATGCTCAAGCAAACCGTGCAGTTCTGATCACCCCTTGTAGGAGCCGGCTTGCTGGCGATGGCGGTGTATCAGTCACCATTGATT
>NZ_JAGYGF010000070.1:0-28661 GCF_019947305.1 Pseudomonas sp. BF-RE-21 | reverse complement strand
GAGCAGGCTCGCTCCCACAAGGGATGTATATCAGTGAAGTTTCAGGCGCGGCTCGGTCCCGCGGCCAATCTTGCTGCCCAGCATCAACATCGCCGTGCGGAACGCGCCATACAGCGCCATCTGGTGCATGCGGTACAGCGACACATAAAACATCCGCGCCAGCCAACCCTCAAGCATCACGCTGCCGGTCAGGTTGCCCATCAAGTTACCCACAGCCGAAAAACGCGACAGCGAAATCAACGAGCCGTAGTCGGTGTACTTGTACACAGGCAAACCCTTGCCCTCGATCCGCAGCTTCAGCGATTTGGCCAGCAACGACGCCTGCTGATGCGCAGCCTGGGCGCGCGGCGGCACATTGCGATCGGTGCCCGGTTGCGGGCAGGCCGCGCAGTCACCGAAGGCGAAGATGTTCTCGTCGCGGGTGGTTTGCAGGGTCGGCAGCACTTGCAGCTGGTTGATGCGGTTGGTTTCCAGACCGTCGATGTCCTTGAGGAAACCCGGCGCACGAATCCCGGCGGCCCAGACTTTCAGGCTGGCGTTGATCACTTTGCCGTCGGCGGTGATCAGGCTGTCGGCGGTCACTTCGCTAACGGCCGCGTTGGTCATGACATTGACCCCGAGTTTCTCCAGGGTTTTATGCACAGGCCCGCCAATGCGTTCCGGCAATGCTGGCAGCACCCGTGGACCGGCTTCGATCAAGGTGATGTGCATGTTCTCCGGTTTGATCCGGTCCAGACCGTAAGCCGCCAGTTCATGCGCGGCGTTGTGCAGTTCGGCGGCGAGCTCGACGCCCGTGGCACCGGCGCCGACGATGGCCACGCTGATCCGCTGCACCACATCCGTCTGCCCGGCGTGCGCGCGCAAGTAATGGTTGAGCAGTTGCTGGTGGAAACGCTCGGCCTGTTTGCGTGTGTCGAGGAACAGGCAATGTTGCGCCGCGCCCTGGGTGCCGAAATCGTTGGTGGTGCTGCCGACGGCGATCACCAGCGAGTCGTACGGCACTTCACGCGCCGGCACCAGTTCCAGGCCAGCTTCGTCATAGGTGGCGGCCAGCTGGATTTTCTTCTGTGCGCGATCAAGCCCGCTCATGCGCCCCAGCTGGAACTCGAAGTGGTTCCATTTTGCCTGGGCAACATAGTTGAGTTCGTCTTCGGAAGAGTTCAGGGAACCGGCCGCCACTTCGTGCAACAGCGGTTTCCAGATGTGGGTCAGGTTCGCGTCGACCAGCATCACACTGGCCGTGCCGCGCTTGCCCAGAGTCTTACCCAGACGGGTAGCCAACTCCAGACCGCCGGCGCCGCCGCCAACGATGACAATACGATGAGTCATGGGGATATCTCGCAAGGCTAAAAGAAATCGGTGCAATTACCCGAGCGAGCGCGATGCAGCTCATAGCGTCAGGTAACTGATAAATCGGCTCAACAGGCCCAGGCCAATAGTCACTGCCAGCACCACCACCAGGAGCATCCACGGCCGGAAAGGCCGGCGCTCGACTCGGTGCTGGGACAGGTGCAGGTACTCTTCGACATGCTTTTGGTCGTCGGGGTTCAGGCGGCTGGTCATATCGGGCCTCGTCAGGGGTAGACGTTGCTGAATGTGGGGAAGCTACATGCGGGCGGCGGTGTAACACATCAGCCCGCATTGAACGGAGCATAGCCGCTCGCTGGAACAGGCTCGACGCTGACCGTATCGTCCAGGCGAATGATTCCACTTTGTAACACTCGGGCGGTGATTCCGCCATGTCCGCGAACGGCCTGAAAGGTGCCAGGGCCGAGGTTGTTTTGCAGGCGCGCGCAGGGCTGACACCAACCGGTGGTTTCGAAAATCGCCTGGCCGATTTTGAAGCGGCGACCCTTGAGGCTGAACAGGTTGATCCCACTGATAACGAGGTTGCGCCGCAAATCATTAGGCAACAGCGGATTATCTTCCGAGCGGCCCATCAGCGAGTTGATCACCGCCAGATGCTCCCACTGAATCAACGTCACCTGCCGCGCATTGCGCACACCGGGGCGGGCGCGATCGCCGGTCAAGCCGGCCTCGAGTCGTGCCTCCACGGCCGCCAGTTCGATCATCGGCACGTGTGGCTGCGGGCGCACACCGATCCAGCGTACGCGGCCGGTTTGCGGGACTTCAGCGATCAGTTCCTGCAATGGACTCACAGGCTGATCCCGACATCGAAGACGATGCTGCGACCGAGGTTGCTGCGCAGGAAATCCGGGGCGTCGGGATGCGCAAATAAAACACGGGCGAAGGTCGGCCCCACCAGCGACAACGAGCGCCAACCCTGACGCAAGTATTCGGTGGGCGGCGGGAAATGGCTATTGAGGTCGAGCACTTCGCGCTTGAGGCTGGCGAAGGCGATGATGTCCAGTTCGCCCAGGTCCATGCCGCGCTCTTTGTAGTTGTGCGCTTTTTTGCGCAAGGTCGGCGCCAGTCTCAGCAGGAATTCATTGGCCGGAATGCGCCGGGGTTTGGCTTCGCGACGCACCAGCGAACTCAGCGAAAACGCACTGCGTCGGCGTTGCAGTTCATCGCGCCACTCATCGTTGAGGCGCCGGCCTTCGTCGAGCACGAAAAACACTTCGAAGTTCGCCTCGCGAAACAGCACGTCCGGCGGCTCCCCGGCAGGCGCGAACTCGTCGGTGCGGTAAGGAATGTTCAGCCCTTGCAGCAGGCGCTGGCACACCCAACGCTCACGCTCCCATTTGCGGGCATTGGAAAGAAACGCGTTGGCTTGCTCGGCCGCAATGGTCAGCAGGCGTAAGTAATCTGAGTCATCCATAGGCCCAAGCTTAGCGTTCAAATGCGTTCGCAAAGAAGACAGTTTGTCGGAGAAGAGCAAAAGCCTGTAACGCCATTGCCCCATCCCGTGCCCGTTTCAGGGCCCTGCACAAAACGGATAGCGATCTGCGCAAAGCGGATATTGCCCCGCGCCTGGCAGCTTTACCCTCGGCTTTACGGGACGTTAGCCGCTTTACCGACGTTCTGAATAAAACAACAACAAGAGATGAATGCCATGCGCAAGATCGACGTACATGAGGTTATCGACAACGCTCGATTCAACCGCTTCCACTGGATGGTGCTGTTCTGGTGTGCCCTGATCATCATTTTCGACGGTTACGATCTGGTGATTTACGGCGTGGTGTTGCCGATGCTGATGAAGGAGTGGGGGCTCAGTCCCTTGCAGGCCGGCGCGCTGGGAAGTTACGCATTGTTTGGAATGATGTTCGGCGCGCTGTTTTTCGGCCCGCTCTCGGACAAGATCGGCCGCAAGAAAGCCATCACCATCTGTGTGATGCTCTTCAGCGGTTTTACCGTGCTCAACGGTTTTGCCCGCAACCCCACCGAGTTCGGCCTGTGCCGGTTCATCGCCGGCCTGGGCATTGGCGGGGTGATGCCCAACGTCGTGGCGCTGATGAACGAGTACGCGCCGAAGAAAATCCGCAGCACGCTGGTGGCGATCATGTTCAGCGGCTACTCCGTGGGCGGCATGCTCTCGGCGGGACTGGGCATCGTGCTGATCCCGAGCTTCGGCTGGCAGTCGGTGTTTTACGTCGCGGTGCTGCCGTTGGTGCTGTTGCCGCTGATCATGTACTTCCTGCCCGAGTCGGTGGGTTTCATGCTGCGTCAGGGGCGCAATGAAGAGGCGCGCGCCATTCTTCAACGGGTCGATCCGGCGTACGTCGCGCAGTCCGGCGATCAACTGCACATGAGCGAAGTGAAGGGCACCGGCACCCCCGTGCTGCAACTGTTTCGCGAGGGGCGCGCACTGCGCACGCTGATGTTGTGGCTGGCGTTTTTCTGCTGCTTGTTGATGGTTTACGCCTTGAGTTCCTGGCTGCCGAAACTGATGGCCAACGCCGGTTACAGCCTGGGTTCGAGCCTGTCGTTCCTGCTGGTGCTCAACTTCGGCGCCATTTTCGGTGCGGTCGGTGGCGGCGTGCTGGGTGACAAACTGAATCTGCCGCGGGTGTTGGCGGTGTTCTTCGCCGTGGCCGCCGTGTCGATCACCTTGCTCGGTTTCAACAGCCCGATGCCGCTGCTGTACCTGCTGATCGCCATCGCCGGCGCCACCACCATCGGTTCGCAGATTCTGTTGTACGCCTGCGCCGCGCAGTTCTACTCCATGACCATTCGCTCCACCGGTCTGGGCTGGGCCTCGGGCATCGGACGCAACGGCGCGATTGTCGGGCCGCTGCTGGGCGGTGCATTGCTCGGGATCAGCCTGCCGCTGCAACTCAACTTCATGGCGTTTGCCTTGCCCGGCGCGGTGGCCGCGATTGCCATGACCGTGTTTGCGATCAGCAGTCAGCGCAGTCACAGGCAAGCGCTGTCGGGCCTGCGCAACGGTTCGCCAGACGGGTCTGTCGGCGAAGCTTCATGAAAACGTTTGTCCGGGATTTTTCCCTGTCGGCGGCCGTCGCCGGATTTATCGCCACGGTGATTTCCTATGCCGGCCCGTTGGTGATTATTTTCCAGGCGGCCGAGACCGCACACCTGTCGCGGGAAGTGTTGTCGTCGTGGGTCTGGGCGATTTCCATCGGCAGCGCGGTGCTCGGTATCGGTTTGAGCCTGCGTTACCGCGTGCCGGTGATCATCGCGTGGTCGGCGCCCGGCTCGGCATTGTTGGTGGCGCTGTTGCCGGGGATCTCGATGCCGGAGGCGGTGGGCGCGTACCTGGTCAGCAGCCTGATCATTTTCCTGGTCGGGGTGTCGGGGGCGTTTGACCGGATCATCGGCAAACTGCCGGCGGCTGTTGCGGCGGCGATGCTGGCGGGGATTCTGTTCAGTTTCGGCACCGGGTTGTTTGTCTCGTTGCAGGGCAAACCGCTGCTGGTGCTGGCGATGTTTGCCACGTACCTGATCTGCAAACGGCTGATGCCGCGTTATGCGGTGGTGATGGTGCTGCTGGTGGGCTGCTCGGTGGCGTTTCTCGGCGGTGATTTGCACAGCGAAGCGCTGGTGATCGGGTTGGCCACGCCGGTGTGGATCACGCCCGTGTTCAGCCTGAGCGCGACGCTGAACATTGCCTTGCCGCTGGTGATGGTGGCGCTGACCGGCCAGTTCGTGCCCGGCATGGCGGTGTTGCGGGCCAGCGGTTACGCGACGCCGTCCGGCCCGATCATCGCCAGCAGTGCGTTGGGCACGGCGCTGTTGGCACCGTTCGGTTGCCACGGGCTGAATCTGGCCGCGATCACCGCAGCCATTTGTACCGGTCGCGAGGCCCATGAAAACCCCGGCAAGCGCTACGTGGCCGGGGTGGTCGGCGGGCTGTGTTACCTGCTGCTGGGCATCTTCGGCGCCACCCTGGTTTCGCTGTTTTCGGCATTCCCCAAAGAGCTGATCGCGGCGTTGGCCGGGCTGGCGCTGTTCGCCGCGATTGCCGGGGCACTGGCTGGCGCAATGGCGGTGGTGAGTGATCGCGAAGCCGCGCTGGTGACCTTCCTCACCACCGCTTCGGGCATGTCGTTGTTGGGTTTGTCCGCGGCTTTTTGGGGACTGATTTTCGGCATGGTCACCCATGTGTTGTTAAACGCCCGTCGCGAAAGCGCGGCGGCTGAAGCACTTCCAACTGTCGATCAATAAAAATAAGAGAAAAAATGATGAAACAGATTCTTCCAACAACCGGTTCCGTGTTGTCCATGGCGCTCGTCTCGGGTTTCTCCACCGGTACGATGGCGGCAGAGGGCGGCTTTATCGAAGACACCACGGCCACCTTGCAGGCACGCAATTACTACTTCAGCCGGGACTTCTCCGACATCGTCGGGGCGAACAAGCAATCGAAGGCCGAAGAGTGGGCGCAGGGCTTCATCCTTAACGTCAAATCCGGCTACACCCAAGGGCCTGTCGGGTTTGGTGTGGATGTGATTGGCCTGCTCGGCCTCAAACTCGACAGCAGCCCGGATCGGGTCAATACCGGTTTGCTGCCGGTCAAGGATGACGGGCGCGCGGCAGATGATTACAGCCGTCTCGAAGCTGCGCTGAAGGTGCGTTACTCCAAAACCGAGCTGAAAGTCGGGGAGTTGCAACCCAACCTGCCGGTGTTGGCGTTCAGTGATATCCGCCTGCTGCCGCCCAGTTACCAAGGTGCAAGCATCAGTTCCAATGAGATCAATGGCCTGACCTTGCAAGGCGGTCACTTGAACACGACCAGCCTGCGCAACGAGGCGGGCGACGAGAAAATGCAGGCCATGCTCGGCCATGTGCCGCAGCGCCAGGTCAGCAGTGATGGCTTCAACTTTGCCGGCGCCGATTACGCCTTCAACGATAAACGCAGCTCGGTCAGCGCCTGGTTCGGGCAACTGGAAGATATCTACAACCAGCGCTTTCTCGGTCTCAAGCACAGCCAGCCGATGGGCGACTGGACCTTGGGCGCCAACCTTGGTTATTACGATTCGCGCGAGGATGGCAAAAAGCTGCTGGGCAACATTGATAACCAGGCGTTCTTCTCGCTGTTGTCGGCCAAGCGCGGTGGTCACACGTTTTATGTCGGTTATCAGGGGATGTTCGGTGACAGCGCATTCCCGCGTGTCTTCGCCAACATCTCGCCGCTGGGCAACGAGGTGCCGACCTACGAGTTTGCCTTTACCGACGAACGCTCCTGGCAGGCGCGTTACGACTACGACTTCGCCGCCCTCGGTGTGCCGGGGCTGACCAGCACCGTGCGTTACATTTCCGGTAATAACGTCGACACAGGGCAAGGGTTCGAGGGCAAGGATCGCGAGCGTGATCTCGACCTCGGCTACGTGCTGCAAAACGGCAGCCTCAAAGGCCTCGGGATTCGCGTGCGCAACGTGATGGCCCGTTCCAACTACCGCAGTGATATCGACGAAAACCGCCTGATCCTCAGTTACACCTGGACGCTGCTATGACCATTGAGAAAGAACAACCGCCTTACAACATCGGCTTGCAGGTCAAGCTGGAGCAATTGACCGAGTCGGTGCTGCAAACCGAGGAAGACATGCGCTTTGCCAATCAACTGGCGCGCACGGCCGGCGATCGGGTCAAGGCGAGTGCGCAGAGCATGCAATCTTCGGCCAGTGTGCTGGAGGACCTGAACCTCTACATGCAGCGTCTGGATCAGGTGTTCGATGAGCTCGGCAGTCAGTCGATGCGCATCGGCGCGATTGTCGGCAGCATCCAGGACATCGCCCGTCAGACCAATCTGCTGGCGCTCAACGCGGCAATCGAGGCGGCGAGGGCGGGCAGTCATGGCCGAGGGTTTGCGGTGGTCGCCGATGAGGTGCGCAATCTCTCGCGTCAGGCTGCGGACTCCAGTGCGCAGATCCGGCAAATCGCCACGGGGCTGGAGCAGTCGGCGGAGCATGCACGCCAGGGGATTCAGCAGTTATCCGGCTCCACCCGTCTGGGGCTGGAAAAGGCTGGAGTGGCTTTGCATTCGATGGGGGAATTGCAAAGCGGAGCGGTGGCCAGGGTCGAGGTGGTCGAACGGATCATGGCGCGTTTGGCCGGCCTGCATGATTTGGCGTTGCAGGCGAAACGGCTGATCGTGTGATGCCTGGTGTTACAGGTTGCTTGTGCAGTTGCCCATGACTTGGTAGGTCACGCGATGGGTCTGGCCCTGATGGTCGATGTAGACCATGGTTGCCGGCACGACGTCGCACGCGGTTGCGGTGTCGGTCACGGAAACCACCTTGGCGATGTCCAGCGGTTGCGCCGGGTCGTACGGGGTGGCGGCGGGCTCGCTGGCGGCCATGGCTGAGGTGGCGATCAGGGTCAGAAACAGGGTGCTCAGGGTTTTCATTTTTGTGCGCTCGGTGTTGGTTTTGATGCTGGAAGTTTAGTCCTTGGTGGTGATGGATAAAGGGGGCTGGGGCTGATTCAGCTTTGCAGGAAACGTAACAATGGGGGGGCATATCCGTTTCTGGGTTTATGGCTGCTATTGGTTTCGCCCTTACGGCGAGTCACTTGGAAGAGCCCCAAGTAACCAAGGGCTTTTGCCCCTTTCGTTCGGTGCCTCGCCTAGGCTCGGCATGCCCTCGCTTCGGTCCTGCTCCGTGGGCCCGCCGCGATCGGCCATCCTTGGCCGTGCGCGGCTAACCCGGCATCCATGCCGGGTTGCCCACTGCGCAGAACCTGCGCTCGGCCTCTCGAGGGGGCGACTACCGCCACAGCCGCCGAGGCGGCCTGAAAGCCGACCTGGCTCTTCGGTCGTGCACGTGCTCTCGCATTGTGGTGGCCGCACTAATTTCAGACATTCACGCATTCCCCCTGTAGGAGCCGGCTTGCTGGCGATGGCATCCGCCCAATCAATAAACAGGTGACTGACCCACCGCTATCGCCAGCAAGCCGGCTCCTACAGTTGATCGTATTCATCCAGACGCATCTGCATTTCCCTTGTAGGAGCCAGCTTGCTGGCGATGGCGTCCGTCCAGTCGAAAAACAGGGTGACTGACCCACCGCTATCGCCGGCAAGCCAGCTCCTACAGTTGATCGTATTCATCCAGGCGCATCTGCATTTCCCTTGTAGGAGCCAGCTTGCTGGCGATGGCGTCCGTCCAGTCGAAAAACAGGGTGACTGACCCACCGCTATCGCCGGCAAGCCGGCTCCTACAGTTGATCGTATTCATCCAGACACATCTGCATTTCCCTTGTAGGAGCCAGCTTGCTGGCGATGGCGTCCGTCCAGTCGAAAAACAGGGTGACTGACCCACCGCTATCGCCGGCAAGCCGGCTCCTACAGTTGATCGTATTTATCCAGACACATCTGCGTTTCCCTTGTAGGAGCCAGCTTGCTGGCGATGGCGTCCGTCCAGTCGAAAAACAGGGTGACTGACCCACCGCTATCGCCGGCAAGCCAGCTCCTACAGTTGATCGTATTTATCCAGACACATCTGCGTTTCCCTTGTAGGAGCCAGCTTGCTGGCGATGGACGTCAACGATAACGCGGGCTGTCTGAATGAACGTGTTGTCCGGCCGTTTTTCGCGGGCAAGCCTCGCTCCTACAGGGAATCGCGTGCGCTTTTGATTTTCACCACTCATCAGGCCGAGCGTTAGCTCGCCTTCCGCTTTTGATCTGAGCGCCCCCTCGAGAGGCCGAGTGGAGGTTCTGCGCAGTGGGCAACCCGGCATGGATGCCGGGTTAGCCGCCCCCGGCCAGGGATGGCCGATGGCGGCGGGCCCACGGAGCAGGACCGGAGCGAGGGCATGGCGAGCATTAGCGAGCCACCGAACGAAAGGGGCAAGAGCCCTTGGTTACTTGGGGCTCTTCCAAGTGACTCGCCGTAAGGGCGAAACCAATAGCTGCCATAACCACAGAAACGGATATGCCCACCAACCAAAGACCAACCAAACACCGGTGTAAACTGATACCCCACCCTATTCCGGCAAAGACAAGGGAGCCCACCCAGCCATGATCGGCGCCGAGCTGCTGTCCCCCGAAACCCTCACCGTCGGCTGGCTGATCTACATTCCAGCCCTGATCTGGGCCATCGCACGTGCCCCGTGGGTCGAGCTGTTCAGCGACAGCCGCCGCCAGCATCTGTTGTTCGGCACCGTATTCGCGCTGTTCATGCTGTGGCTGGTACGACGGGATTTCGACACCGGCGTGTCCTATCACTTCATCGGCATGACCGCCGTAACCCTGCTCCTGGACTGGCCCTTGGCGATCGTCGGCGGACTGGTCGCACAAGCAGGCCTGGTCATGCTCGGACGCCAGGACCTCGCCGCCGTCGGCGTGAACGGCGCCTTGTTGATTCTGCTGCCCGTGCTGGTCACCGAGTGCTGCGCAATCCTGGTCGAGCGCGCGCAGCCGCGTAATCCCTTCGTGTATATCTTCGTTTCCGGTTTCTTCGCAGCGGCGCTATCGGCCCTGCTGTGCCTGCTGCTGGCCCTGTGGCTGCTGTGGTTCAACGAGCTTTTCGTCATGCCTTACTGGCTGGAAGATTTTGTCGGTTACCTGTGGCTGATCATCTTTCCCGAAGCCTTCATCAACGGCATGGTCGTCAGCGCGCTGGTGGTGTTCAGCCCCGAATGGCTGGAGACCTTCAACCGCACACGCTATCTTTCGGCACCCTGGAAGGACGACGATCCGAAATCTTGATCCACATCAAATCCAAAAAACGTCGACGAATCCATGCTCCGAAAAACCTTCAGGAGCATCGAAAATGAGTGTCTACGAATGGGCAAGGCAGGAGTTGCGCCACAGTCTGGATGCAGCGCAGGAAGTCGGGTTTGATCCGGGGTTGAGCCTGCGCGCCCTGCTCAGCGCGGTGGTGCAGCAGAGCAAGGCCGTGCGCAGTGTCGAGGATCTGGCCGATGAGTTGCAGTTTCTCGCCGAGAACCTCGATGACGGTCAGGACTACGGCTTCATGCGGCCCTGAACCGTCACTTAGTGACGCGGGTCGAAATCACCACTGAACAACTCGTCCTCGGCATCGGGTGCCACTGGAATCTTGTGCTCTTCCGATGCCCACGCCCCCAGGTCGATCAGTTTGCAGCGGTCCGAACAGAACGGCCGGAATGTGCTTTCCGGGGTCCATTCCACAGGGGCGCCGCAGGTTGGGCATTCGACGGTTGGGATCTGGCTCATGACTGGCCTCCACGCAATGTAAGGTAAAAGTGATGCAGGCGTTCGACCTCGCTGTGCAGCCAGGCGAGGTCGCGGTCGTTGACCACCACATCGTCGGCATGGCTCACGCGATCCTGGCGACTGGATTGCGCCTTGAGGATCGCCTGAACCTGTTGTTCGCTGGTCTGGTCACGCTGCAGGGTGCGTTCGATCTGTAGTTGTTCGGGCGCATCGATCACCAGCACTCGCTGGGTCATGGCGTACTGCCCGGACTCGATCAGCAACGGCGAAACCAGAATCGCGTAAGGCGATTGTGCCTTGCCCAGGTGATCGGCGATTTCCCTGGCGATCAGCGGATGCAAAAGCGCTTCGAGCCAGAGGCGTTGCTCAGGCACTTCGAAGATCAGTTTGCGCAACGCTGCGCGATCCAGTTGCCCGTCGGCTTGCAACACGCCGGGGCCAAAATGTTCGGCGATCTGTGCCAGCGCCGGGCGACCCGGCTCCACCACCCAGCGTGCCGCATGATCGGCATCGACCACGTGCACGCCCAGGTCGATGAAGTGCTGAGCGGCCGCGCTTTTGCCGCTGCCGATGCCGCCGGTCAGGCCGAGAATCCAGGGTTTATCCACAGGGGTATTCATTTCAAACCGACAAACTGCCAATAGAAGCCGGTTATTTGACCACCCCAGAGCAATGCAATCCAGCCGGCAATCGCCAGATAGGGACCGAAGGGGATCGGGGTCGAGGTTTTCACATTGCGCAGGCTCAGCAAAATCATGCCGATAATCGCGCCCACCAGGGACGACAACAGAATGGTCAGCGGCAAAATCTGCCAGCCGCCCCAGGCGCCCAGCATGGCCAACAGCTTGAAATCGCCGTGGCCGATGCCTTCCTTGCCGGTGATCAGCTTGAACAGCCAGAACACCGACCACAGCGCCATGTAGCCCGCAATTGCGCCCCACAGCGCCTCGTGCAATGGCACGAACAATCCGAAGCTGTTGACGACCAGTCCCAGCCACATCAGCGGTAGCACCAGCACATCCGGCAACAGTTGATGCTCGGCGTCGATCAGGCTCATGGCCAACAGGCCCCAGCTCAGGACCAGCACCATCCCGGCTTGCCAGCCGAAACCGAAGTGCCAGGCAATGAACGCCGACAGCAGGCCGCAGGCCAGTTCGGTCAACGGGTAGCGTTTACTGATGGGCGTTGCGCAGCTTGAGCATCGTCCACGTAAAAACACATAACTGAGCAGCGGGATGTTTTCCCAGGCGCGAATTCGGTGCCCACAATGCGGGCACTCGGAGTGGGGCAGCATCAGGTTGTAGGTCGCAGGCGGTGTTTCGCCAGGCAAACCGAGAATGTCCCGGGCCTGCAATTGCCACTCACGCTCGAGCATTTTCGGCAGGCGCCAGATCACCACATTGAGGAAGCTGCCGACCAGCAAGCCGACCAGCAGTGCAATGACGACAAACGCCAACGGGTACACGGTCAGGATTTCGTTCAAGGGCATGTCAGATCGCATTGCCGAGTTGGAAAATGGGCAGGTACATCGCAACCACCAGGCCGCCGACGATAACACCCAGCACCACCATGATGAATGGCTCCATCAGGCTGGTGAGATTGTCGACCATATTGTCGACTTCCGCCTCATAGAAACTGGCGACCTTGTCGAGCATGTCGTCCAGTGCGCCGGACTCTTCGCCAATGGCCGTCATCTGGATCGCCATGTTCGGAAAGACGCCGGCGGTGCGCATGGAGAAATTCAGCTGCATCCCCGTCGAAACGTCCTGCTTGATACGCAGCACCGCCCGCTTGAACACGATGTTGCCGGTCGCGCCCGCCACTGACTCCAGCGCCTCGACCAGCGGCACACCCGCTGCGAAAGTGGTCGACAGCGTACGGGCGTAACGGGCCACGGCGGACTTGTACATCAATGCGCCAATCAACGGCAGTTTCAGCAGCCAGGTGTCTGTCCGGTCCCGAAAGCCTTGCGATGTCTTGAAGGCGTGGCGCACACCGAATATCGCCGCGATCAGCACGCCAAGCATCAGCCACCACCAATCCTGCATGAACTGCGACAGGCCGATGACCATCACCGTGAACGCCGGCAGTTGCGCACCAAAACCTTTGAACACCGACTCGAATTGCGGCACCACCTTGACCAGCAGAATCCCGGTGACGATGATCGCGACGACCACCACCGCCAGCGGATAAGTCATGGCTTTCTTGATCTTGGCCTTGAGGCTTTCGCTCTTTTCCTTGTAGGTCGCGACCCGCTCCAACAGGGTGTCCAGCGCGCCGGCCTGTTCGCCGGCATCCACCAGATTGCAGTAGAGCTCATCAAAATACTGCGGTTTTTTGCGCAGGGCTGCCGCGAAGCTGTTACCCGCCGCGACTTCCTGTTTCACCTCGTCCACCAGTTTGCGCATGGCCGGGTTTTCGAAGCCTTCGCCGATGATGTCGAACGATTGCAACAGCGGTACGCCGGCTTTCATCATGGTCGCCATCTGCCGGGTGAAGAGGGCAATGTCATTCGCCTTGATGCGTTGGCCGAGGCTGAAAAACGAGGCGGATTTCTTGCGCACCTTGCCGGGATTGATGCCTTGCTTGCGCAGTTGCGCCTTGATCAGCGCCGGGTTCTGAGCGCTGAGTTCGCCGGTTATTTTCGTACCTTTTTTGTCGGTGCCTTCCCAGGCGTACACACTGATTTTTGCTGCTTTGACCGCCATGTTCAGTCCTTGGTGACCCGGTTGATTTCTTCAAGGCTGGTGATGCCTTGCATGGCCTTGATCAGCCCGGAAGTACGCAGGTCGTTGAAGCCGTCCTTGCGCATCTGGATATCGATTTCCAGCGAATTGCCTTCGGCCATGATCAGCCGTTGCAGGCCTGCTGTGTTCTTCACCACTTCATAAATCCCCACGCGCCCCTTGTAGCCGCCGTTGCACTGATCGCAACCGACCGGCTCATAGATCGTGAATGTGCCAATCCGTTCCTCTGGGAAGCCTTCCTTGATCAATGCCTCGCGGGGAATATCGATGGGCTTCTTGCACTGGCTGCACAGTTTGCGCGCCAGGCGCTGGGCGATGATCAGGCTGACGGACGTCGCGATGTTGAACCCCTGAATGCCCATGTTGTGCAGGCGGGTCAGGGTTTCAGCGGCGCTGTTGGTGTGCAGGGTCGACAGCACCAGGTGCCCGGTCTGGGCGGCCTTGATGGCAATTTCGGCGGTTTCCAGATCGCGGATCTCGCCGACCATGATCACGTCCGGGTCCTGCCGCAAGAAGGAGCGTAGCGCCTGGGCAAAACCCAGACCTTGCTTGGCGTTGACGTTGACCTGGTTGATGCCTTCCATGTTGATCTCCACCGGGTCTTCGGCGGTGGAGATGTTGATGTCCACGGTGTTGAGTATGTTCAGCCCGGTGTAGAGCGACACGGTCTTGCCCGACCCCGTGGGGCCCGTCACCAGAATCATCCCTTGCGGCTGCTTCAGCGCGGCCATGTACAGGTCTTTCTGGTCCGGCTCGTAGCCGAGGGCGTCGATGCCCATTTGCGCGCTCGATGGATCAAGGATCCGGATCACCACTTTCTCGCCCCACAGGGTCGGCAGGGTATTGACCCGGAAGTCGATGGACTTGCTCTTCGACAGGCGCATCTTGATCCGCCCGTCCTGGGGTTTGCGCCGCTCGGAGATGTCGAGGCTGGCCATGACTTTCAGGCGGGCGGCGATGCGGTTGGCCAGTTGAATCGGCGGCTTGGCGACTTCACGCAGCATGCCGTCGGTGCGCATCCGCACGCGGTAGGTTTTTTCGTAGGGCTCGAAATGCAGGTCGGAAGAGCCACTCCTGATCGCGTCCAGCAGCATCTTGTGAACGAAGCGCACCACCGGCGCGTCGTCGGCATCCTGTCCGGCGATGGCGTCCTGTTGGTGGTCATCGATCGACTCGATGTCCATGCCATCGAGGTCGACGTCGGCCATGTCTTCCAGTCCGCTGGCATGGCTGTCGAAGAACTTCTCGATGGCATCGCTGAGCTTGTCGTCCTCTACCAGGATGGCTTCGGTGTTCAGCCCGGTGCTGAACTGGATGTCGTTGATGGCCTGGTGATTGGTCGGGTCGCTAACCCCCACGAACAACTTGTTGCCACGCCGCCAGAGGGGCAGGGCGTGGTGCTGGCGAACCAGTTTTTCGCTGACCAGGCCCTTGGGTTGGGTTTCCTTGTCCAGGCAATTGAGGTCGAGCAGCGCCATGCCGAAATGCTCCGAGGCAATTTCGGCGACCTGGCGACTTTTCACCAGTTTGTTCTGCACCAGATAACTGACGAGGGAGATTTTGTGGCGTTGGGCTTGCTGATACGCCTGTTGCGCGCTTTGGTCGGTGAGCAGCTCGGCAAGCACCAATTGCTTGGCCAGACCGCTAAGGGCGATGTCATTCATGGGGATACCGGACGCAGACAGTTCATGACTTATAGCCTAGTCAACCGATGGAGCCAAACCAGCGCTGCTCTGGTGACAAAAAGTGTCAGATAGTGCGGATCCTGAGGGCAGGACAAGGCCTAGCGTCGTTCTCGCGCCCCGCTAACAGGGGGCAACGGGCTTGGCATGGGCTGTGCTGAGACTGGTTCAGATCATGAGATTTCGACTCATGCATGGAGCTTGTCTATGAGTGCTCAGAAAGGTTTTACGCTTATTGAATTGTTGATCGTGGTGGCGATCATCGGGATTCTGGCGACGTTTGCGTTGCCGGCTTATTCGAAGTATCAGGCTCGGGCGAAAGTGACGGCGGGGTTGGCGGAAATTTCAGCATTGAAGGTTTCGTTTGAAGACCTGATGAATGCCGGCACTGCAGAACCCACCACACTGACGGGCGCCGGCACAACGACGCAGAACTGTGCAATTGCTGTCACCGGCACGGTTGCCTCAGGCGCTGGCACCATTGTCTGCACCCTGCAGAAAGCACCGGCCCCTGTGGCAGGTAAAACCATCACGCTGACTCGCAGCGCCACTGCAGGCTGGTCATGCGCGACCGGCGTGACTGCCGATTACGCACCGCCTGGTTGCACAGCCTCGGCAACTTAATGCTGAAAACGGGTAGATAGAAGAATGCCCCATCGTCGGATGGGGCATTTTTTGGGGAAAAAACGCCAAGTTCGCTGCGCTTTTTGGTGAGATTTAGAAAACCTCACAAATTCATGGCCTTAGGCCCACGTTAAAACCTGCAACTTGCATGTAGAGAATGTCGAAGTCATGCAATTTGCATGATTCCGAAAATCAGTCGATTTTTTAAGTTGTTGATTTATAAGAGGTTAATGACTGTTTCAAAGTTGGCACAGCGTTCGCACTATACCCAGTAACCCTGCTGACAAGACACGCAGCAGACTTTATGAAAAAACAGGAGTTACTCGTATGAAGAAGTTCGCTATCGCTGCCGCTACTGCTACCGCGCTGACCCTGACCATGGCCAACGTTGCATTCGCTCAAACCCAGGCTACCCAAGCCCCAATGGTGCTGGCTGCCGGTGAAGTGACCAAGGCTAAAGAAGCCACTTCCGATACCTGGATCACCACCAAAGTCAAAGCTGACCTGGTGACCGAAAAAGGCATTCCTGGTACCGATATCAAGGTTGAAACCAACAAAGGTGTTGTATCCCTGTCGTCCACCGTCGCGGTGACTGACGCTCAGAAAGCCACCGCCGTGGCCATCGCCAAGAAAATCAAAGGCGTCCAGGCGGTCTCCGCTGACGGCCTGAAAGCCGAGTAAGGCAAGACTTCTCGCCTGAACGGGAGAAGACGCGGTAGACGAGCCGAGTCATGCGTCTGCCGCAACTTGAGAGTTCATGCGACGGCCACAAGGATGTGGCCATTACAGGCCCCTGACATTCGTGTCCGGGGCCTGTTCTATTCCGGGCCACCACAAAACCCATGTGGGAGCGAGCCTGCTCGCGATGAGGCCATAACATTCAACATCTTTGCTGACTGTTACACCGCTATCGCGAGCAGGCTCGCTCCCACATGGGTTATAGGGTGTATTCAGTTACCGCGTTTGCTGGTGATCTGCTTCAAGCGATTGCCTTCAAACCGCAGGTATTGATACATCCCGCCGTTGGGCCCGTAGGTCCATTCCTCGACCTGGAATTCTTCCCGACGGTTGGCGCTGCGCTTGTACCCCAACAGGTCTCGACTGACCGGCTCACCGCATTTCTGCAGGACTTCGCTGGACCGGTCGCCGACGCTGACCAACTGACTGCCGCAGCGCAGGGTATCGGCGGCCGAGGCCTGACTGGCCGCCATTGCCAGTGTCAGGCTGATCAGCAACCGACTGATCATCACTCGGCATCCAGGTGCAACGGCGTTACCACCCGGCCGTCACTTTCGGCTTCACCGAGGCTGGCATCGATGAAGTACACGCGGTCATCGGCCAACTGACCCTTGTCGACCAGATAATCCTTGATGCTGCTGGCGCGATCCTGGCCCAGCTGGCGCAAGAGCACGTCGCTGGTGCTCCAGAACTTGATCACGTCTGCGCGCATTTTGGCGGTGCGTTCTTCCTTGCCCAGGTCCTTCCATTCGGCGGGTGGCTGGGTTTTCAGGCGGGTGCGGTAGATGCCTTCCAGCAGCGGGCCTTTCTCGCCGTCCGGTACTTGCAGCAATGAGGCCTGCGCCGGCACCTTGTCGCCGCGACGCTGGAGCATTTTGTAGTAGTTGTACTGGTATTCCCGTTCCAGGCGTTGCTCGGCGATCAGCGGGCCATCGCTGCTGGCGGCAGCGGTGCCTTCGATCTCCAGGCGCAGGGCCGGACGTTCCTTGAGTGCATTGGACAGTTTGACCAGCG
The DNA here is from genome assembly GCF_019947305.1 of Pseudomonas sp. BF-RE-21. NCBI lineage: Bacteria > Pseudomonadati > Pseudomonadota > Gammaproteobacteria > Pseudomonadales > Pseudomonadaceae > Pseudomonas > Pseudomonas sp. BF-RE-21. The sequence goes on along the minus strand of NZ_JAGYGF010000070.1, from coordinate 11,304 downwards.
AACCCTCGGCGTCCTTGCTCAGATCGCTTGAGCCCGGCGCGAACGACACCGTACCCAGGTCTTCCGAACCACCACTGACCAGCCCGCCAATCATTTTGAACGGTGCGGCAGCCGCTTTGACGATCAGGTTACGCAGGGTCTGCCAGACAATCGGCATGACGCTGAACTGCGGATTGTTGAGGTCGCCGCTCACTGGCAGCTCGATGGAAATCTTGCCGTCGACGTCCTTGAGCAGGGCAATCGCCAGTTTCAGCGGCAGGCTGACAGCGTCGGGGCTGTCGACCTTTTCACCCAGTTGCAATTGCTCGACCACCACTTTGTTTTCAGCCTTGAGCTGGCCTTTGGTAATCAGGTAATGCAGGTCGAGGTTGAGTCGGCCCTTGCGGATACGGTAGCCGGCGAACTTGCCGGAGTAGGGCGTCAGCGTGGTCAGTTCCACCCGTTTGAAACTGGTGGCGATGTCGAGGCTGGCCATTGGGTCGAACGGGTTGACCGAACCTTTGATGGTCACCGGCGCGTAACGATCGACCTTGCCCTTGATGTCGACGGTCGCCGGTTTCGCCTGACGGCTGTCGATGGTGCCGATCTGGCCGTTGAGCTGTTGCACGGCGGTGGCGAAGTTCGGGGTCAGGCTGAAGTCGGCGAAGTTGGCCGAACCGTCATTGATGGCAATGCCACCGATGTGGATGCCCAGCGGCTTGTCCTGGCTGACGGGTTTGGCCGCAGCGGTTTTGGCGCCGGAATCGGGCGGTTGCGGGATCAGCAGGTCATCGATGTTGGTGGTGCGATCATCGTTGATCATGAAGCGCACATACGGTTGGAACAGGTTGACCTTGTCGATGGACAGGCTGTCGCCGTGCTGATAATTCAGGCCTTCGACCACCACCTGCTGCCACTTGAGGAAGTCGCGGGTTTTCAGGGTGTCGAGGGTGTGCAGCTGATCGATCTGCGCCCGTCCTGTGACGCTGAACGCCAACGGCTCGGTGCTTTTCAGGTTGACCGCCAGATCGCTGCCGAGCATACCGCTGCGCAGTTCAAGGCGAATGAACGGATTGATGTAGGACTGGGCGACCCGCAGGTCGATGTCCTTGGTCTGCACGTTCAATTTGGCGCTGACGGGAGCGAGATTGACCTCGCCCTCGGCGGTGATCTTGCCTTGCTTGCCCACGCCGGTGTCGAGCTTGAGGGTAAAAGGCGAGCCATTGAGGCTGTCGAAATTCTGCAGGTCCAGGTTCAGCGGGGTCAAATCCAGCGTCACGGCGGGTTGCGTTTTGCGGTCAGCCAGGTGCACCTGGTAATTGCGCAACTGCACATCTTTCAACAGCACTTGCCAAGGTTTGCTCGGCGGCGTCGGTTCTGGCTTTGGCGAGTCGGCGGCCGCTGGCGTGCTGGCCGGTTCGGCTTTGGCCTTGGCGGCGGCCTTGGACGGTTGGCTGGCGAACAGCTTCTGCCAGTCGAGTTGCCCGTCGGCTTCCAGTGCCGCCCAGGTTTCCAGTTTGTTGCTGCGGATCTTGCCGACGACAACTTGCTGCTTGGCCAGGTCGACCGTGGTTTCAGTTACGTCCAGGCGTTCGAGTTTCGCCAGTGGCCGACCGTCCGGAGCCTTGATGGCGAAGGGCGCCACGCTCACTGCGACGTTGTTCAGCAGCAGCTCGGTTTCCTTGGACAGGTTGAGTTTGTAGTCGGTGCTCAGGTTCAACACGCCGTTTTCCAGCACCAGCGGCAGCGCGTCACGCACATAGGGCCAAAAGGTTTTCATCTGTCCGTCGGTGATTTTCAGCTTACCTTCGGAGGCGATCGGGATGAGGCTGAAGTTACCGGTCCAGTCGATCTGCCCACCGTTCGGGCCGATGGCCACAAGGGTCATGTCGGCATTGTCATCGGGCAGAGTGCTGAGGTTGTTCAGCTCGAAATCGAGTTTGTCGTAGAGGAACTCGATGGCTTCGCTGGGACGGTCATCCTTGAAATGCACGGCACCACCGGCCAGTTTGATCCGCTCTACGCGCAACGGAAACGGTTTGGCGTCCGGGTCGGCCGGCGTCGGCTCGCTCGCCGGCAGTTTGAACAGACCAAGCAAATTGAGTTTGCCGTCCTTGCCGAAAAGGATTTCGGTCTTCGGCTTGTCCAGTTCGATATCGGACAGGTGCAGCGCCTTGGTCCAGAGGCTGTCGATCTGCAGGTTGGCGTAAAGCCGTTCGAAACCGACCTGTTCCTTGCCCGGTTCGCCGATGATCAGGCCCCACAGGGTGACTTCCAGGCTGAACGGGTTGAGTTCGATTCGCTGAATAGTGGCGGGCGTCGTCGCATAGTTCGCCAGTTGCTGGTTGGCCACCCGCAATGCGATGCCCGGTAAAATCAGAAACCCCAGCAGGCTGTAGAGGGCCAGAGCAGTCAACAAGGCGCCGATAGCGCGGATCAATCCTTTGGGCATGTGCGGCTTCATCTGTCTGAATCGGAGTGCCTTGGAGTATGGCACGCCAATCCGGTTCCGAAGTAATCGCTCAGCTCAGGATTTTTCAGATTTATCTGATGTGATTCAGAGCTGCAGGATCAGTGTTTTCAGCGGCGGTTGTTGATCCATGGACGGGAAATCGGCGCCCGGTTTCATCACCGTCCACTCGCGCACCGGGCGGCCGGCCTTCTCGGCGCAGCGCAAAACCTGTTCGCGCCAGTCGTCCATGCTGACTTTTGCCAGGTTGTTGCAGCAGATCAGCACGCCATTGTCGGCGGTGGTCAGCAGCGCGGGCTTGAGCAGGCTCTGGTAGTCGCGCAGCAGGTCGACGGTGCCGAAAGCGCTCTTGGCCCAGGCCGGAGGGTCCAGCAAAACCAGATCGTATTGACGTTGTTCCAGGCGTTGATAGCTCGGCAGTTTCTGCCCGCGACGCTGGCTGATGGGCAGGCCGGCGAGTTGGCGAATGGCCGGGAAATAATCGGACTGGATGAATTGCATGGTCGGCAATTGAGGATTGAGCAGACCGTTTTCGCGACCGACCGCCAGGTTGCCCTCGGCGAAGTCCAGGTTGCACACCTCGCTCGCGCCACCGGCCGCAGCGCTCAGGCCGACGCCGCAGGTGTAGGCAAACAGGTTCAGCACGCTTTTGTTCTTGCTGTGATCCTTGACCCAGCCGCGGGTGTTGCGCAGGTCGAGAAACAGCAGCGGATCCTGGCCGGCGTGGCGGCCGCGAACCCGGTAATTCAGGCCCCATTCGTGACCGACCAAGTCTTGCAGGGCGGCTTCGTCGGCGCGGTAGACCGTGTCTTCACGGTCGATGCGCGAGTTGCCCCGGGAGCGGTCGTTGTAGACCAGCAGGGTGTCGAGGCCCAGATGTTGGTTGATCGTTTCATGCACTTGCAGCAGGGCGTCGCGCTCCAGCGCCTGATGAAAGCTCTGCACCAACAATTGTGGGCCGTAGCGGTCGATGGTCAGGCCGCCGGCGCCTTCCTGGCTGCCGTGGAACAGGCGATAGCAATCGGTGCCTTGCTGATGCAGTTCGGCAAGCAGGTCCTGGCGATGTTCGAGGGCGGCGCACAGCGCCTGATTCAAGGAAGACATGCTGGGCGCCTTGCAGGGGAGGGAATTTTGCGCGGGAGTTTAACAGCTTGCGCAGAACCTGTAGGAGCCGGCTTGCCGGCGATGAACGATAACGCGGTTTGTCTGATGAACCGCGGTGTGGCCATCGCCGGCAAGCCGGCTCCTACAGAGAGGGAGTCAGGTCAATAATCCCATCCGTCGCTTCGCCCGATGCACCGAGCCATTACGCACGGCCCAGCGCAGCATCGGTGCGCTGCGGTTGACGCTGGCGCGGATCAGTTTGCGTTGCAGGGCACTTTGGCGCACGCCGAGCATGTCGCTGGCCCAATCCGGTAGCAGGTCAATGCCTGCCTGCATCATCAGTCCACCGAACGGCTTGGCCAGACGGCTCGGGGAGGGTGCGTTCAACAACAGTCGCAACACCTCGCGACTGCGCTCGTCGCACAGCAATTGCGGACGAATGCGCTCAAGGTATTCGGCCGTTTCCTGTCGCGAACGCGGTACGTCGCGTGCGCCCAGGCGCTCGGCGACCAAGGCGATTTCATCGTAGTAACGGTCCTGATCGGCCAGCGAAAGGTGTGGGTTGCGATAACGCAAATGCGCCGCGAGGAAGTTGCTGACTTCGGCCACGTGCACCCAGGTCAACAAGTCGGGATCACTGGCGGCATAAGGCCGGCCATCCGGCGCGGTGCCGGTCACTTGCAGGTGGATGGTGCGGACTTTCTCGATCAGCCAGTCGGCATCTTTGCGCGAGCCGAAGGTGGTGCCGGAAATGAACTGCCCGGTGCGGCGCAGGCGACCGAGCATGTCCTCGCGAAAATTCGAATGGTCCCAGACCCCGGCTAGCGCCAAGGGGTGCAGGGCTTGCAGCATCAACGCGCTGATGCCGCCGATGAGCATGCTGCTGAAGTCGCCGTGGACTTGCCAACTGACCGAATCAGGGCCGAACAGGCCGGGATCACCCTTGGGGTTTTCCAGGTCGAGCTTGCCGAGGGACAGGCCAGTGAGGCTCATGACCTGGGTTTCGATGCGGCTGCGGATGAATTCCATGGCGACTCATTGCTGAAAAAAAGGGGAGCGCTAATGTCCCCCTGTAGGAGCCGGTTTGCCGGCGATAGCGGCGTATCAATCGACAAAAATGTTGAATGACACACTGCTATCGCCGGCAAGCCGGCTCCTACAAGGGCAAGGCGTGCACACGTTATTGGTTCAAGCGTTTATCCACCAGATCCTGAACCACGCTCGGGTCGGCCAACGTCGAGGTGTCGCCCAGGCTGTCCAGCTCATTGCAGGCGATCTTGCGCAGAATCCGTCGCATGATCTTGCCCGAACGGGTTTTCGGCAAGGCCGGGGCCCACTGGATCAGGTCCGGTTTGGCAAAACTGCCGATTTCCTTGCTGACGTGGGCCAGCAGTTCCTTCTTAAGTTCGTCGGTGGGATCGGTGCCGTTCATGGGCGTGACAAAGGCATAGATGCCCTGGCCTTTGACGTCGTGAGGGTAACCGACCACCGCCGCTTCGGCGATGCTGTCGTGCAGCACCAGGGCGCTTTCCACTTCGGCGGTGCCGATGCGGTGGCCGGAAACGTTGATCACGTCGTCAATGCGCCCGGTGATCCAGTAGTCGCCGTCCTCGTCGCGCCGCGCGCCGTCGCCGGTGAAATAGTAGCCGGGATACGGTTTGAAATAGGTATCGACCATCCGTTGCGGATCGCCGTAGACACTGCGGATCTGCGCCGGCCAGCTGGATTTGATCGCCAGCACGCCGCTGCCGGCGCCTTTGATTTCCTTGCCCACTTCGTCGAGCAACACCGGCTGCACACCGAACATCGGTTGCGTGGCGCAGCCGGGTTTGATCCGCTGTGCGCTCACCAGCGGGCTGAGCATTATGCCGCCGGTTTCGGTCTGCCACCAGGTGTCAACGATCGGGCAACGCTGTTCGCCGACGACGTTGAAATACCAATCCCACGCTTCCGGGTTGATCGGCTCACCGACGCTGCCGAGTAATCTGAGGCTCGCGCGGGACGTTTCCTTCAGCGGTTCGGGGCCTTCGCGCATCAGCGAACGCAGGGCGGTGGGGGCGGTGTAGAAGATGTTCACGTGGTGCTTGTCGATCACCTGCCAGAAGCGCGAACTGCTCGGGTAGCTCGGCACGCCCTCGAAGATCAGCGTGGTCGCGCCGTTGGCCAGCGGGCCGTAGACGATGTAACTGTGGCCGGTGACCCAGCCGACATCGGCGGTGCACCAGAAGACTTCGTTGTCGCGGTAGTCGAGCACGTATTTGAAGGTCATCGCCGCTTGCAGCAGGTAACCGCCGGTGGTGTGCAACACGCCTTTGGGTTTGCCGGTGCTGCCGGAGGTGTAGAGGATGAACATCGGGTCTTCGGCGTCCATGGGTTCCGGCGGGCAATTGTCGTCGACGTCGCGCAGGGCCTGGTGATACCAGAGGTCGCGGCCTTCGACCCAGTCGACATCGCCCTGGGTGCGCTCGACCACGATCACGGTGCTGACGTTCGGGCAACTTTTCAGCGCCTGGTCGACTTTCTGCTTGAGCTGTACGAATTTGCCGCCGCGCACGCCTTCATCGGCGGTGATCACGGTGCGGCAGTCGGCGTCGAGAATGCGGTCGCGCACCGAGTCCGGGGAGAAACCGCCAAACACCACCGAATGCACCGCACCGATTCGCGTACAGGCGAGCATGGCGTAGGCGGCTTCGGGGATCATCGGCATGTAAATGCACACGCGGTCGCCTTTCTTCACGCCACGGCTTTTGAGCACGTTGGCCAGGCGGCAGACGTTGTGATGCAGTTTTTTGTAAGTGATCTGGGCCGATTCGGCGGGGTCATCGCCTTCCCAGAGGATTGCGATCTGATCGCCGCGTTTTTCCAGGTGGCGGTCGATGCAGTTGTAGCTGACGTTTAATTTTCCGCCGGCAAACCAGCTGGCTTCGCCGGTTTTCAGGTCATAGCGCTGGACGGTTTTCCACGGTGTGCTCCAGTCGAGGAAGCGTGTGGCCTGTTCAGCCCAGAATTCACTGGGGTGCTCGATGGATTGACGATACAGGCGCTTGTAGTCGTCTTGACTGAGGTGTGCGGCCCGGCGGACGGCATCGGCTTTGGGGAACGTGCTGATATCGAACATGACGGTTCCTTCTTCTTGTTTTTGCGACAAGAGGGGAGCTACGCGACCCTCGTAGGAGCCGGCTTGCTGGCGATAGCGGCGTATCAGTCGACAAAAATGTTGAATGACACACCGCTATCGCCAGCAAGCCGGCTCCTACAAGGTTAGTACCGTCTGTAGGAGTGGCGTCAGATTAACCGCGGTGACGACCGCGGAAATAGTTGATCAGCCCTTGGGTAGAAGCATCGTCAGCCGGGGTTTCTTCGCTGCCGACCAGACGGTTGTAGACGCCTTTGCCCAGCTCTTTGCCCAGTTCCACGCCCCACTGGTCGAAGGCGTTGATGCCCCAGATCACGCTTTGCACGAAGACTTTGTGTTCGTACATCGCCACCAGTGCGCCGAGACGACGCGGGCTGATGCGTTCGACCACCAGGGTGTTGCTCGGACGGTTGCCCGGGATCACCTTGTGCGGCGCGAGTTTCTGCACGTCGGCTTCGGCCATGCCTTTGTCACGCAGCTCGGATTCGGCCTCGGCGCGGGTCTTGCCGAGCATCAGTGCCTGGCTTTGCGACAAGCAGTTGGCGTACAGCCACTGGTGGTGATCGGACACCGGGTTGAAGCTGACGATCGGCACAATGAAGTCGGCCGGGATCAATTGGGTGCCTTGGTGCAGCAACTGGTGATACGCGTGCTGACCGTTGCAACCCACGCCACCCCAGATCACCGGACCGGTATCAGTAGACACCGGTGTACCGTCCTGGCGCACGCTCTTGCCGTTGGATTCCATGTCCAGCTGTTGCAAGTGTTTGGTGATGTTGCGCAGGTAGTGGTCGTACGGCAGGATCGCGTGGCTCTGCGCGCCCCAGAAGTTGCCGTACCAGACACCGAGCAACGCCAGCAGCACCGGCATGTTCTGTTCGAATGGCGCGCTCTGGAAATGCTGGTCCATGGTGTAGGCACCGGACAGCAGTTCCTTGAAGTTGGACATGCCGATGGCCAGGGCAATCGGCAAACCGATGGCCGACCACAGCGAATAACGGCCGCCAACCCAATCCCACATCGGGAAGATGTTTTCTTCGCGGATACCGAACGCCACGGCGGCGGCGTTGTTGCTCGATACCGCGATGAAGTGACGATACAGCTCGGCTTCCGAACCACCCTGAGCCAGGTACCAGGCGCGAGCGGCCTGGGCGTTTTTCAGGGTTTCGAGGGTGTTGAAAGACTTCGACGAAACGATAAACAGCGTGGTCTCGGCGCGCAGCTTCATGGTCAGTTCATGAAGCTCGGTGCCGTCGATATTCGCCAGGTAATGGCAGCGCACGCCTTTCTGGGCGTAGGACAGCAGGGCTTCGGATACCAGCTCTGGGCCGAGGAACGAGCCACCGATGCCGATGTTCACCACGTCGGTGATCGGCTTCTCGGTGTAACCGCGCCACAGACCGTCGTGGATACGGCCCACGAGGTCGGTGATCTTGTTCAAGACCTTGTGTACTTCGGGCATCACGTTGACGCCGTTGACCGACAGCTTCTCGCCCACTGGGCGGCGCAGCGCGGTGTGCAGGGCCGGGCGTCCTTCGGAAGAGTTGACGATTTCGCCTTCGAACAGCGCCTTGATCGCGCCCTTGAGGTCAACTTCATTGGCCAGGCCCACCAGCAGATTGCGGGTCTCGGCGTTGATCAGGTTCTTCGAGTAGTCGAGAAACAGGCCGCAGCTGCTGAGGGTGAATTGGGTAAAGCGCTGCGGATCGGCATTGAAGGCTTCGCGCATGCTGAAATCCTGCATGGCTTGGCGGTGGTCATTCAGCGCCTGCCAGGCGGGCAGAGCGGTCACGTCTTGAGGAGTGCGGTAGTACGCCATCGCTGCGGGTTTCCTTTTTACTTGAACGGCCTTTTGAACACTAAAAATCCCGGAGCGCCGTGGGTGGGCGTCCGGTCAACTGCGTCGACACGATTTCATGGCACAGGGCGAATACAGTAAACCTCGCGCTGCGATCTGTCTTGACTTTGTCTGACCCGTTCCCGGTACTTTTTTGTACATGAAGCAGGGAACGGTCCGACAAACGGAAGAGAAGGTTCGGTCAGGCGACCTGAACCGGAATGGCATTGCTGGTGTGGCTCAGCTCGTTACCCGGTGCCATGTAGAGCATGCGCGGCTTGAAGTTGAGCAGCTCGGCTTCGCTGTAGTGAGCGTAAGCACAGATGATCACACGGTCACCGACCTTGGCCTTGTGGGCGGCGGCGCCATTGACCGAGATCATGCGCGAGCCTTCTTCGCCACGAATGGCGTAGGTGGTGAAGCGTTCGCCGTTGTCGACGTTGTAGATCTGGATCTGTTCGTATTCACGGATGCCGGACAAGTCCAGCCATTCGCCGTCGATGGCGCAAGAACCTTCGTAATCGAGTACTGCGTGGGTGACTTCGGCGCGATGCAGCTTGGCCTTGAGCATGATGGCGTGCATGAGTGTTTTCCCAGGTCGGAATCGAACGGCGGGCAGTTTGCCCGAAGCGATTGTGGGCAGCAATACAGGGGCGAGGCAACGCAACTCCCTGTAGGAGCGAAGCTTGCTCGCGAAAGCGCCGTGTCAGTCGATGCAGATGTCGAATGACGCGATGCCTTCGCGAGCAAGCTTCGCTCCTACAGAGGAGTTGAGGTGTTCAGGCGGGTGCGTCGAGGTTCAGGTGCAGGTTGTCGATCAACCGCGTGGTGCCGAGGAACGCTGCCACCAGAATCACCAGGTCCCGATCTTCCGCCGTCGCCGGGCGCAAGGTCAGCGCATGGCGGATTTCCAGGTAGTCGGTACGCAAACCCGCAGCTTCAAGCTGTTTGGTCTGTGCGGCAATCAACGCCGGATAATCGCGCTCACCCTGTTTAATGGCATCAGCAATCGAGGTCAGCGTGCGATACACAACCGGCGCCACGGCCCGTTGTTCTTCACTGAGAAAGCCGTTGCGCGATGACAATGCCAGCCCATCGGCCGCACGGACCGTCGGCTCGCCGATGATCTGGATCGGCATGTTCAGGTCATGCACCAGCGCGCGAATCACGGCCAGTTGCTGGAAATCTTTCTGGCCAAAGATCGCCAGGTCCGGCTGAACCATGTTGAACAGTTTGCTGACCACCGTCGCCACGCCTTCGAAATGCCCCGGACGGCTGGCGCCGCACAGGCCTTCGGACAGTTGTGGAACGCTGACGCGGGTCTGGCCGGTCATGCCGTCGGGGTACATTTCTTCTACGGCGGGTGCGAACAACAAGTGGCAACCGGCTTCGAGCAGTTGTTCCTGGTCCGCTGCCAGGGTGCGCGGGTACTTGTCGAGGTCTTCGCCTGCGCCGAATTGCAGCGGGTTGACGAAAATACTCGCGACCACGAAGTCCGCCCGCTGGGAGGCCTTGGTAATCAGCGCGATATGACCGCTGTGCAGGTTGCCCATGGTCGGTACGAAGGCGATGCGCTTGCCTTCACTGCGGGCGCGGGCCACGGCGGCCCGCAATTCGCGTACGGTTTTTACGGTGTTCATGCAGAGAATCCGTGTTCGATACCAGGGAAAGTCGCCGCTTTGACTTCAGTGACATAAGCGCTCAGGGCCGCGTGAATGCTGGTTTGGCCATTCATGAAGTTCTTCACGAACTTTGGCACTCGGCCAGTGATCGACAGGCCAAGCATGTCGTGCAACACCAGGACCTGGCCGTCGGTACCGCTGCCGGCACCGATGCCGATCACCGGAATCCCCACTGCCTGGGTGATTTCCTGAGCCAGTTCGCTCGGCACGCATTCGAGCAGCAGCATGGCGGCACCGGCCTGTTCCAGGGCGATGGCGTCGGCGCGCATCTGCCGTGCCTGGTTCTCGCTACGGCCCTGGACTTTGTAACCGCCCAGAATGTTCACCGATTGCGGCGTCAGGCCCATGTGCGCGCACACCGGGATGCCGCGCTCGGCCAGCAGACGGATCGAATCCGCCAGCCACAGCGCACCTTCGACCTTGACCATGTGTGCACCGGCCTGCATCAACTGGGCGCTGTTGGTCATGGTTTGTTCGATAGTGGCGTAGGCCATGAAGGGCAGGTCGGCGAGGATAAACGCGTCGGTGTTACCGCGTTTGACGGCGGCGACGTGGTAAGCCATCTCGGCGGTGGTCACCGGCAGGGTGCTGTCGTGACCTTGCAGAACCATGCCGAGGGAGTCGCCCACCAGCAGCACTTCGACGCCGGCTTCATTGCAGGCGTGGGCGAAGGTCGCGTCATAGCAGGTCAGCATGGTGATTTTTTCACCTTTTTGCTTGAGACCTTGCAGAGTGGTCAGGGTGATGGCTGGCATGAAAAGTTCCTCATTCAGGCGCTGTGGAAACTACTGCGAGTAACGCGCGTGATTCTTCGTTAAATACAGGCGCACGGTCTGTTGTCGTGCTTTTAAGGCCTGGATTGCGCCCTTTAACGCCGTGTTGGCGGCAGCGGGACGCCTATAGTCGTGAGGAGAACTCGGGAAGTCAATTGCGTGTGTTACCGCATTGTTACGCGTGGGGTGTTACCGAAGTAACTGATGCGATTCAGCACCTGCAGATCTTATGCACAACACAAATCCCCTGTGGGAGCGAGCCTGCTCGCGATAGCGGTGTGTCATTCAGCATTGATGCCGACTGATCCACCGCTATCGCGAGC
>NZ_JAGYGF010000007.1:0-180763 GCF_019947305.1 Pseudomonas sp. BF-RE-21 | reverse complement strand
ATAGCGGAGTGTCAGTCACCACATGAGTTGGCTGACACACCGCTTCGCGAGCAGGCTCGCTCCCACATTTGATCTCCACTGATTTGGAGATCCGTGTCTTACTGTATCTCCCCCCGCGATTTTCCCCCTTCGCTTACAAACTCCCCCTTGCGCGACACAGCAGCGATACACCTCGCCCGTTAAATGGCCACATCCGAGCAAGGCACCCGGCCGCGCTTCTCCACCGAGAGGTGCGGCTTTTTTTCGTCTGGCGGTTTTACACCCGAAAACGCTGCACCATCCCCTGCAACGCATTGGCCAGTTTCGACAACTCATGACTGGAGGCACTGGTCTGATCCGCGCCGGTCGCGGAACGCACCGACAGATCACGAATGTTCACCAGATTGCGATCCACTTCCCGGGCCACTTGGGCCTGCTCTTCCGCTGCACTGGCAATCACCAGGTTGCGCTCGTGGATTTCGTGAACCGATGCAGTGATCGTCTGCAATGCGTCACCCGCCCGCTTCGCCATCACCAGAGTTTCGGCAGCACGGGAAGCGCTGGCATTCATCGAGTCCAGCGCCAGGCTCGAACCGCTGCGCATGCCCTGAACCATTTGTTCGATTTCCTGGGTCGATTGCTGCGTGCGATGCGCCAATGCACGCACTTCATCGGCCACCACCGCAAAACCGCGCCCACTTTCACCCGCACGCGCCGCCTCAATTGCAGCGTTGAGCGCCAACAGATTGGTTTGCTCGGCAATGGCCCGAATCACATCCAGCACCTTGCCGATGTCTTGAGACTGATTGGCCAGCGACTGCACCAACTCGCCGGTGTGTTGTACATCACTGGCCAGGTCGCTGATGGCACTTGCAGTTTCGCTGACCCGCTCCTGCCCCAGATGCGCCGACTCGCTGGACTGGCGAGTGGCATCGGAGGTCGACACTGCGTTGCGCGCAACTTCTTCGACGGCGGAGGTCATTTCGTTGACCGCCGTGGCGGCTTGCTCAATCTCGTTGCTCTGTTGTTGCAGGCCCTGGGTGCTGTCGAGGGTGACGGCGTTCAGCTCATCTGCCGCCGTGGCCAGTTGCGTCGCCGAGCCGCTGATGGCTTGCAGGGTTTCCCGCAGGTTCTGCTGCATGGTCGCCAGCGCCTTGAGCAAACGGCTCACTTCGTCGTTGCCATGGGTCGCGATAGGTCGGGTCAAATCGCCCTGCGCCACGCTTTCCGCCGCACTCAGGGCTTCGTTCAGCGGACGGACGATACTGCGAGTCAGCAACATTGCCAGGCCGACAGTCGCCAACGCCGCGAGCGCGATGAACAGGCTGACGATGGATCGCGAGGTTTCGTAGTGCGCTGCGGATTTCTGGCTTTCAACGGCGACCTGTTTGGCGAACAGTTCCGCCAGGTCATTGAGCTGCTTGCCGGAACCATCGACCACGGTTTTCATGTCGATCAACAGCAGTTTGGTCAGCTCGTCACGGCGACCTTGCTCGGCCAGGGTGAACGACTGGGAAATGCCGGTGCGATAGGCGGCGAAGGTGGTTTTGAACTGGTCGTACAAGGCCTGACCTTCAGCGGTGTCGACCAACTTGTCGTAAGCCGCAATCTTCTCGCTCAGTTCCTTGTCGCGAGTGTCCATCTGGCCGCGGTAGGTGGGAATGTTCTTTGGGTCTTGATCCAGTGCCATGCGCAAGGAAATGGTACGGATGCGCAGCATCAGCTCGCGGATCTCATCACCACCACGGATGCTCGGCAGCCATTGCTTCTCCACCGCCACCTCGCTCTCGCGAATGCTCGACATTTGCCCCAGGGCAAATATTCCAAGCAACGCCACCAGCACGGCAATCAAGGCAAAACCCAGCGCAGCACGAGGGGCAATATTCAGCTGACGAAGAAACATAACGAGCGCCTTTCTTGTTGTTGGCCTGAATGGGAGGTCGCGAGTGCGCCCCGACAGCTCGTTATCGGCTAGTTGTACGATGACTTGAAAGGATTCGGCTTTTTCAAAGGCAAAAAAAATCCCCGTATCTTTCGATACGAGGATTTTTAATATGGTCGGGGTAAGGGGATTCGAACTCCTGACATCCTGCTCCCAAAGCAGGCGCGCTACCGGACTGCGCTATACCCCGGTAAAAAAAAGGCACCTTTAAAAGGCGCCTTCTGCGAACAGAGCTTTTGGCGTCTGATCTTAAGATTCGATTCCAGCGTTAGCTGGTTTCAAAAATGGTGGGTCGTGTGGGATTCGAACCTACGACCAATTGGTTAAAAGCCAACTGCTCTACCAACTGAGCTAACGACCCAAAAATGGTCGGGGTAAGGGGATTCGAACTCCTGACATCCTGCTCCCAAAGCAGGCGCGCTACCGGACTGCGCTATACCCCGGTTTGAAATTGGCTCCGTGACCAGGACTCGAACCTGGGACCCAATGATTAACAGTCATTTGCTCTACCGACTGAGCTATCACGGAACTACATATTTCAATTTACAACGGTGAAGCTTTACTGCGTTCTCTTCGACCCGTTCGCATCGCTGCGTTCGTGTGTCTGAGGCGCGCTATTCTACAATCTTAAGCACCTCTGTCAACCCCCTAAATTGCATTCAAGTTAATGATTTGCAACTTATTTCAGATTCCTGCTTGGGGAGCAGAAACCCTTCCGGGTGACTTACTGCGGGGCGCACTTTACAAGCCTTTTCCTTTGAGTTCAACAACCTGACGAAAAAAAGGCCTCGCAATGCGAGGCCTCTTCAGTTTTGTTGCTAACGCGGATCAGGCGAAGACGATTTCGTCGTTTTCCACCACACCCTTGGCGGTATCGCCGGGCATGAAACGCCCCGACAAAATCAGCTGCGCCAGCGGGTTTTCGATCCAGCGCTGAATCGCACGTTTCAGTGGCCGTGCGCCGTACACCGGGTCGTAGCCAACCGCGATCAGCTTGTCCATGGCCTCAGGGCTGAGTTCCAGTTTCAGTTCGCGCTCAGTCAGGCGACTGCGCAGACGACCCAACTGGATCTCGGTAATGCCCGCGATCTGATCCCGCGCCAATGGCTCGAAGATCACCACTTCGTCGACCCGGTTGATGAACTCCGGCCGGAAGTGCGTGGAAATCGCATCCATCACCGCTGCGCGCTGAGCCTCACGATCACCGACCAGTTCCTGGATCTGTACCGAGCCCAGGTTGGAGGTCATGACGATCACGGTGTTCTTGAAATCCACCGTGCGGCCATGGCTGTCGGTCAGGCGGCCATCTTCCAGCACTTGCAGCAAGATGTTGAACACGTCCGGGTGGGCCTTCTCGACCTCATCCAGCAGGATCACCGAATAAGGCTTGCGACGCACCGCCTCGGTCAGGTAGCCGCCCTCTTCATACCCTACGTAGCCTGGTGGCGCACCGATCAACCGGGCCACGGAATGTTTCTCCATGAACTCGGACATGTCGATCCGCACCATCGCCTCTTCGGTATCAAAGAGGAACTCGGCCAACGCCTTGCACAACTCGGTTTTACCGACACCGGTCGGGCCGAGGAACATGAACGAACCGCTCGGACGATTCGGGTCGGACAAACCGGCCCGCGAACGACGCACCGCGTTGGAAACCGCGATCACCGCTTCGTCTTGACCGATCACACGCTGGTGCAACAGGCCTTCCATCTTCATCAGCTTGTCGCGCTCGCCTTCGAGCATTTTCGACACGGGGATGCCGGTCCACTTCGAGACGACTTCGGCGATTTCTTCCTCGGTCACCTTGCTGCGCAGCAACTGGTTTTCGCTTTTGCCATGCTGGTCGACCATTTGCAGGCTGCGCTCCAGGTCCGGGATCACCCCGTATTGCAGCTCGGCCATGCGGTTCAGGTCGCCTTTACGGCGTGCGGCTTCCAGTTCCTGACGGGACTGTTCGATTTTCTGCTGGATCTGCGCAGAACCCTGGACTTCGGCTTTTTCCGAGTTCCAGATTTCTTCGAGATCCGAATACTCCCGTTCATGACGAACGATTTCTTCCTGGAGTTTTTCCAGACGCTTGATCGCCGCTTCGTCGCTCTCTTTCTTCAGCGCCTGGGATTCCACCTTCAGCTGAATCAGACGACGCTCCAGACGGTCCAGCACTTCCGGCTTGGAGTCGATCTCCATGCGGATGCGGCTGGCCGCTTCGTCGATCAGGTCGATGGCCTTGTCCGGCAACTGACGATCGGTAATGTAGCGATGACTGAGCTTGGCCGCGGCGATGATCGCGCCGTCGGTGATCGCCACTTTGTGGTGAACTTCATAACGCTCTTTCAGGCCACGCAGAATGGCGATGGTGTCTTCTTCGCTCGGTTCGTCCACCAACACTTTCTGGAAGCGCCGCTCAAGGGCCGCGTCCTTCTCTATATATTGGCGGTACTCGTTGAGCGTGGTCGCGCCGACGCAATGCAACTCGCCACGGGCCAACGCAGGTTTGAGCATGTTGCCCGCATCCATCGAACCTTCGCCTTTACCGGCGCCGACCATGGTGTGCAGTTCGTCGATGAACAGAATGATCTGCCCTTCCTGCTTCGACAGTTCGTTGAGCAGGGATTTCAGGCGCTCTTCGAACTCGCCACGGTACTTGGCGCCGGCAATCAGCGCGCCCATGTCCAGGGACAGCAGGCGTTTGCCTTTCAGGCCATCCGGCACTTCGCCGTTGATGATGCGCTGGGCCAGGCCTTCGGCGATGGCGGTTTTACCCACGCCAGGCTCACCGATCAGCACCGGGTTGTTCTTGGTGCGGCGTTGCAGCACCTGAATGGTCCGGCGAATTTCGTCGTCACGACCGATTACCGGATCGAGCTTGCCGTCTTCGGCGCGCTTGGTCAGGTCGACGGTGTATTTATCCAGCGCCTGACGCGACTCTTCGTGGTTGGCGTCGTTGACCGCTTCGCCACCACGCAGGTTGTTGATCGCGTTTTCCAGGGCTTTTTTGCTGACGCCCTGACCGAGCAACAATTTGCCGAGTTTGCTGTTCTCGTCCATGGCGGCGAGCAGCACCAGCTCACTGGAAATGAACTGATCGCCCTTCTGCTGGGCCAGGCGATCCGCCTGGTTGAGCAGACGCGCCAAGTCCTGCGACATGTTGACGTCGCCGGTCGGGTTCTGGATTTTTGGCAGCTGGTCGAGCTCTTTGGTCAGCTCTTTACGCAGGCTGTTGACGTCAAAACCGACCTGCATCAACAGGGGTTTGATCGAACCACCCTGCTGTTCAAGCATGGCTTGCATCAAATGCGCCGGTTCAATACCGGGATGGTCAAGGCCGACGGCCAGCGATTGGGCGTCGGATAGAGCTAACTGCAATTTGCTGGTTAAACGATCTATACGCATGGGTCACCTTCCTTTTGAGCAGGCCGGACCTATAAAACATCCTGAATGAAGAAACCTGCCAGATACCGCTATAGATGCGGTCGATTCTGGGAGTTTCAAGCGTCGTGACGTTGATGCAGATCAGTCGAGTCTAGCTTTCGAGCCAGACCAGGGAGGCAAACCGACCAGTGCGAGGACTGCGACGGTAAGAAAAGAAGCGGGGATCGGTCACGGTGCAGAAACCGCCACCATAAACAGCAGTGACACCACGAGCCGCCAGACGCAAACGCGCCAGCTCATAGATGTCAGCCATGAATTTGCCAGCGTTTTGGCTGGGCACGAAGGCTTTCGCGGATTCGGGCAATTGCTCGACGAAGGTAGCCCGCACTTCCGGGCCGACTTCAAAGGCTTGCGGGCCAATGGCCGGACCGAGCCAGACCAGCACGTCTTCCGAGGGCACGGCCAGCGCATCGAGCGTCGCTTCGAGCACACCCGCCGCCAACCCGCGCCAACCGGCGTGGGCCGCAGCGACACGAGTGCCGGCACGGTCGCAGAACAACGCGGGCAGGCAATCAGCCGTCATCGCCGCGCAGGCAATACCGGGCGTTGCCGTCCAGCTGGCGTCGGCGGTGGCCACAAGGCCTGGGTCCGCATGAGCCACGGCGATGCCGTGAACCTGCTTCAACCAGGCCGGCTGCATGGAGAAATGATCGGTGAGGCGACGGCGGTTTTCGGCAACAGCTTCGGGGCTGTCGTCGACGTGATCGCCGAGGTTGAGGCTGTCGAACGGCGCCAGACTGACGCCGCCCGCACGGGTGGTGACACAGGCTTTCACCCCGGCAGGCGCAGGCCAGTCGGGAATCAGCCAGTCACTCATCCGATGAACGCCTCGCGGTCTTGCTTGAGCAGCGTCAGCAACCAGACGAAATCGTCCGGCAGTGGCGATTCCCAGCTCATGCGTTTACCGGTAGTCGGGTGATCCAGCTCCAGGAACCGCGCATGCAGCGCCTGACGCGGGAACGTCTTCAAGGAATCGACCATGGTCTGGCTGGCGGCTGGCGGGATACGGAAACGACCGCCGTAGGCAGGATCTCCGACCAACGGGTAGTTGATGTGCGCCATGTGCACGCGAATCTGGTGCGTACGACCGGTTTCCAGCTTCACCCGCACGTGAGTGTGGGAGCGGAAACGCTCAAGCACACGGTAATGGCTGACGGCTTGCTTGCCACCTTCCATCACGGCCATGCGCTGGCGTTGCTGGCCGTGACGACCGATCGGCGCGTTGATCTTGCCGCCCGCCGTCACCACGCCGATCACGATGCACTCGTAGATCCGGCTGACGCTGCGGCTCTGCAACTGTGTAACCAGCTGCGTCTGCGCTTGAATGGTCTTGGCCACCACCATCAGACCGGTGGTGTCCTTGTCCAGACGATGCACGATACCGGCGCGGGGCACATTGATGATGTCCGGTACGTGGTGCAGCAAGGCGTTGAGCAAGGTGCCATCAGCGTGACCGGCAGCCGGGTGCACCACCAGGCCCGCAGGCTTGTTGATCACCAGGATGTCGTCGTCTTCATAGACGATGTCCAGCTCGATGTCTTGAGCGATCCATTCGCCCTGAGCTTCCTGCTCGGCAGTCAGTTCAAGAATGGCGCCACCGTGAACGATGTCTCGCGGGCGGATAACCGCCCCATCCACAGTCAGGCGGCCGTCTTTGATCCAGGCGGAAAGGCGCGAGCGCGAGTGCTCAGCGAATAATTGTGCGGCGACTTGATCGAGGCGTTGGCCGCCCAATTCGGACGGCACCTCTGCGCGAAGTTCAATTTTATCGGACATGCTCAGACTAGGCGTCGGCACAGCCTTTGGTTTCGGCTGCGCGCTTGTGGTTAAATACGGCGTCTTTTGCCCCGAGGCTATTCAACGGGGCGCTCATCATAACAGGACGGCCTCGCCCAAGACAGCGGCCGTCATAGGGACGCAAGCCGCCATGCAAGTGAAACACCTGCTGCTGATCGCCATCCTCGCATTGACCGCTGCTTGCTCATCGAAGGAAGTCGTAGACGAAAACCTTAGCGAAGTCGAGCTGTACCAGCAGGCTCAGCAAGATCTGGACAACAATAGCTACACCGCCGCCACAGCCAAGCTGAAGGCGCTGGAGTCGCGTTATCCGTTCGGTCGCTACGCCGATCAGGCTCAACTCGAGCTTATCTACGCCAACTACAAGAACACCGAGCCTGAGGCTGCGAAGTCTGCCGCCGAGCGTTTCATTCGTTTGCACCCTCAGCATCCGAACGTGGATTACGCCTATTACCTCAAGGGCCTGACCTCTTTCGACCAGGACGTCGGCCTGCTGTCGCGTTTCCTGCCGCTGGACATGACCAAGCGTGACCCGGGTGCTGCCCGCGACTCCTACAACGAGTTCGCCCAACTGACCAGCCGCTTCCCGAACAGCCGCTACTCGCCGGACGCCAAGCAGCGCATGATTTACCTGCGCAACCTGCTGGCTGCCTACGAGATTCACGTCGCCGACTACTACCTGACCCGTCAGGCCTACGTCGCTGCCGCGAACCGTGGTCGTTACGTGGTGGAAAACTTCCAGGAAACCCCATCGGTCGGCGACGGCCTGGCGGTGATGACTGAAGCCTACCAGCGTCTGCACCTGGACGACCTGGCAGCCACCAGCCTCGAAACCCTGAAGCTCAACTACCCGAACCACCCAACGCTGGTAGACGGTCAGTTCGTGCCATCGGTCGACGAAGCCGACAACCGTTCGTGGTTGAGCAAGGCGACTCTGGGCCTGATCGAATCCCGTCCACCGCTGCCGCCGGGCGAAACCCGCGCCAACCAGGACGTGCAGAGACAATTCCGGGACGCCAAAGAAGCGATTCCGAACGATCTCAAGCCTAAAGATGAAAATGGCGACGTGATCGAAGAAGAAAATCACGAAGCGGAAGGCAACAACAGCGACCGCTCGTGGTTCAGCTACATGACCTTCGGCGTGTTCGACTGATACGACCGGTGGTGCAAAAAGGAGCCTTTCGAGGCTCCTTTTTTATGTCCGGACTTTTATTGCGGCACTAACAGGCTGTGCGCCCGTCATGTCCTTGGCTAAACTGCTTAATCACTCGTCATAAAGCAGCTCATCATGCTTCGTTTACTGTTCTGGATCGCCCTGATTGCCGCTGCGGTATGGTTCTGGCGCAAGTTCAAGGGCCAGGCTTCTGCGCCCAAGTCCCCCGCCGAACTGGAAGCCGCGCCCATGGTCCGCTGCGCCCATTGCGGCGTACACCTGCCCCGCGACCGCGCGCTGAGCCTTCAACAACAGTGGTATTGCAGCCAGGCTCACCTCGAGCAAGGCCCGGGCTCCAGTGATCGCTGAGACGTCCAGTCCCGGCAGCAAACAGGCTCAGCGACTGCTGCGCCTTTATCACCTCTACCGCCTAAGCGTCGGCATCACCTTGGTGCTGCTGATCTCCAGCAACCTGGACAACCAGTTGCTGACGTTCGCCAATGACAGCCTGTTGCGCAGTGGCAGCTGGCTGTACCTGGTGCTGAACATCTTGCTGGTGGTCTTCTTCGAGAACACCCGCCGCCCGGCGCAATTGTTCGGCCTGGCGCTGATTGATGTCCTGCTGTTGTGTGGCTTGTTCTACGCCGCCGGCGGTGTCGCCAGCGCCATCGGCAACTTGCTGATCGTCTCGGTGGCCATCAGCAACACCTTGTTGCGAAGCCGCATCGGCCTGCTGATCGCCGCCGTGGGCGCGCTCGGCATCGTCGGGCTGAGCTTTCTCCTGAGTTTCAGCCATCCCGCCAGCCCCAACGATTACCTGCAAGCCGGCACCCTCGGTGTGTTGTGCTTTGCCGCGGCGTTGCTGGTGCAAGGCTTGATCCAGCGCCTGGAAGTCAGCGAAACCCTCGCAGAACAACGGGCCAGCGAAGTGGTCGGCCTCGAAGCCCTCAATGCATTGATCCTGCAACGCATGCGCACCGGCATCCTGGTGCTCGACGGCCAACTGCGGGTGCAATTGGCCAACCACAGCGCGCTGATCTTACTGGGCCGAGACCATCTTGAAGGCCAACGGATCGCCGACTGCTCGCCCATTCTGGTCGAACGCCTGCAACTGTGGCGGAACAATCCGACGCTGCGCCCCCAGAGCCTGAAAATCGCCAACAGCGGCCTGGAACTGCAACCGAGCTTCATTGCCCTGGCCCAAAGCCCACACCACCAAACCCTGGTCTTCCTTGAGGATCTCGCACAAATAGCCCAACAGGCCCAACAACTGAAGCTCGCCGCTTTGGGCCGCCTGACGGCTGGTATCGCCCACGAAATTCGCAATCCTTTGGGCGCCATTAGTCATGCCGCTCAGCTATTGCAGGAATCGGAGGAACTGAACGGCGCGGATCGACGTCTGACCCAGATTATTCAAGACCACTCTCAGCGAATGAATCGGGTTATCGAAAACGTCCTGCAACTGTCCCGTCGTCAGCAAACCGTGCCGCAACGACTCGATCTGAAGCCGTGGCTGGAGCAGTTCGTGGCCGACAGTCGCGAAAGTGCGCTCGATCGTCAGCAGATTCACCTGCGCATCGGTTCAGGCGACTTCAAAACCCTGATGGACCCGAACCAGCTCACCCAGATTCTCGACAATTTGTTGCGCAACGCCTGGCGTCATAGCGCTCAGGTCCACGATCAGGCGCAGGTCTGGCTCGATTTGTTTGTCGACCCCGACAGCCAGTTGCCGATCATCGAGGTTCGGGACGATGGCCCCGGCGTGGCACCGGACCAGCAGGTGCATTTGTTCGAACCGTTCTATACCACCAGCGCCCAAGGCACAGGCCTGGGGCTGTATCTGTCCCGTGAGCTGTGCGAAAGCAACCAGGCCCGCCTAGACTTCAAGCCACGCCATGATGGCGGCTGCTTTCGCATCACCTTTGCTCACGGACGGAAACAAAGTTGAACATGTGCCCACGGCAAAAAGTCCTGATCGTCGACGACGAGCCGGATATCCGCGAACTCCTGGAAATCACCCTGGGACGGATGAAACTCGACACCTTCAGCGCCCGTAACCTCGGCGAAGCCCAGGCGCTGTTGAAGCGTGAAACGTTCGACCTGTGCCTGACCGACATGCGCCTGCCGGACGGCACCGGTCTTGAACTGGTGCAACATATCCAGCAACGCGCCCCAAACCTGCCGGTGGCCATGATTACCGCCTACGGCAGCCTCGAAACGGCGATCAACGCCCTCAAGGCCGGCGCCTTCGACTTCCTGACCAAACCGGTGGACCTCACGCGGCTGCGCGAACTGGTCACCAGCGCCCTGCGCATGCCGGCACCGGGCGCAGCCATCGACCGACGGTTGCTGGGCGACTCGCTGCCCATGCGCAGCCTGCGCAAACAAATCGACAAACTGGCGCGCAGTCAGGCGCCGGTCTACATCAGCGGCGAGTCCGGCAGCGGCAAGGAACTGGTCGCTCGACTGATCCACGAACAAGGACCGCGCGCCAACCAGCCGTTTGTCCCGGTCAATTGCGGGGCGATACCGTCGGAACTGATGGAAAGCGAGTTTTTCGGCCATCGCAAAGGCAGTTTCAGCGGCGCCATCGAAGACAAGCCCGGGCTGTTCCAGGCCGCTCAGGGTGGCACGCTGTTCCTCGACGAAGTGGCCGACTTGCCGCTGTCGATGCAGGTCAAGCTGCTGCGGGCGATTCAGGAAAAAGCCGTTCGCAGCGTTGGCGGCCAGCAGGAAACCGTGGTCGACGTGCGGATCCTCTGCGCCACCCACAAAGACCTCGACGCCGAAGTCGCCGCTGAACGCTTTCGCCAGGATTTGTATTACCGGCTGAATGTGATCGAACTGCGGGTTCCGCCTTTGCGCGAGCGCCGCGACGACATCGAGTCATTGGCCGGTCATGTACTCAAGCGTCTGGCGGCAGCCAGCGGCCAACCCGCCCCGAAGCTCCACCCACAAGCGCTTGAGGCGCTGAAAAGCTATCGCTTTCCGGGCAATGTGCGGGAACTGGAGAATATGCTCGAACGCGCCCACACCCTGTGCGACAACAAGCAGATCGAAGCCAGCGACCTGCGACTGGCCGAAGGCAATTGCAGCGCCGACAGCGGTGTGCCGGACCTGACGCAGATCGACAATCTGGAAGACTATCTGGAAAACGTCGAACGCAAACTCATCCTCCAGGCCCTGGAGGAAACCCGCTGGAACCGCACGGCAGCGGCTCAGCGATTGAATTTGTCGTTTCGGTCGATGCGTTACAGGTTGAAGAAATTCGGGCTGGATTGAGGGCCCCTTCGCGGGCAAGCCTCGCTCCTACAGATGTCAATCGTCGTTGATCTTGTAGGAGCGAGGCTTGCCCGCGAAAGCGTTCTGGAAGGCGACGAATGTTTCGCGTCTAGATCCGCCCGGCCGGCGCATACGGCGCCGGATCAATGATCGGCGTCCTGCCCAGCATCACATCCGCAAACAACTGGCACGACGCCGGCGCCAGCACCAACCCGTTACGGTAATGCCCGCAGTTGAGCCACAACCCCTCGAAGCCCGGCACTCGGCCAATGTAAGGAATGCCCTCCGGCGAACCCGGTCGCAACCCCGCCCAATGCCCGACCACCTCGGCATCCGCCAGCGCTGGAATCAATTCCACTGCAGACGCTTTCAGGCTCTCAAGCGCAGAGCCGGTCGGTGTCTTGTCGAAGCCTTCATGTTCCAGCGTGCTGCCAATCAGAATGTGTCCATCCCGGCGAGGAATCGCATAACGCCCCTTGGCCAGCACCATGCTCGGCAGGAAGTCCGCCGCGCACTTGTAAAGAATCATCTGCCCTTTCACGGGTTCAACCGGCAACGCAAGGCCCAGGCTTTTGAGCAAATCACCGCTCCAGGCACCCGCCGTCAACACCACCTGATCACCGTGGATCGCGCCCGCCGAAGTCTGCACGCCGACGACTTTTTCGCCTTCGCGAACGAACCCGCTGACTTCGCACTGCTCATGAATCGTCACGTTCGGCATCGCCATCAAGGCAGCCTTGAGGGATTTCACCAGCCGCGGATTGCGCACATTGGCCACGTCGGCCATGTAGATCGCGCGGGTGAAACCGCCACCCAGGACCGGCACCGCGTCGTGCGCCGCCGAGATATCCACAGCCCGCAATGGACGGTTTTCCCGCTCGGCCCAGGCCAGCGCCTCGGCTTCATCGTCCAGGTCCAGCCAGTACAGGCCGGTGGTGTGCACTTCGGGATCAACCCCGGTCGCGGCAAACAGACGCTCGCCCAGCTGTGGATAAAAGTCCTGAGACCAATGGGCCAGCGCGGTAACTGCCGGGCTGTAGCGCCACGGGTAGAGTGGCGAAACGATGCCGCCACCGGCCCAGGACGATTCCTGACCGACATTCGAACGGTCCAGCAGCACAACGCTCTGTACTTGCGACGCGAGATTGAACGCTGTCAGCAGGCCAATCACACCGCCGCCGACTATCACCACTTGCTGTTGCATGGTCATGTTCCGATCCAACCGTTAAAGAGACAGGAGGCGCAAAAGGCGCCCGAAAAAAAAACTCAGCGACCCCAGCAATCTTTGGTGGTCAGTCCGGCCGTCGCATTGACCATGCTTCTGACACCGGTGTTGGTGATGGTGAAATCGCCACACTTGTCAGTCGCCATGCTGCCGGCCTTGCGTGTAGCGGTCAGCAGGAAGGTCTGGTCGGTCAGGGTCGGGGTGATGGTGTAATAGTCATTGCCGGCGCTCAGGCCGGTGGCACCGGTGTAGACATTACCCTTCGAGTAAAACCGTTCAAGAACCTGCGCCTGCTCGGAGAGCAGCCCGGCCACTTCAGCCCGGCGGCCCTTTTTCACGTATTCGGTGAGGCTCGGGTAGCCAATGGTGATGACGATCCCGATGATCGCAATCACGATCATGATTTCGATCAGGGTAAAACCTCGGTTGGATCTGCGCATGCATCAACTCTCACTTACTGTATTTGTCGCCACATGATGCGACGGCTGCCACCGCCGCCCTTTTCGGTCAGCTTGGTCACCGTTGAACCTGTATCGGTTACGATCTTGCCGGTGCCGCCGTTGGTAACGGCGCTCAAGAATGGCATCCCGCTAGTGAAAATCACCCCGCTGGATATCGCATCGTTGCTGTCGACTAGCCCATCGCCAGTGGTGTCGAGCACCGCGTAGTTGAGCATCTTACCGCTGAACGCATCCAGTTCGACCAGTTTGCCGGTGCCAAAACTGGCACAAGGGTCCGTGGTGTCCACAATGGCCGTGGTAAATACGATTCGCCCCAACACCAGCGCCGCTTGGCTGATCACCCGCTCACCGGTCAATACGCTGTTGTAGACCAGCGGCAAATACCAGCCTTTCTCTGCCGGATAGGTCACTTCGTTCTGGCTGGTGGTGATGAACTGCCCCGTACTTCCCGAGAACACACCGGTCACCGATTGGGCCTGCAAACTGGACGTGGTGATCTGTCCAGAGCCGCCATCAGCATCCCATACCGCATAAAACGCCTGAAGGTCCTTGTTGGTCTTGTCGACCGTTTCATTGAATTTGCCGGTACCGAAAAACACCACTTTGCCGCCCAGTGAATTGTCCGCCAACAGCGGCTGCGCGGTGATTGGCTGGGTGGCGCCGCCCGCCGTCGTGAACAACGGTTTGCCGGAAAACGCCACGCCCCAGGTGTCCGTGGTGGCGCCGCTCAAATCAAACTTCCATAAACGCCCTTTCAGATCCCCGCCATAGGCGGCCTGCACCACATTCTGCGAGTTGACCTTGAGTTTCACCGACGACAAACCGTTGGTGGTTTCCGTACTGTCGATGACGATTTTCTTGATCAGCGACCCATCGCGGATATCCACCACGTACAACGCCGCCACACCCGAATTGCTGCCGTAGCCGTTGGAGATGAATGCCGCCCATCGACCATCCGCCAAGCGTGCCACTTCCGGACGGGCGTAGGCATAACCCAGATCATTGAAAACGTTCGCCGTGTTTGCTGTGGCAGGTGCACTGATTTCCCACAACGCCTTGGTCACGTTACCGGCCGAGGCGTCAAACAGCTGCAAGGCGTAGAACGTCTTGCCGCCCGCGCCTGTTCCCCCGAGCGCCAGGGTTTTCCAGGCACTGTTGAGTTGTGCATCAAAAACGCCGACCTGACCGTCGACCAGAAACTTGTGGCTGATGCCATTGATGTAGGCGGTATCGGCGATATAGCGCAACGATGGCAAAACACTGGAGGGCATGTAGGCATAACGTCTGGCGCCGTTACCCGAGTTGATGACGCTGACAAAACCATCGTTGGCATTGACCACAAGGCTGGTGTTCATGTTGCTGGATTTGGTGGCCAGATAGGTGCTGTAGCTGGTGTCACTGACCAGATCGGATGCGGTTTTTTCCGTTGGCGAGGCCAGCACCAAAGGCGAGTTGATGATGTCGCCGAGCAACACGCTGCGAACTTTCAACCCGGTCTTGTTGGTGCCCTTGCTCCACTCCACAAGGTCGCTGCCGGTGATGCCGGTGGGCAGGCCCTGATTCAGCGCCGTCTGCTGTGCCGGGGCGAAATTGGCGAAAGCCAGCGTGACGGGAGCGTTGCTCACGTTGTTCCACGACTGGTAAGTCGGCGCTGTGGCGCCGGGCACAATGGCCGTGTCAGTCGTCCAGAGCACCGTGGAGGTATTGACCGAGCCGGTGGCGGTGAACCCGTAAGACTTGATGGTGCCGCGCCAATCCTTGGGGTCGTAGCTGGTCTGGTAGTAAGCGGAACCGACCCCGACGATTGCACTGCTGGTGGTGCCGCTCCCGCCGGAACCGGCTTTCGACGTGATGTCGCCCAGCGCTGATGACAACGCGGTATTGAGGCCGGCACTGTCCGTCGCCTGGTAGTACTTGCCCTGCCCGTAACCGGCAGCGTCCGACAACATCTGGTTCGCGGCGGTGAAACCCACGGTGTAGGTGTTCATGTTCTGTTTGGGGAAATCTGCGGCGTTCCAGTTTTTGCCACCGGCGTCGGTACCGGTGGTGCGCATATCGATGTCAAAGGCGAACTTGGCGATGTCGTCCAGGTACAACGTGTCCCCCTCGCCATCACCGGAGAGGTTGTCGCCATCGTTCGCGCTGTTGCCGTCCCAGTTCGGCAAGCGGGTGCCACCGAGCGGATCGTTGGTCGGGAAGGTCCTGTCGAACGTAGGCAGTCCATCGGTGATCACCACGCCATAGTTTTTCTGGCAACGATACTGGATCGGGCTGGTGTAAGTGGTTGGCGCCGAGTTGTAGTACGGCGCCATGCCGCGCATGTACCGCGTAATCTCGTAATAGGTTTCCGCCAACGGGGTACTGGCGATTGCACTCAAACCATTGATCGAAGAGATCAAGGCGTTGTAGTTGGTGTCCGCCTGGGCCTGGGTAACGCTACCACTGACGGGAGACAGGTCACTGACCGCGCGGGCGATAAAACCGCCGGGGCCGGAGTTGCCACTGACAGAAGGGTTGAATGTCGCCAGGCCTATTCTCAATGAACGGTTGCTGGTGACCAGATTGGTGGACACATCCTGCGCAACGCTGATGCGGTAATCATTGGGGATCGCACCGGTACCGGTGGTGAAATCCCTGTTCGAACCGTTGGCCAGTGTGACCAGATAAGACAGATAGTTAGCCGTATAACGCGTGTTTTCGTTGCCCACCGGGTCGGGCAGCTTCAGGCATATCGATGACAGTCCCAGGAAGCCCCGATAAAAACCGTACCAGTTGCCATTGTTGGAGCAACCGCCGCGATTGAGGCTCGACAAGGCGATGTTGGTATCGTCCATGTCCAGATTCTGACCAGTCAGACACGAGCTGTTCGAACTGCAATTGGCAATTTGCGGGCGACTGACCGTCGGATCGAAACCCGGCGCCCAGATGATGTTGTTCATGCTCCCCGAATCATCGATCAGCAGCATCACGTTTGGCGCAACCGCCGCAGCGCTCAACAGGGGCGAGTCCGAAGGCGTGAACGCGTACGCAGGCGCTGACAGGTACAGCCCCAATGCAATACCACTCAGTAACCGCCAGATCCCTGAGCACCTATTAGTATTTGGCATAGATGCTCTCCACCACACTGCGCACGTTGTTGCCCACAATGGCCACTGCCGTGACCCGATAAAGCGTCGCAGAGGTGTTGCTCGGCACATTCACGGCATTCAACGTGGTGCCGATGTTCTGTACCCCATAGAAACCGTTCGCGGCCGCGATCCAGGTGACCCCCGAGGAGGAATTGAGACCGGCAGCCGTGAGGGTCGATGACTCGGCGGGCGGCAAACATTGATTGCCGCTGCAAACCGGCAATGTATAGGTATCGAGCTGAACCGCACTTTCGCCGATGCGCAACGCGGCTTCGGCGATCTGGAACGACTGATTGCGCAGGGTGACGCTGCTGGCCATCTTTTCCTGCAGGGTTGCGTTCTGCATCGATGAAATGCCAATCAGCGTCAGCAACAGAAGGAACACCAGGCTGACCAGCAGCGCCATGCCGCGCTGGGTGTGAGGGGTAGCGGGAGAAAAACTCATCTGCCCTCCCCTCATGGCAAGCGGTTGCGCAAAGCGGCAACCACGTTGAAGGTTTGATCGCGGACCCGGCTGTTCGGATCTTTCAGTATCAGCGTCAGGCGCACACTACGGATTCGCGCAGGGTCGGACGGGTTGGTGCTGTAACTGGAAGCGGCCGTATCTGTGGCTGACGCTGCGAGACCGAAGCTCACGTCAAAGGCTTTGACGTTGTCGACAAGCACCGCCTGAGCCGGCGTGCCGATGCCACTGCCCATCGTCAGTTGGCCGTTCTTGAGGCTGTAGATCAGTCGTCGAATCGGAAACGCCAATTGTCCTGTGGCGGGAGCCTGCACGTTGGAGTAAGCCGTCGCGGTGTTTCGGCAATCCGAAACCACCGTCCAGGTCGGCGTACCGCCACCCGCGCCGACATCGGCGGTCACCAGGGTCAGCTTGAGGTTGGCATTGTCCCAGCTGATCGGCGCTATCTGGCTGGCAGTAAAACTCGCCCCGGCGCTTGCATCAGTAATCGCCCCCAGACAACCAAACATCCCCACCATGCGGATTTCCTGAATCATTTTGCTCAGCACGAAACGCGCGTCTTCCTGCATGTTCGCCGCGGCGTTCTGGCTGACATAAGTGTTCTTGGCCGCTATGAAAATCTGCGCCACACCGAGCACCACGACCAGGCTCAACGCCAACGCGATCAACATTTCGATCAGGCCGAAACCTCTGTTGAGCCGGTTCATGGTGTCGCCACCGGATCGACGGCGGCGCGACTGGTCAGCACAAAGCTGCGACGGGAATTGGCGGCATTGGCAGCCCGCGAGTCGTCCCAGGTAATGGTGATGGTGTACACCCGCTGATTGAGGGTGACGCTGCCCGTAGCGGTGGCGCCGAGCATACTGACGATATTGGTGGTGAAGTCGTAGAGGTCCTGATCCCGGGCAACGTTGAGGTTGCCCGACGTCGGCGGCGTGACGGTGTAATCGGCACCGGCGTTTGCGCGGATGCGGTCCATCATGTCGTAGGCGATAAAACTCGCCTGGCTGGTCATCCGCGAACTGTCGGTGTACTTCAGCGCATTGAGCTGGAACGCCGCCGCCCCCAACAGCCCCACGCTCAAAATCAACAACGCCACGAGAACCTCGATCAGCGTCATGCCCTCCTGTGCACGCTTGCTCCATCCCCTCATCCGCAACTTCCACCCAATAGAATTCGTCCGTTCAAACACACATTCAGCGTCCTGCTTTGCGCCCCCAGTACATAGCTGATCACCACCGCCGTGGACGGTGCCGACAGACCGCCCAGATTGTTGAAATCGATGGCGGTCACGCCTGAGGTTAGCGTCAGAGTCGCGCCGCTGCTCATCGCGGGAACAACCCGCAATACATTGGCCACAGTGCCAGTACTGTCATACACCGCCAATTCCCCCGTCCAGACGCTGCCACCCGCCGTCGGCCGCACCCGGGTGGTGATGCCGCGGTCGATGGCTTCAAGCCGGGCGAAATTCAAGGCGCGCTGCAGGTCGCCGATCTCGGTGTCGGCCCTGGTGCCTTGCACCGAACGGGTAAACGCCGGCACTGCCAGGGTGATCAGAATCAAAAAGACCGCAAGCGCGACCAGCAACTCGATCAGCGTGAAACCTTTTGTACGATGATCCATCAATGCCCTCCGTTGCCGTCGGCTATACCTGCTGTTACACGCTAGAACAATCGACCCACAGGTGTCGGTTGTTTTGCCATTACTGCGCAAGGATTGCGCGGGCCACCGCACTCCAGGGAGGGAGATGTCATGCATCAGCAGGGTTTCAGTCTGATTGAACTGCTCATGGGACTGACGATTGTCGGGATTGTTCTGCATCTGGTCAGTCCGGCGTTTGCAGCGCTCACGGAATCGAACCATCAGGAGGAGGCAGCGAAGTCGCTTGTCAGTGGCATGCGCAGTGCCAGAAGCGAGGCGATCACGCGAAACCAGGCTGTCGTCATACACGGGATAAACGACGATTGGGGCCAAGGCTGGCGGATGATTCTGGATTTAAATGGCAAGGGACATGAGGACAGCAACAATCCGCTGCTGGTTGAGCGCCGAAGCGACACTCGGGTGCCGATTGTCGGCAATCACTATGTCAGGACTTCAGTACGATTCAGCCATCTCGGCGAACCGCAGCACGGAGGCTTTCAAGCGGGGACATTGCATGTTTGCGCAAAACACGAGCCAGTGAGTCAGCACCAAGTGGTGCTGGCCCCGAGCGGTCGCGTCAGCCTGCGCAGCATCAAGGCTGAGCAGACGTTGTGCGAGAAAGGAAAAAAATCAAAGCAGCGAACGAACGCGTAACTCTTTCGGCATGGAGAACGTGATGTTCTCCTCGCGACCCGCCAGTTCATCGGCACCGGTAGCGCCCCAGGCCTGCAACTGCTGGATCACACCACGCACCAGTACTTCCGGTGCAGAGGCCCCTGCGGTAATGCCGATGCGCTCGACACCGTCGAACCAGCTCTTTTGCAGGTCTTCAGCGCCGTCGATCAGGTAGGCCGGAGTGGCCATGCGTTCGGCCAGCTCACGCAGGCGATTGGAGTTGGAGCTGTTCGGGCTGCCGACAACCAGCACCACGTCGCATTCGTCGGCCAGCGTCTTGACGGCGTCCTGACGGTTTTGCGTGGCGTAGCAGATGTCGTCCTTGCGCGGGCCACCAATCGCCGGGAAGCGTGTACGCAGTGCGTCGATGACGCGGCTGGTATCGTCCATGGACAGGGTCGTCTGGGTCACGAACGCCAGTTTTTCGGGGTTGTTCACCTGCAACGCGGCGACGTCTTTCTCGTCCTCGACCAGGTAAATCGCGCCGCCATTGCTGCCATCGTACTGGCCCATGGTGCCTTCGACTTCCGGGTGACCGGCGTGGCCGATGAGGATGCATTCACGGCCATCACGGCTGTAGCGCGCGACCTCGATGTGCACTTTGGTCACCAGCGGGCAGGTGGCGTCGAACACCTTCAGGCCACGGCCGGCGGCTTCGGTACGCACCGCCTGGGAAACGCCGTGTGCACTGAAGATCACGATGACGTCGTCCGGTACCTGATCCAGCTCTTCAACGAAGATCGCGCCGCGAGCGCGCAAGTCTTCGACGACGAATTTGTTGTGGACCACTTCGTGGCGCACATAGATCGGCGGCCCGAAGACTTCCAGGGCGCGGTTGACGATTTCGATCGCCCGGTCCACACCGGCGCAGAAGCCACGGGGGTTGGCGAGTTTGATTTGCATGCTGTGCCTCGTGTCTTGCGCGCAGGAAATTAGAACATTGTAGGAGCCGGCTTGCCGGCGATGAGGCCCTTGGCGTTGCAGCGAGCCTGATGGCCCCATCGCTGGCAAGCCAGCTCCTACAGAACAGCGTTTACAGCGATTTGACGTTGATGATTTCCACGTCAAAGGTCAATGTCTTGCCGGCCAACGGATGGTTGAAGTCGATGGTCACTTGCTCGTCATCGAACTCTTTCACCACGCCAGGCAGCTCAGTATTCGCCGCATCGTTGAAAATCACCAGCAAACCCGGTGACAGGTCCATGTCCTTGAACTGCGAACGCGGGATGATCTGCACGTTTTGCGGGTTCGGCTGACCGAAAGCGTTTTCCGGCTGAATCGTCAGCGTACGCTTGTCACCGGCCTTGAAGCCGAACAGGGCCGCTTCGAAACCTGGCAACAGGTTACCGTCGCCGACCTGGAAGGTCGCCGGGGCTTTGTCGAAGGTGCTGTCGACGGTGTCGCCGTTCTCCAGGCGCAGTGCAAAATGCAAGGTGACTTCCGTGTTCTGGCGGATGCGTTGCTCAGCCAATACCTGTTCAGTCATGAACTGCTTCTCCCGTCTTCTTTGATTTGAACATGTCCAGCGCCAGCATCACCGCACCCACAGTAATTGCACTGTCGGCGAAGTTGAACGCCGGGAAGTACCAGCGGTTCTGCCAATGCACCAGGATGAAATCGATCACATGGCCTAGGGCTATGCGGTCGTACAGATTGCCCAGCGCACCACCCAGGACCAGCGCCAACGCGATGGCCAGCCAGGTTTCGTTGCGCCCCAGACGCTTGAGCCACACCACCAGCACCGCACTGACCACGACCGCGATCAGGGCGAACAACCAGCGCTGCCAGCCCGAGCTGTCGGCCAGGAAGCTGAACGCCGCGCCCGTGTTGTAGGCCAGGGTCCAGCTGAAGTAATCAGGGATCACCACGATCTGCTGGTACATCTCAAGCTTGCCTTCGAAGTAGAACTTGCTGGCCTGGTCGATGACCAGGACCAGCAAACTCAACCAGAGCCAGCCCAGCCGTCCGAAACGGCCAATGGCATTAGGCATAGTGACGAACCTCGCCAGTGCCGCTGATGTTATCGACGCAACGACCGCAGATTTCCGGATGTTCCGGGTTCACGCCGACGTCTTCACGGCAGTGCCAGCAACGGGCGCACTTGGCGAAGGCCGACTTGACGATTTTCAGCTTCAGGCCGCTGACTTCGGTGACCACTGCATCGGCCGGAGCCTGTACGAACGGCGCAACGCTGGCGGTCGAGGTGATCAGTACGAAGCGCAATTCGTTGCTCAGCTTGGCCAGGTCGTCGCTCAGGGCGTCTTCGGCGAACAGCGTCACTTCGGCTTGCAGGTTGCCACCGACGGCTTTGGCCGCGCGCTGGATTTCCATTTCTTTGTTCACAGCGACCTTCACCGCCATGATCCGCTCCCAGTAGGCGCGGCCCAGTTCGACGTTTTCCGGCAGCTCGGTCAGGCCTTCGTACCAAGTGTTGAGCATCACCGACTCGTTACGCTCGCCCGGCAGGTATTCCCACAGTTCGTCGGCGGTGAACGCGAGGATCGGCGCGATCCAGCGCACCAGCGCTTCAGAGATGTGGTACAGCGCGGTTTGCGCCGAACGGCGGGCCTTGCTGTTGGCGCCAGTGGTGTACTGACGGTCCTTGATGATGTCGAGGTAGAAACCGCCCAGCTCCTGCACGCAGAAGTTGTGGATCTTGGAGTAGACGTTCCAGAAGCGGTATTCGCCGTAGTGCTCTTGCAGTTCGCGTTGCAGCAGCAAGGTGCGATCCACGGCCCAACGGTCCAGCGCGAGCATTTCTTCGGCCGGCAGGATGTCGGTGGCCGGGTTGAAACCGGTCAGGTTGGAGAGCAGGAAGCGCGCGGTGTTACGGATCCGCCGGTAGGCGTCCGCACTGCGTTGCAGGATCTGCTCGGAAACCGCCATTTCACCCGAGTAGTCGGTGGAAGCTACCCACAGACGCATGATGTCGGCACCCAGGGTGTCGTTGACCTTTTGCGGCGCGATCACGTTGCCCAGCGACTTGGACATCTTGCGGCCGGACTCGTCGACGGTGAAGCCGTGGGTCAGCAGCTCGCGGTATGGCGCGTGGTCGTCGATGGCGCAACCGGTCAGCAGCGACGAGTGGAACCAGCCACGGTGTTGGTCCGAGCCTTCCAGGTACAGGTCGGCGCGTGGACCGGTTTCGTGGCCCATCGGGTGCGAACCGCGCAGGACGTGCCAGTGTGTGGTGCCCGAATCGAACCAGACGTCCAGGGTGTCGCTGATCTTGTCGTACTGCGGCGCTTCGTCACCGAGCAGCTCGGCAGCGTCCATCTTGAACCAGGCTTCGATGCCTTCGACTTCAACGCGCTTGGCGACTTCTTCCATCA
Source organism: Pseudomonas sp. BF-RE-21 (assembly GCF_019947305.1). Taxonomy (NCBI): domain Bacteria; kingdom Pseudomonadati; phylum Pseudomonadota; class Gammaproteobacteria; order Pseudomonadales; family Pseudomonadaceae; genus Pseudomonas; species Pseudomonas sp. BF-RE-21. Next base: position 158,253 of record NZ_JAGYGF010000007.1, on the reverse strand, counting down.
GCTCGGCGGTACGTGGGTGCAGCTCGCCGCTTTCCTTGTTCAGGAAGAACGGGATCGGCACGCCCCAGTTGCGCTGACGGGAGATGCACCAGTCCGGACGGTTGGCGATCATCGAGTGCAGGCGCGCCTGGCCCCAGGCCGGAACGAACTGAGTCTCTTCGATGGCTTTAAGAGCGCGCTTGCGCAGGGTGTCGCCGCTGACAGGCTCTTTGTCCATGCCGATGAACCACTGCGCGGTGGCGCGGTAGATCAGCGGGGTCTTGTGACGCCAGCAGTGCATGTAGCTGTGTTCGATGATGGTGGTGTGCAGCAGCGCACCGACTTCGGTCAGCTTGTCGACAATGGCCGGGTTGGCTTTCCAGATGAACTGGCCGCCAAAGAACTCCAGCGAAGTCGCGTATACGCCGTTGCTTTGTACCGGGTTGAGGATGTCGTCGTTGACCATGCCGTATTTCTTGCAGGTCACGAAGTCGTCCACGCCGTAGGCCGGAGCGGAGTGAACCACACCAGTGCCAGCGCCCAGTTCAACGTAGTCGGCCAGGTAAACCGGCGACAGACGGTCGTAGAACGGGTGACGGAAGTTGATCAGTTCCAGTTCTTTACCGGTGGTGGTCGCGATGACCGAGCCTTCCAGGCTGTAACGGACCAGGCAGGATTCAACCAGCTCTTCAGCCAACACCAGCAACTTGTCGCCGACATCGACCAGGGCGTAGTTGAATTCCGGGTGAACGTTCAGCGCCTGGTTGGCCGGGATGGTCCACGGGGTGGTGGTCCAGATCACGATCGAAGCAGGCTTGCCCAGCGACGGCAGACCGAAAGCGGCAGCCAGCTTGGCTTCATCGGCAATCGGGAACGCTACGTCGATGGTCGAGGACTTTTTGTTCTCGTACTCGACTTCCGCTTCAGCCAGGGCCGAACCGCAGTCGAAGCACCAGTTCACAGGCTTCAGGCCCTTGAACACGAAACCGCCCTTGACGATTTCGGCGAGTGCGCGGATTTCACCGGCCTCGTTTTTGAAGTCCATGGTCTTGTACGGGTTGGCGAAGTCGCCCAACACGCCCAGACGGATGAATTCGGATTTTTGGCCTTCGATCTGCTCGGTGGCGTAGGCACGGCACAGTTCGCGGGTCTTGTCCGCGCCCAGGTTCTTGCCGTGGGTCACTTCGACTTTGTGCTCGATCGGCAGACCGTGGCAGTCCCAGCCCGGAACATAAGGCGCGTCGAAACCCGACAGGGTTTTCGAGCGGATGATCATGTCCTTGAGGATCTTGTTCAGCGCATGACCGATGTGAATCGTGCCGTTGGCGTACGGAGGACCGTCGTGCAGAACGAACTTCGGACGATCCTTGCCAATCTCGCGCAACTTACCGTACAGGCCAATACTGTCCCAGCGCTGCAGAATCTGCGGTTCGCGCTGTGGCAGGCCGGCCTTCATTGGGAAGGCGGTGTCCGGAAGGTTTAGCGTGGCTTTATAGTCGGTCATTTATGGCTCTTCATTAGCGATTGGCGCTAGGTGCGACAGGGCACGGGCGGCGGCGACATCCGCATTGATCGCCGTCTTAAGCGCCTCCAGAGAGGCGAAACGCTGCTCTTCACGCAGCTTGTGGTGGAAAACCACCGTCAAACGCCGGTCATACAGATCGCCGGCAAAATCTAAAAGATGTACTTCGAGGTGGGCTTTGCCATCCCCTTGGACCGTAGGACGCACGCCAATATTGGCGACGCCTGGACAGGTCTTGCCGTCGATGTCGACGTTGACCAGGTAAACCCCGGTGAGCGGCACGCGACGGCGCTTGAGTTGAATGTTGGCGGTTGGCGTACCCAACTGGCGCGCCAGTTTCTGGCCATGCAGGACTCGCCCGGTAATCTGGAACGGCCGACCGAGCAGGCGCTCTGCCAAGGCAAAATCGGCAGCGGCCAGGGCATTTCGCACCTGGGTGCTGCTGACGCGAATGCCGTCCAGCTCAACGGTTTGCGCCGCTTCGACGGTGAAGCCCTGCATGACGCCGGCCTGTTGCAGGAAATCGAAATCCCCTACCCGGTCACAACCGAAGCGGAAGTCGTCACCGACCTCAAGATGCTGCACGCCGAGACCGTCCACCAGAATGGTATCAACGAATTCGCTGGCGCTGAGCTTGCTCAGGCGCTGGTTGAAGGCCAGGCACAGGACCCGGTCGACGCCTTCGTCAGCCAGCAGCTGCAGTTTGTCGCGCAGACGCGCCAAGCGGGCCGGCGCAGTCTCCGGGGCGAAAAACTCCCGTGGCTGCGGCTCGAAAATCACCACGCAGCTGGGCACGCCCAACTCGAGCGCTCGCTCACGCAGCCTCGCCAGGATAGCCTGGTGGCCACGGTGAACACCGTCAAAGTTGCCAATAGTGGCGACACAGCCCCGATGCTGGGGGCGCAGGTTGTGGAGGCCTCGAACCAGCTGCATAACGCGCTTCTTGCTCATAAAGTGGTCGATTATAACCACACCCGGCGGCCGACGACAGGCAACACCGTAACCCAAAGTGATCGAACCGACAAAACCGCCGGCCCGCCCGTGTTTATCGAGGCAAAAGCCTCAGTTCAGCGCCTTGCGATTGAAGTCGCGCAAACGGAAGCCCATCAACAGCAACATGCCGAAATACGAGACCACGCCAGCCCCTACCAGAGCGCCCAGACGCAGGAATCGCTCAAGCATGTGGCCCTGATCCCAGGCCGGCATGAAATGCATCCCGGCCAGCAACACCGCGGACATCACCGTGACCGCTACCACCAGTTTGGCACCGAACTTCGCCCAGCCCGGCTGCGGCTGATACATCTGCTGTTTGCGCAGCTGATAGAACAGCAGCCCGGCGTTAAGGCAGGCACCGGCGCTGATCGCCAGAGCCAGACCGGCATGGGCCAGCGGCCCGATCAGCACCAGGTTGAACAACTGGGTAACCACCAGGGTGAAAATTGCGATTTTCACCGGCGTGCGAATGTTTTGTTGCGCATAAAAGCCCGGCGCCAGCACTTTGATCACGATAATCCCAAGCAACCCGACCGAATACGCAATGAGCGCGCGCTGAGTCATGGACGCATCGAAGGCGTTGAACTGGCCGTATTGAAACAGTGAGACCGTCAGCGGCTCAGCCAGAATCCCCAAGGCCAGCGAGCACGGCAGCACCAGCACAAAGCACAGGCGCAGCCCCCAATCGAGAATCCGCGAATACTCTGCGCGATCCTTGCTGGCGTAGGTCTTGGCCAGGGTCGGCAACAGGATCGTGCCCAGCGCCACACCCAGCACGCCGGACGGCAATTCCATCAGTCGGTCGGCGTAATACATCCACGACACCGAACCGGCGACCAGGAACGAGGCAAAAATGGTGTTGATGATCAGCGAAATCTGGCTCACCGAAACGCCGAGAATCGCCGGCAGCATCTGTTTCATGACCCGCCACACGCCACTATCACGCAGGTTCAGGCGTGGCAGCACCAGCATGCCGATCTTTTTCAGGTGCGGCAGTTGATAGAGCAACTGCGCCAGACCACCCGCCAGCACCGCCCAACCCAGCGCCATGACCGGCGGATCGAAATACGGTGTCAGGAACACCGCAAAGATGATCATGCTGACGTTGAGCAAGGTCGGCACGAAGGCCGGCACCGAGAAGCGGTTATAGGTGTTGAGGATCGCCCCGGCCAATGAAGACAGGGAGATCAGCAATATATAAGGGAATGTCACCCGCAACAGGCTGGAGGTCAGCTCGAATTTTTCCGGGGTATCGGTGAAACCGGGCGCGGTCACCCAGATGACCCACGGCGCAGCGAGCATGCCCAACGCAGTGACCACTGCCAGCGCCAGGGTCAGCAGTCCGGAGACGTAGGCAATAAAGGTTCGCGTCGCCTCTTCGCCTTGCTGACTTTTATATTCAGCGAGAATCGGCACAAACGCCTGGGAAAACGCCCCCTCGGCGAAGATCCGGCGCAGCAGATTGGGCAGTTTGAAGGCGATAAAGAAGGCGTCGGTGGCCATTCCCGCACCAAAAATACGCGCAATGAGGGTGTCACGGACGAACCCCAGAATCCGGGAAAGCATCGTGATAGAGCTGACGGCGGCCAACGATTTGAGCAGATTCATTGAAAGAGTTTGTGCCTGTCGATAAACAGCAGGCGAACAAAGCGCCCACTTATGCGATACTCCGCGCCGCAGCAGCACAGAGCCAAAGCTCGCGAGTTTACAGGTCAAGCGCCGGAAATAAATATCCCGCCTCTTTATACCTACCACTTAGCGGAACGTCTCAACCGCCCTTGACAAGACATCAACTCATCGGCATGATTCGCGGCCTATTTTGTTTGCTATTTCCTAAAAAGTCTTTCGAGGAGCTCGACGGTGGCCAACACACCTTCCGCCAAAAAACGTGCAAAACAGGCTGAGAAGCGTCGCAGCCACAACGCCAGCCTGCGTTCCATGGTTCGTACCTACATCAAGAATGTAGTTAAAGCCATCGACGCAAAAGACGCTGAAAAAGCTCAAGCTGCTTACGTTCTGGCCGTGCCAGTTATCGACCGTATGGCCGATAAAGGCATCATCCACAAGAACAAGGCTGCTCGCCATAAGAGCCGCCTGAATGGCCACGTCAAGGCTCTGAACCTTGCTGCTGCCTAAGTAACACGCTTGTTAAAAAACCGACCTCAGGGTCGGTTTTTTATTGCCTGCGAATTGTGTTGCACGCCTGAGATCCCATTGAAACTGATCGCCAGCAAGCCAGCTCCTACAGGTATTGCGCAATCCTTGTAGGAGCCAGCTTGCTGGCGATAGCGGTCTTCAGATCACTGATGAGCCCAAGGCAGGATAGGAATCGCCGTCACCGCATTCTGCGGACTACCCTCAATCAAGCGATCGCTGTACACCAGATACACCAGCGTATTGCGCTTCTTGTCGAGGAAACGCACCACCTGCATGGTCTTGAAGACTAGCGACGTACGCTCCTTGAACACTTCTTCGCCATCCTTCAACTCACCCTTGAAGTTGATCGGACCAACCTGACGGCACGCAATGGACGCTTCCGCTCGATCTTCAGCCAGACCCAAGCCACCCTTCACACCGCCCGTCTTGGCTCGGGACAGGTAGCACGTCACCCCTTCGACCTTCGGATCATCAAATGCCTCAACGACGATGCGGTCGTTCGGGCCGACGAACTTGAACACCGTCGACACCTGACCAATCTCCTCGGCCGAAGCCAGCAGCGGCATTGCCAACAGCAGGCCCAACAATCCTTTTGCCACGCGCATTCAAATATTCCTTCAGACCAGGATCAGGTTATCGCGGTGAACCAGTTCCGGCTCCGCCATGTAACCCAACAGACCGACAATCGCCTCAGACGACTGACCGATGATTTTTTGTGCTTCCAGCGCGCTGTAGTTGGCCAGGCCACGGGCGATTTCACGACCGTCCGGCGCGACGCACACCACCATTTCACCGCGACGGAAACTGCCCTGAACCAGCTTGACACCCACCGGCAGCAGACTTTTATTGCCTTGAGACAAGGCCGTCACCGCACCGGCATCCAGCACCAGCGTGCCGCGAGTTTGCAGATGCCCGGCCAGCCATTGCTTGCGCGCCGCCAGCATGCCGCGCTCCGGCGACAGCAAGGTGCCGATGCGCTCGCCCGCCTTCAGGCGATCCAACACACGCTCAAGGCGCCCACCGACGATGATGGTGTGCGCACCGGAACGGGCCGCCAGGCGCGCCGCACGCAACTTGGTCTGCATGCCGCCACGACCCAACGCACCACCGGTACCGCCCGCCACTGCATCCAGCGCCGGATCATCAGCGCGCGCTTCGTAAATCAGCTTGGCATCGGGATTGTTGCGCGGATCGGCGTCGAACATGCCGTCGCGATCCGTCAGGATCACCAGCAAATCAGCCTCGACCAGGTTGGCCACCAGCGCCGCGAGCGTATCGTTGTCGCCGAAACGGATTTCGTCGGTGACCACGGTGTCGTTTTCATTGATCACCGGGATCACTTTCAACTCGACCAAGGCACGCAAGGTGCTGCGAGCATTCAGGTAGCGCTTGCGGTCGGACAGATCGTCATGAGTCAGAAGAATCTGCGCAGTGTGCCGGCCATGCTCGGCAAAGCTCGACTCCCACGCCTGAACCAGACCCATCTGACCGATGGCGGCAGCTGCCTGCAATTCGTGCATTGCACTGGGTCGCACGGTCCAGCCCAGACGGCTCATGCCCGCCGCTACCGCCCCGGAGGACACCAGCACCAGCTCGACGCCCGCCTCATGCAAGGCCACCATCTGTTCGACCCAGACACCCATTGCCGCGCGATCCAGGCCCTTGCCGTCCGCCGTCAGCAACGCGCTGCCGATTTTCACGACCCAACGCTGCGCACCTGTCACCTTGCTCCGCATCATCTTCAACCTTAGCTTGAGGGCAGCGCGACCCAGCGCTGCCCGTGACGTTAATCGTGGCTATTTGTTACCAACAATCGATTTCCAGATACTAAAACGCCGCTCCAGGGAGCGGCGTTCAAGTTTATCGCAACAGATCAGTCACGCACGTAAATGATTTCCGGACCGTCTTCGTCATCCACATCTTCTTCGTCCCAATCATCGTCACCGATGTCATGGACCGACTTCACGCCGCTGCGACGCAGGGCACGCTGGTCATCCAGGGCCTGCAACTGAGCGCGCGCTTCGTCTTCGATGCGCTGATCGAGCTCGGCCAGCTCTTCCTTGTAGGCCGGGTCGTTCACCAGGCGGTCAGCACGATCTTCCATGTAACGCATGATGTCGTGGCACAGACGCTCGGTACCGAGCTTGGAGATGGCGGAGATCACGTAAACCGGACCGGTCCACTCCAGGCGATCAACGATTTCCTTGACGCGAGCATCGTGCTCTTCTTCAAGGATCTGGTCGCACTTGTTCAGTACCAGCCAGCGATCACGCTCAGCCAGGGACGGGCTGAACTTGGTCAGCTCACTGACGATCACTTCGGCCGCATCCGGGGCACTGGTGTCATCCAGTGGCGCCATGTCCACGAGGTGCAGCAGCAAACGGGTACGCGACAAGTGCTTGAGGAAGCGAATCCCCAGGCCAGCACCGTCGGAAGCGCCTTCGATCAGGCCCGGAATGTCCGCAACCACGAAGCTTTTCCAGCGATCAACACTGACCACACCCAGGTTCGGCACCAGCGTGGTGAACGGGTAGTCGGCGACTTTCGGCTTGGCGGCCGATACCGAACGGATAAAGGTACTTTTGCCAGCATTTGGCAAACCCAGCAGACCAACGTCCGCCAACACCTTCATTTCCAGCTTCAGGTCACGTGCCTCACCCGGCTTACCCGGAGTGGTCTGACGCGGAGCACGGTTGGTACTGGATTTGAAACGGGTGTTACCCAGACCGTGCCAGCCGCCATGGGCCACCAGCAGCTTTTGACCGGCTTTGGTCAGGTCGCCGATCACTTCCTGAGTGGCAGCGTCGATGACCGTGGTGCCGACCGGCACACGCAGCACCAGCTCTTCACCCTTCTTACCGGTGCAGTCGGTGCTGCCGCCGTTGGAACCGCGCTCGGCATCGAAGTGCCGGGTGTAACGGTAGTCCACCAGGGTGTTGAGGTTTTCGTCGGCGACCATGTAGACCGAGCCGCCATCACCACCGTCGCCGCCGTTCGGGCCGCCGTTTTCGATGAATTTCTCGCGACGGAAGCTCATGCAACCGTTGCCGCCGTCACCGGCCTTTACTCGAATCGATACTTCATCAACAAACTTCATAACAAAACGCCTCTCGCCATACGGACGAGCCGAAAAAATCCAGACATAAGACTCTTGCAAAAATGAGCGCAGCGACCTCAATCAACGACCGCAAATCCAGCGCTGGAGCTCATTACAAACAGCTTTGCAAGAGACTCACCCCACAAACGAAAAAGCCCCGTCGCGAGACAGGGCTTTTCCAGCATCTACGTAATTATGCCGCGACGACTTCAGTCTTCGGGACAATGCTCACGTAACGGCGGTTGAAAGCGCCTTTTACTTCAAACTTGATCACGCCGTCGATTTTAGCGAACAGAGTGTGATCTTTACCCATGCCAACACCGTAACCGGCGTGGAATTGGGTGCCGCGCTGACGCACGATGATGTTGCCCGGAATGATAACCTGGCCGCCATACATCTTCACGCCAAGGCGTTTGGCTTCTGAGTCGCGACCGTTACGGGTACTACCACCAGCTTTTTTGTGTGCCATGAGTCAATTCTCCTAGTGAGGAATTAGGCTGAAATTAAGCCTGAATACCGGTGATTTTGATCTCGGTGTACCACTGGCGGTGGCCCATACGCTTCATGTGGTGCTTACGACGACGGAACTTGATGATGCGGACTTTATCGTGACGACCTTGGGAGATCACTTCAGCCACAACGGTAGCGCCAGCAACAACTGGAGCGCCGATGTTCACGTCATCGCCATTGGCGACCAACAGAACGCGATCAAAAGTAACGGATTCGCCGGTAGCGATTTCCAGTTTTTCGATCTTCAGGTATTCACCTGGGGCGACCTTGTATTGCTTGCCACCAGTAACAATTACTGCGTACGACATGGTATTTCTCCGATAATCCTGCTCACCCAGCTCTTTATAAGAAGAGGTATTGGCTGGCATGGCTGCATATGGCTGGAAGGCCAGTTTGCAATTGCGTAAGGCAGGTGCTGCCCAGGAAGTTCAGGGTGCGCGATTGTACGCAAGCTGCCGTGGCGTTGCAAGAGGCCGTCCATCGCGCCTTGACACCCGCCGACGTGGGTCCTAGCATGCCGCGCAACCCTTCTGGAGCGACTGTCGCTGATGCAACCCCAAGCTTTCTACCGCGCGGTGGCGGACGATTTTAGCGCCGTCGACGGCATCATCAAGAAGCAGCTGACTTCCCGAGTGCCGCTGGTATCGAAAATCGGCGATTACATTACCTCGGCTGGCGGTAAACGCCTGCGTCCTTTATTAGTGCTGCTGTGTGGCAAGGCCCTTGGCCGCGAAGGCGACGACCTGCGCCTGCTGGCCGCGACCATCGAGTTCCTGCACACCGCCACCCTGCTGCACGATGACGTGGTCGACATGTCCGGCATGCGCCGCGGCCGCTCGACTGCCAATGCCATGTGGGGCAACGCACCAAGCGTGCTGGTGGGCGACTTCCTGTACTCGCGCTCCTTCGAAATGATGGTCGAACTGGGCTCCATGCCGGTGATGAAGATCCTTTCGCAAGCCACGCGCATCATCGCCGAAGGCGAAGTATTGCAGCTGTCGAAGGTTCGTGACGCGAGCACCACCGAAGAAACCTACATGGAAGTCATCCGCGGCAAGACCGCGATGCTTTTCGAGGCTTCGACCCACAGCGCCGCCGCCCTCTGCGAAGCCACGCCGGAACAGGCTGAAGCCCTGCGCACGTTTGGCGATCACCTGGGCGTAGCCTTCCAGCTGGTCGACGACCTGCTGGACTACAAAGGTGACGCAGAGACCCTGGGCAAGAACGTCGGTGACGATCTGGCCGAAGGCAAGCCGACCCTGCCGCTGATCTACACCATGCGCGAAGGCACGCCGGAGCAGGCTGCCCTGGTGCGCAAGGCGATCCAGAAAGGTGGCATCGAGGACCTGGAAAGCATTCGCGAAGCCGTTGATGCTTCCGGTTCGCTTGAGTACACCGCGCAACTGGCCCGCGACTACGTGGCCCGTGCGATCAAATGCCTCGACGCGCTGCCCGCCAGCGAATACCGCGATGCATTGGTCGAGCTGAGTGAATTCGCGGTCGCCCGCACGCACTGATCCGCTAATTTGTAGGAGCCAGCTTGCTGGCGATCCAGTCGCTGCGGTGTTCCAGAAACACCGCGGTGATGCCATCGCCGGCAAGCCGGCTCCTACAGGTCACCTCCCGCCGGCTAAAACCCTATATAATGTGCGCTTTTTAGCGATCCTGAATCCAAGGAGCTTTAGTGAGCACGTTGCCACCCTGCCCGAAATGCAATTCCGAATACACCTATGAAGACGGCGCGCAGCTGATCTGCCCGGAGTGCGCCCACGAATGGTCCGCCAGCGGCGAAGCTGAAGCGGCATCCGATGACGCCGTGAAAAAGGATTCGGTGGGCAATGTCCTGCAAGACGGCGACACCATCACCGTGATCAAGGACCTCAAGGTCAAAGGCACATCGCTGGTGGTCAAGGTCGGCACCAAGGTCAAGAACATCCGCTTGTGCGATGGCGATCACGACATCGACTGCAAGATCGACGGCATCGGCCCGATGAAGCTCAAATCCGAGTTCGTCAGAAAAGTCTGAACCTGCTGTATTCCATCCCGCGCCCGGCGTGGGATGGTGCTTCGTCCTCCCCCGCTTCGCCCCGTATTTCCTCGCAATAGCCAAACGCCAGCCGCTTTGACCTTACGCAATCTTTACCCGGAAAAAATCACAAACCGCCAATAGGCCCTTGCTATTTGATGAATAAGAATTATTCTCATTGAAACCAATCAATGGAGATGAGACCCATGACTTATTTGATCGATGCCTGGCTGGACCGCCCACACCCCTACCTCAGGATCCTGCATCGGGAAACCGGGGAAGTCTGTGCGGTGCTTGAAGAAGAAGCCTTGAACGAGCTGCAGGATCAGGGTGACCTGGACGTCAACGGCTTGAGTTCCAGCGAGCCGGTGGTGCTCAAGGAACTGGTGCGCAATCTGTTTCTGTTCTGCTATGCCCGGGCGTTGCGCCCGTCGCATGAACTGCATCACAAGCTGGAAATATGAGAAACCCCAAACCGTGTAGGAGCCGGCTTGCTGGCGATTGCATCACCGCGGTGCAACTGAAACACCGAGGCGCATGGATCGCCAGCAAGCCGGCTCCTACAAGGTAGTCAGGCTTACAGAACGTCGAGCAGCTCGACGTCGAAGACCAGTACGCTGTGCGGCGGAATGCTGCCAACGCCTTGAGCGCCGTAAGCCAGTTCGCTCGGCACGTACAGACGCCATTTGCTGCCAGCGTTCATCAGTTGCAGGGCTTCGGTCCAGCCAGCGATCACGCCGCCTACCGGGAATTCTGCAGGCTGACCGCGCTCGTAGGAGCTGTCGAACACAGTGCCGTCGATCAGGGTGCCGTGGTAGTGAGTACGCACTTGGTCTTCACGGGTCGGCTTGGCGCCTTCACCGGCGGTCAGCACTTCGAATTGCAGACCGGAAGCCAGGGTGGTGATGCCATCGCGCTTGGCGTTTTCAGCCAGGAATGCCAGGCCTTCGCCAGCAGCCGCTTCAGCTTTGGCAGCTGCTTCGGCTTGCATGATTTCGCGGATAACCTTGAAGCTGGCGGACATTTCTTCCTGACCTACACGGCTTTCCTTACCGGCGAAAGCGTCAGTCAGACCTGCCAGGATTGCGTCCAGGCTAACGCCCGGCGGCGGGTTGTCGCGCAGTTGGTCGCCCAACTGACGGCCAATGCCGTAGCTGACGCGGGTTTCGTCGGTGGACAGATTTACTTCGGACATGACACTGCTCCGCTGTGCGGACGGCCCTGGAACTTGCCGTGCGTGCACAGCGCGTCCCGGAACGCCCGGAACCAAAAGGGCCAGCAGACTAGCACAGATGTCGTTGCGCTGATGAGGGGGTGTCAGTGCTGCCAGGCAGAACCGAAGGCAATCGGCACCTTCAGGCTTTCCCCCGCACTCGCACCCAACCCGCACATTTCATCGTGAACCGATGTATGCACAAGGTTGAATGGCAAGGTGGGAAAGTTATGCAGCACTTCACGCGCATGCTCGACCGAGCGCAGGTGAACCATCTCGCCGTGAGCATCACTCAACGGGTAGGCGGCCCCGTGCATGCGCGCCTCCAACAGGTAGATCCCGCCTTCCATGGAGATCAGGTTCAGCTCATCGACTTTCCCTGCGATGGCATAAGCACGTAACTCTACGAAGTTCATGAACGCACCTCACGCAGTGGCGAGCCAGCATTCATACAGGCATAGGCCTCACAGCATCAAAGTACAAGCCATAAACGCCACCGCCCGTCTGTTTCACACTGCCCATGTAGGAGCGTGCGGTGCGGCGATCCGACTTGCCCGCGAAGGCGGCGTGACAGACAACACCTATGTCGACTGACCCGGCCTATTCGCGGGCAAGCCTCGCTCCTACAGTGGCCGCGTGGATCAGTGCTTGGTGAGTTTATCCAGATACCCCATGGCAAACGCCGATACCACGAAGGTCATGTGGATGATCACGTACCACTTCAAATGCTCGGGATCGACGTTTTTGGCGTCCATGAAGATCCGCAGCAGGTGAATCGACGAAATCGCCACGATGGACGCCGCGACCTTCATCTTCAATGAAGACGAATCCATGGTGCCCAGCCAGTTGAGCTTTTCCTTGTTGTCATCGATATCCAGCTCGGAAACGAAGTTCTCGTAGCCGGAAATCATCACCATCACCAGCAAACCGCCCACCAGCGCCATGTCGATCAACGACAGCAGCACCAGAATCAGGTCCGATTCGGCCATCGAGAACACGTTAGGGATGACGTGGAAGACTTCCTGGAAGAATTTCAGCGCCAGGGCCAGCAGCCCGAGGGACAGACCGAAGTAGATCGGCGCCAGCAGCCAGCGGGAGGCATACATTGCATTTTCGACAAAGCGTTCCATTGAATCTCACACGTGGGCTGGAAATGGCCGCGAGTATACCAGCCCCCCGTTACAGCCAGAAACACTCGGAAAATCCGCCACCTGCGCGTGTGTGACAAGGTTTTTCTGCTAGTGTCCAAAGCATTGACACCTCTGCGACATCGGACAGGACGACGGGAAATGGATGTGCGATTGCCTTTAATGAGCGCCGGGATTTGTCTGGCCCTGCTGGTGAGCGGCTGTTCACCGGACGATGACAAACGCCAGGTCAGCCTTGAGGAAAAGACCGCGCAATTCGAAACCTCCCTCGACGCAATCCAGGACCCGAAACTCAAGGATGCCGTGGCCGAACTCGGTGGCTCCCTGCTGCTGCTCGAACGTGCGCAACTCAAACTCGACAGCAAACCGGTGGAAACCGAGTACGGCGCAGACGTCCTCGCCGTGCTCAAGCACTACCCCACGCCACAGGCGCTGGTCGACACGTACATTAACGGCCTGTTCGTGCTGCACAAGGATTCCAGCTCCGACTACCTGACCGATCTGCAACCGGTGTTCCCGTTCAACTTCAACATTCCGGCCGAGTTTCTCTTTCCCCACGGCCTGGAATGGCAGTCGGTGACCTTGAGCAACAAACGCGTGATTCCGTTCCAGCCGGAGTGGTCGGAAACCGATCCGGGCATTCAACTGAGCCCGTCGAGCTCCAACCTGACCAGCCCCGACGATCTCACGGTGACTTATCCCTTCATCGACGGCCTGGGCATGGAAATCAAGAACCAGCCGCAGCCCGTCAGCCTGCAAGGCAAGGTCGAAGTCATCGCCCCGCGCAGGCTCTATAGCTTCGACCTGACCAAAAAAGACGTCGGCCAGACTCGCAGCAATGACAACCTGAGCGTCACGCTGCTGAAGCTCACAAACAACTACGCCGAAATCGAGTTCAGCAACAGCGCGCCGCTGGCCCCGGAAGTCAGCGAGATACCCTTCAACCCGTCGGTCGTCCAGGCCAGGGACGCCACCGGGCAATTTCTCTCACGCTCGGGTTCGATCAACCAAACCGCCGCGCAAATTGCCTTCTACCAGAAACAACTGGCGAAAATGCAACAGCAGAAGAGCTGGAGCGAAGCCTTCGAAAGGCAGCTCGATGAAGAACAACGCGCGTTTGAGAAGCAACAAACCAGGCACTACTCCAAGGTGTATTTCAACGGCCCGATCGAGACCCTTGAAGTCAGCCTGCTGGACTTTTCGGCGGCCACAGTCACGCGCAAGGACCTGGACCTGCCGATCCGTCGCTTCGATCAACACACCACGGCAAAGACCATCCAGCCACTGACTTTACCCGTGGTCGTGTACGACGATCAGGCACCGACCTGGCTAAAAGGCGCAACGCTCAGCGAGGAGCAACTGAAGAAGAGCGTCAGCATCCGGCAATCGGTGGACGACCCGAGCGCGGCGCGCATCGAGTTCGATCACACCCGAAGCTTCAACGATGAACTGCTCGGCACGTCCTTCAGCCCTGGCGATAGCCCGGTCAGTTTCTTTACCGAGGACAGCAGCGGTCAACGCGATGAGCCGATCGAACTGCCGCCCGAGGCTTATCAGGTCGATCCCCTGCGCGGCATCATCACTTATGACCTGAACCTGTTCGCGCAAACGCCGGCGTTTGCGGTGGGTTCCATGCCGCTGTTCCTGGCCACCGTCGACAAGCAGACACTTGAAACAGACCGGCTGCCCAAAGGCCTGGAACTGAAAGGCAATGCACTGGTGGTTGATCTGAAGCTGTTCCCCGCCCAGGACTGGCGCTTTTTCGCCAGGGACGACAGCGGCCACTATCTCAAGGAGATTCTTTCGGTCATTCACGATGCAAGTGCGCAGGGCCCGGCGTTATTCAGCGTGCATTACTTCTACGGCCAGCCAGCGCAGCTGGAAACCTACCAGCGAACCGATCTCACCACGGTGCAATATGGATTCGAGGTCAAACTCGACAAGGCTGATACGTCCAGCCTCGCCCAATAGTCGTCTCAGTGATCGGGGCGGAACTCGAAGCCGCCCATGTTGCGGCAGCGCCCACCATTGATTTCCCGTAGCTGGGCTTGCAGGTGCAGGCACCAGATTTGCGGGTCATCGGCCAGTTCATAGCCATGCAACGTCAGGCTTTCAACGATGGTGTCGAGGATCGATTCAGCCGCGAAGGGCCCAGGAAACGGACCTTGGGCTTTGATGGCTGAGGGTTGTTCGCCAGCCATTCCGGCGGCGAAAAGCAAAGTCCACATGCCCGTATCACCAGCCAATGGCTTGATGGCACATTCGATACGGGTCACAAGGCCCAGGCATTGACGGGTGAGGCAGAGGTTGCGCGACATGGCGGCGACCCTCGGTAGATCCGGTATTCAGCTCCCACGGGAGAACTGTCTCGATCCAGTGATTACTGTCGATGTCCTTGAGCTGAGAATAGAAGAAAAGTCAGACCCGCACGCCAACTGAGACCAGAAGGCGCCGAATGGTCATTGTGTGAATATTGACGTCAGAGTGATGGCACTTGTAGGAGCGAGCGGTGCGGCGATCCGACTTGCCCGCGAAAGCCATGACGCGGTTTACCGGAATAACCGCGTTATCGTTCTTCGCGGGCAAGCCTCGCTCCTACAGGGACTCCTCTGTATCAGGCTGGCTTGGCTTCGACCAACGCTTCCTGTGCCGCTTCTTTCTCGGCTTCTTTCAGATCTTCTTCGCTGATCATTTCCGCGATCACCCGCAAGCGCTCCACCACCCGCGCATTCACGCTGCCTTCTGGGAATTCGCCATTTTCATCCGGCGCACCGGCAGGCTCGCCGACCAACAGGCTCAGCGCTTCGTCAGCCTGGCGTACTGCGTAAACGTGGAATTGCCCTGCGCGCACCGCCGCCAGCACCTTCTCGTCCAGCATCAGCGTCGCCACGTTGGCGTGAGGAATGATCGCCCCCTGCTCACCGGTCAGCCCTCGGGCTTCGCAGAGACGGAAGAAGCCTTCGATCTTCTCGTTGACCCCGCCCACCGCCTGCACTTCGCCGAACTGGTTGATCGAGCCGGTGATTGCAAAGCATTGCTTGAGCGGCGTTTTCGACAACGCCGAAATCAACGTGCACGCCTCGCCCAACGACGCACTGTCGCCATCGACATAACCGTAGGACTGCTCCAGGGCGATACTCGCGGAAATTGCCAACGGGAATTCCTGAGCGTAACGACTGCCCAGATACCCGGTGAGGATCATCACGCCTTTGGAGTGAATCGGCTGGCCGAGGTTGACCTCACGCTCGATGTCGACAATGCCGCTGCCACCCGGATACACCGTGGCGGAAATCCGCGCCGGGACACCAAACGCCGAATCCCCGACTTCCAGTACCGTCAGCCCGTTGCACTTGCCCACGGCCGCGCCATCGGTGTCGATCAGGATGATCCCCGCCAGCATGTCATCGAGAATCCGCGCCGAAACGCGCCCGGTGCGGGTGGCCTTGGCCTTGAGCGCACGCTCGATGTGCCCGGCGTCGGTCATTTCATCGCTGGCCAGGTGACGAATGAAATCCGCCTCGCTGACCAGTTGGAACAAGTCACCGATCCGCGCCGACAAACGCCCCTGGTGCTCGGCCAGACGCGCGCTGTAGGTCGCCAGACGCGCCACCGCATCGGCGGTCAGCGGTGCCATGCCTTCTTCGGAGGTACGGGTTTTGAGCAACTGGGCGAACTGCTCCAGGCTTTCGTCGACCATCGGGATGTCTTCGTCGAAGTCCACCAGAACGCGGAACATCTCCTGGAAGTCCGGATCGAGGTCTTGCAGCGTGTAATACAACTGCCGGGCACCAATGATGACGACTTTGACCTGCAACGGAATGTGTTGCGGTGTCAGGGTCACGGTGGCCAGACGCCCCAGCTCACCCAGCGGTGATTCCATTTTCAGTTTGCGCGATTGCAGGGCGCGCTTGAGCGCATCCCATACGAACGGCTCGCTGAGCATCTTATCGGCTTCAAGGATCAGGAAACCGCCGTTCGCGCGGTGCAGCGCGCCCGGTCGCAACTGGCGATACGTGGTGTAGAGCGCGCCCTGATCGGTGCTGTATTCGATGCGGCCAAACAGGTTTTCGTAGGTCGGGTGCGGCTCGAACACCACCGGCGCACCGCCGCTGGCCGAATGACCGACCACCAGGCTCGGCGCGTATTGCTCTTCCAGCATCTTGCGCGCCACCGCATCGACCTTGCTGTCGTCGACCAATTGCTCGACCACGGTTTTCAGCAAGTAAACCTGCATGGCTTGCAGGTAACCGCACACCGCCGCGTTCTCGGCGTATTTTTCCGACAACGGCGACAGCAACGGCTGCAAGGCCAGGGTGATGGTTTCTTCGTTGAGGTGGCGCAGTTGATTGCTCGACTCGCGCTTCCACTGCGGCAGGCTGGCGAGTTCTTCGTTCAGACGCTCTTCCAGACCGGAGATGTCTTCGTGGAAACGTTCGCGATCGGCTTCCGGCAACTGGGCGAATTCCGCTTCATCCAGCGCCTTGCCTTCGCTCATCGGGGTAAACGCGATGTTGCTCGCGTCACGGTACAGCGCGACTTCTTTTTCCAGCGCCAGGCGCTCGATGATGTCCAGCGCCTTGTCGTAGCGCTGGTTGAAGGCGCGGTCGATGGCGCTTTTTTTCTGCTGATAAGACGGATGTTCGAATACCGCCGGGAAGGTCGCCAGCAGGTTGTCGATCAAAGCGTTGATATCACCGATGAACGCGCCGGCCGTGCCCGATGGCAATTCCAGGGCGCGCGGCTCGCGGGGTTCATCGAAATTGTTGACGTAGACCCAGTCGGCCGGGGTCTGCAGGCGCTTGCCTTCGGCCTTCAGGTAGCGTTTGACGAACGAAAACCGGCCAGTGCCAGGCTCGCCCATGACGAATACGTTGTAACCGGGGCGTGGCATGGCCACACCAAACTGCAAGGCTTCGACCGCACGTTCCTGGCCAAGCACACCGCGGAAGGGCTCCAGATCATTGGTGGTAGAGAAGCTGAACTGTTCAGCGGAAAACGGACGGGTCAGCGCTTCGGGCGCTAGACGCAAGCTGGCAGCAACAGGATCAGGCATCGGGCTTCCTTACATCAGGCGGGGCAGATAGCGGCATTCTGGCGCTGCCCATACCCCACTTGCAAGGCGCGCCTTTCGCCAAAGCATAGCCAAACGGGCATCCCCAGGCGGGCCGGGTCTAAATCAATGTTTTCAACGAATGTTTCGTAAAAAGTAACGGAACCCTTGGAACGTGCCTAAACTCCAAGCTGCGCGGCTGGAACAATAACCGGCCCACTGGCGCCAGATCGGGCCAGAACCCTTGTCCATTGGTACGCACATAAAGAGAACAAAGCTATGAAACGGATTCTTCTCGGTACTCTCTTCACCGCTGTATCCATCAACGCTATGGCACAGGCGCCAGGCGGCCCGGATTGCGGGTGGGGCAACATGCTGTTCGAAGGTCAGCGTGGCACCCCGGCTCACTTCCTGGCATCCACCACCAACGGCACTTCCGGCAACGCAACGTTCGGTATGACCTCTGGTACCAACGGTTGCGCGACTAATGCGTCGCTGACTTATGGCGGCAAATCCTGGTTTGCCATGAATGGCATGATGAACGAGCTGTCCGAAGACATGGCTAAAGGTAACGGCGAAGCGCTGACGACCTACGCCGTGGTACTGGGCGTGGCGCCGGAAGACCGTGCGCATTTCGCGGCTGTGACTCACGAGCACTTCCAGCAGATCTTCAGCAAGGCTGACGTGACTGCAGAAGATGTGCATACCAACACCCTGGCCGTTTTGAAGGCCGATCCTCGTCTGGCCAAGTACGCAACTCAAGCTTAAGCTCGACCCGCCCGCTCCTTTCGGGGAGCGGGTTTTATTTTTTTGGACCTGCCCTCTTTCGGCCATATCGTTCAATTGTAGGAGCCGGCTTGCTGGCGATCGCATCAACGCGGTTGTCCAGATACAACGCGGCGCTGCCATCGCCAGCAAGCCGGCTCCTACAAGGACGGATCTTCCGTACCGGGTCTTTATTTTTTTCGACTTAAGTTGCCCACTATGCTCAAACGCCTTGCCTGGCTGGCGCTCTGTGTCTGCGCCCCGCTGTCCGCCGCGCCTCACATCGACAATCAACGTTTGCAGCAACTGGCCAACGACCCCTTCTGGATTTCCCTGGGGCATTACGAAACCGCCAAGCTCGGTGGCTGGCGCAGCTATGTCAGCGACAGGAAGTTCTTTCTGGCGCCCGATGGCAACGAACACCCCGACCGCGAACTGGCGGCCACCGTGCAGGCGCTGTACGCCCCGGCCAGTGCCGGCGAAAAACATGCGCAATGCGTCTACCCGGCGCGTACCCGCTGGCTCAAGGCGCAACTCAACCTGACTGACTTGCCGGCCTTGGACTGTGCCGAATTCAAGCAATGGTTCAAGGATGTCTCGCCCCACAGCGCGGTGATGATTTTCCCGGCAGCCTACTTAAACAGTCCGTCATCGATGTTCGGCCACACGCTGCTGCGCATCGATCAGGCGGATGTGCAGAGCGACAAGACGTCATTGCTCAGCTATGCCATCAACTTCGGCGCCTACATCGAAGGTTCCGACAACAGCATTCTCTACGCCTGGAAAGGTTTGATGGGCGGCTACCCGGGCCTGTTTGCGCTGGTGCCGTATCAGGAAAAACTCTCGGAATACCGCAGCCTCGAAAACCGTGACCTGTGGGAATACCGGCTGAACCTGACGCAGCAAGAAACCGAGCGCATGGTCGAGCACGTCTGGGAACTCAAGCAGATCCAGTTCGACTATTTCTTCTTCGACGAAAACTGCTCCTATCGCCTGCTGGAACTGCTACAAGTGGCGCGTCCAAGCCTGCGCCTGACCGAACAATTCCCGCTGACCGCCATTCCCACCGACACGGTCAAAGCGGTGAAAGAAGCCGGCCTGGTGGAATCCATCCAGTATCGGCCGTCCCGCGAACGCGAACTGCTGAGCCGCGCCGAACCGTTGAATCCTGAAGAGCAGCAGTGGGTACTGAAAGTCAGCGCCGACCAGAAACAGTTGCAGGAGCCGGCGTTCAAGGCGCAATCGCGCGAGCGTCAGGCACTGATCATCGACGCGGCTTACCGGCTCGAACGCTACCGCGCCAACGGCCAGGAACGCGACCCGCAGCGGGCTCAGCGCAGTTTTGAATTGCTGCGGGCGATCAACCAGAACCCGGCGCCGGAGCTGGACATCCCGCAACCGGGCTTGCCCGAAGATGGCCATGAATCGCGCACATGGCAGGCCGGCCTCGGCACCCGGGGCGACAAGGCCTTTGGCGAATATGGCCTGCGCATGGCGTATCACGATCTCAACGACAACTCGGAAAGCTTTCCCCTCGGCGCGCAGATCGAAATCCTGCAAATGAAACTGCGCCAGTACGAAGGCAATCAGTGGCAGTTGCAGCAACTGGATCTGGCGACCATTCGCTCCCTGACCCCGCGCAACGAGTTGCTGCAACCGCTGTCGTGGCAGGTCACCGGCGGCCTGGAGCGGGTGCCGGGCAAACATGACGATGAAACCCTCGTCAGTCATGTCAATGGCGGTGGTGGCGGCACGTGGCAACTGGGCGACGACATGCTCGGTTTTGCCTTGGGCACCGTGCGCGTCGAACACAATAACGACTTCGCCGGTTTCATCGCCCCGGCGGCGGGTTTCAACAGCGGTGTGCTATGGAAGAATCCGCTGGGCAATTTCAGCCTGGAGGCCAAGGGGGATTTCTTCACCAATGGCGAAGTGCGCCGTAGTTTGAGTCTGAACCAGCAGTGGGAATTGTCGCGCAACCTGGGTCTGCGTCTGAGCGCCCAGCGCGAATTCAGCCATCTGGCCACACCTGAGAATGAAGTGATGCTTGAGCTGAAGTGGTATCACTACTGACCTGTAGGAGCCGGCTTGCTGCGGGCGGCGTTCCGACGATGGCATCACCGCGGCGTAACTGAACGACCGTGTTGATGCGATCGTCGGAACGCCGCCCGCAGCAAGCCGGCTCCTACAGGTGATGGCGTCATTGCGGTGTAACTGAACGACCGTGTTGATGCCATCGCCGGCAAGCCGGCTCCTACAAGGGATCTGTGTTGTTCAACGGATTCATCACAGGTCTTTCACGAAGGTCTCACGAATGCACTTCTAGACTTGAACCATAGGCCGTTGAACGGCCGGGAGTCCGAGATGTGGCGTTGTGTGGGTGTGATGGGTGTGTTGCTGTTGTGCGCGGGTTGCCAGACGACTCACGAAGACCTGATTGCCAAGGGTTATCCTCCGGCCTTCGCCGATGGTTTCGATGACGGCTGCAGCAGTGGTCGACAGGCTGCCGGGGCGATCACCGGTGAATTTCGCAAGAACGTGCCGCGGTATCTCAAGGACAAGCCATACGCCGAAGGCTGGAGCGATGGCTTCCGCCAATGCCAGGCCATGCGCGAAAGCGAAGACCGCGAGGACTATCGTAGCCACCATTGGGACGAACGTGAAAAAGCCTGGCAACAGCAGAAAGATCAGGACGCCGCCCGTGCGTTTCGCTCGCAATGAGTCGCTGACAGACATCCGCCGAAACTAAAAGCCTGTGACCATGGCCTAAACCCTATAACGGGAGGAAACCATGAGTCGCGCCTTCGTCAATGAAGATAACGCCGCCGCGCAAGTTGATCAGCCCGTCGAACGGCAGGTCAGCACGCAGCCCAATTACGTCACGCCCGCAGGCCTTGCCCAGTTGCAGGCAAAAGTTGCCGGGTTGCAACAATTGCACAATGAACAATCGGCCAAAGGCGAGCAGGCCGACAAGCAACGCCTGGTGGACCTTGAGCGGGATTTGCGCTACTTCAATCAGCGCCTGCAAAGCGCTCAGGTCGTGACCGCCGCCAGTTCAACGCAAAAGGTGCAGATCGGCAGCCGCGTGACCTTCGCCGATGAGCACAGCACCGAGCAAACCGTGCAATTGGTCGGGGAAGACCAGGCCGACGCGTCTGCGGGCCTGATCAACTGGGGTTCACCGCTGGGCCGGGCATTGCTTGGGGCGCAACTCGGCGACGAGGTGCTGTGGCAACGCCCGGCCGGCGATCAGACGATCGAAATCATCCGCATCGAACCGGCTTAAACCACGCCCTGGGCGAGCATGGCGTCGGCGACCTTGACGAAACCGGCAATGTTCGCGCCTTTGACGTAGTTGATGCGGCCGTTCTCTTCGCCGTAATGCACGCACGCATGGTGGATCGACTGCATGATCCCGTGGAGCTTGCTGTCCACTTCCCCGCCGGTCCACAGCAGACGCATGGCGTTCTGCGACATCTCCAGCCCGCTCACTGCGACACCGCCGGCGTTGGACGCCTTGCCCGGCGCGAACAGAATCCCAGCCTCGATAAACAGGTCCACGGCTTCCAGGGTGGTCGGCATGTTCGCGCCTTCCGCCACGCAGATGCAGCCGTTGCGCAGCAACGTGCGCGCGGCCTCGGCATCCAGTTCGTTTTGAGTGGCGCAGGGCAGCGCGATGTCGCACGCCAAGTCCCACGGGCACTGACCCGCACGGAACTCCAGACCGAAACGCGTGGCCAGCTCGCTGATCCGTCCACGCTTGACGTTTTTCAGCTCCAACAGCGCCAGCCACTGTTCTTCGGTCAAACCCGCCTCGCAGTACAGCGTGCCTTCGGAGTCCGAGAGCGAAATCACCTTGCCGCCCAGATCCATGACCTTGCGCGCCGCGTACTGCGCAACGTTACCGGAACCCGAGATCGCTACGCGCTTGCCTTCGACGGCTTCACCGCTGCGCTTGAGCATTTCCTCGGCGAAGTACACGCAGCCGAAACCGGTGGCTTCCGGACGAATCAGGCTGCCGCCATAGCTCGGGCCCTTGCCGGTCAGCACGCTGGTGAACTGGTTGCTCAGGCGCTTGTACTGGCCGAACAGGAAACCGATCTCGCGGGCACCGACGCCGATGTCGCCAGCCGGCACGTCAACGTCTGCACCGATGTGGCGGTACAACTCGCTCATGAAGGCCTGGCAGAAGCGCATGACTTCCGCGTCGCTTTTGCCTTTCGGGTCGAAGTCCGAGCCACCCTTGCCACCGCCCATGGGCAACGAGGTCAGGGAGTTTTTGAAGGTTTGTTCGAAGGCGAGGAATTTCAGTACGCCGAGGTTCACCGATGGATGGAAACGCAAGCCGCCCTTGTACGGACCGATCGCGCTGTTCATCTGGATGCGGAACCCGCGATTGACCTGCACCTTGCCGTGATCGTCGACCCAGGAAACACGGAACACAATCGCCCGCTCCGGCTCGCAGATCCGCTCCAGAATGCCGGAGGTCAGGTAATGCGGATTGGCTTCGAGAAATGGCCACAGACTGCGCAGGACCTCTTCGACGGCCTGGTGGAATTCAGGTTGGTCCGGGTCGCGTTTTTTCAGTCGGGCAAGGAAGGTTTCGACGGATTCGATCATGGAAAAGTCTCGGCAAATTTATTGTCGTTGGAAGAGATTGGGCCGGACTTTAGCAAACGGAGTGCGCACAGTAATAGAGCAAAATGTCGCGTTTATGAAATTAAATGGTGCGCAGGATATAAATAACTTCCATTTTCAGGCTGATTTCGCACCTAAAAAGGGATTCACAAATTGGATCATGCACCAGTAGTGATTCCGCTTTCGCGAGCAAGCTTTGCTCCTACAGTTGATCGCGTCCCCTGTAGGAGCAAAGCTTGCTCGCGATGAATGCACCTCGGTGTACCTGAAAAAACCCATAAAAAAACGGAGCCCGAAGGCTCCGTTTTTTCATGCAACCAACCCGAAATCAGGCCAGTTTCTTGTGCCGAACACGATGCGGCTGGGAAGCCGCTTCGCCGAGGCGTTTCTTGCGATCGGCTTCGTACTCGGTGTAGTTACCTTCGAAGAACACTGCTTGCGAGTCGTCTTCGTACGCCAGGATGTGCGTCGCGACGCGGTCAAGGAACCACCGATCGTGAGAGATCACAATGGCGGCGCCCGGGAAGTCCAGCAGGGCTTCTTCCAGGGAACGCAGGGTTTCAACGTCGAGGTCGTTGGACGGTTCGTCGAGCAGCAGGACGTTGCCGCCCTCTTTCAGGGTCAGGGCCAGGTGCAAGCGACCGCGCTCACCACCGGACAGGTCCTTGACGAACTTCTGCTGATCGCCGCCCTTGAAGTTGAAGCGACCGACGTAGGTACGCGACGGGATCTCGTAGTTGCCGATGCGGATCTGATCCGAACCGTCGGAGATTTGCTGGAACACAGTCTTGCTGCCGTCCAGGTCTTCGCGGCTCTGATCGACGCAGGCCAGTTGCACGGTTTCGCCGACTTCGATGCTGCCCGAATCCGGTTGTTCCTTGCCCATCAGCATGCGGAAAAGCGTCGACTTACCGGCACCGTTACCGCCGATCACGCCGACGATGGCGCCTTTAGGCATGGAGAACGACAGGTTGTCGATCAGCACGCGATCGCCATAGCCCTTGGAAACGTTCTTGAACTCGATGACCTTGTCACCCAGGCGCGGACCGGCCGGGATGTAGATCTCGTTGGTTTCCGAACGCTTCTGGAATTCCTGCGATTGCATTTCTTCGAAGCGTTGCAGACGTGCCTTGGATTTGGACTGGCGGGCCTTGGCGCCTTTGCGCACCCATTCCAGTTCTTCCTTCATGGCTTTTTCGTGGGCCGACTGCTGCTTGGATTCGGCAGCGAGACGATCGGACTTGGCTTCAAGCCAACCCGAATAGTTGCCCTCGTACGGGATACCGGCGCCGCGGTCGAGCTCGAGGATCCAGCCAGCAACGTTGTCCAGGAAGTAACGGTCGTGCGTGATCGCAACGACAGTGCCCGGGAAGTCGTGGAGGAAGTGTTCCAGCCAGGCGACGGAATCGGCGTCCAGGTGGTTGGTCGGTTCGTCGAGCAGCAGCATGTCCGGTGCGGACAGCAGCAGGCGGCACAGGGCCACACGACGCTTTTCACCACCGGAAAGGAATTCGACCTTGGCGTCCCAGGCCGGCAGGCGCAGCGCATCGGCGGCGACTTCCAGCTGGCGATCCAGGTTGTGACCGTCGCTGGCTTGCAGGATGGCTTCGAGCTTGGCCTGTTCGGCGGCCAGTTTGTCGAAGTCGGCATCTTCATCAGCGTAAGCCGCGTAGACCTCGTCCAGGCGTGCCTGGGCGTTCTTGATCACGCTGACCGCTTCCTCGACCACTTCACGCACGGTCTTGGTCGGGTCCAGGATCGGTTCCTGTGGCAGGTAGCCGATGTTCAGCTCCGGCATCGGACGGGCTTCGCCCTCGAACTCGGTGTCGACGCCGGCCATGATTTTCAGCAGCGTGGATTTACCCGAACCGTTGAGGCCGAGCACGCCGATCTTGGCGCCGGGGAAGAAGGACAGCGAAATGTTTTTCAGGATTTCCCGCTTCGGCGGAACAACTTTGCCCAGCCGATGCATGGTGAAGACGTATTGAGCCATGGAGAACCTTGGGTCAGTGACAGATGAATGATTGGAGCGCAGGCGATGCCCGGCCAGGCCGTGCGCGTCGACGACTGATAGGTATCAATGCTGCGCGCTGAAAAAACCTGATTCTAGGAGCTGGAACGCTCCCGCGTAACCGGCAAAGCTACCTTATTGACAGAAGGCAGTCCAGCCGGGAGGGTCTGGCACTTTGCCACAACTCAAGGCATGCTAGCCGCCCTCCGGGCGTCCGGCTTATAGTGCACGTCGCGCCAGTCCAGCTAAATCGCAGGATTACAGTTTGTCTAATGTCACTCCGCCCTTGACCACCCGTGCACCGACTGCTGTGTCCGGTTCCCCCCTGCGCGGAACATTAAAGGGCGCGCTGGCGACACTCGTGCTTTTGCTGCTCGCGTTGCTGTTCTGGCAACTGCTGGATCAGCTGCGCGAAACCCAGAAAAACCAGCGCCAATACACCATCGACTACACCGCCGATCTGGCTGCACAAGTCAGCCTGAACATGTCGCTCAATGCGCAGATCGCCCTCAACCTGCTACCGATCGTCGAACAGCCGCAAAGCGCCGACGAACAGCAGGAGCTGCTGCGCAAGCTGCAAAAGTCCTTGCCCGACCTGCGCAGCCTCGCGTTGTTGAGCCCCTCAGGGAAAGTCATCAGCGACACCACCGCCGACAGCGACGACGCCGACTACCTCGTCGAGCTGGTACGCCGCAGCCGTACCCAGGCACATTATTTCAGCAACGCCGATAACGGTTCGGTGGTGCACTTGTTGCTGCATCAAGCCAGCGGCAGCTCTCGGGGCTATTGGGTCCTGCGCCTGACGCCGAGCTTTTTCTCGTCACTGACCAAACCAGGCGAGGCCGGTATCCGCCCAATGTGGCTGGTGGAAAACCGCGTCAATCACCAGGTCATCAGCCGCGATGATTCACAGCCCCTGGCCAAGCCGAGCGAGCTGACCGCAAATGATGTGGCCAACAGCGTGCTGACGGTCCCCTTGACCGGCAGCGACTGGCAACTGCGCGGGTTGTTCGACCGGCAACGTGTGATCGAGGAACTGCTGCCGGCGTTTATCGGTAAATGCCTGTTGGGGCTGGCGCTCTCTCTGCTGCCGCTGATCGCCCTGTTGAACATACGCCGTCGTCAGCGCCAGGTGAGTGAAGGTCGCCGGCGCTATCAGGATATTTTCGAAGGCACCGGCGTCGCCCTGTGTGTGCTCGATGTGTCTGGTCTCAAGAACGTCTTCGACAAAAACCAGTTGCTCAGCACCGAACACCTGCAAGCCTGGCTGGAAACCCCGGAACAGCGCCAGCAACTGTTGCAGGAACTGCGTATCACCGAGGTCAACCAGGTCGCCCTGCAACTGCTCAACGTCAATTCCTGTGAACAAGCCTGGAAGTTGCTGATCGACGGCAATCCGCTGGATGGCACCGCCATCGGCAATCAAGTGCTCGAAGCGGTACTCAATCAGCAGAAACAGTTCGAGCTGGAAATAAAACTGCAAGACGCCAATGGCCGCGATCAGCACCTGTGGCTGGTGATGCGCCTGCCGGAAAACCAGGACGACTATAAAGCGGTGATCCTGAGCATCAGCGACATCACCAGTCGCAAGCTCATCGAACTGTCGCTGCTTGAGCGTGAAGGGTTCTGGTCCGACGTGGTGCGCACCGTGCCGGATCATTTGTACGTCCAGGACGTGATCAGCCAGCGCATGATCTTCAGCAACCACCACCTGGGCCAGACACTCGGTTACAACCGCACCGAGCTGCACCAGATGGGCGAGTACTTCTGGGAAATCCTGCTGCACCCCGAAGATGCCGACCACTACCACCGCGCGCGACAGACCCAGCGGCACGCGGGCTATACGCAATTGCTGCAATGCCAACTGCGCTTCCGTCACCGCAACGGCAAATGGCGGCGTTTCGATATTCGTGAACAGGCGCTGGCGCGGGACAAACACGACCAGGTCACACGGATCATCGGCGTGGCCAAGGACATCACCGAGCAGATCGAGGCCAGTGAGTCCCTGCGCGACAGCGAGCAGCGCTACCGGATGCTCGCCGAAAGCATCAGCGACGTGATTTTCTCCACCGACAGCAAGCTCTCGCTCAACTACGTCAGCCCGTCGGTGCAAGCCGTGCTGGGCTACGACACCGACTGGATTTTCCAGAACGGCTGGCAGTCGACCATCGCCAACCCGCAACAGTTGACCGGCATCTACAACCTGATGGACCGCGTCAGCAAAGCGCTGGGCAAACCCGACCAACTGGCGCTGTTGCGCAGCCAGGTGCAGACCCAACTGTTCCTGTTCGACTGCCTGCGTGCCGATGGGCGCAAGATTCCGATCGAGTTGCGGCTGGTGCTGGTCTGGGACGAACACGGTGCCTTCGAAGGCGTGCTCGGTGTCGGTCGCGACATCAGCCAGCAACGCCGCGCCGAGAAAGACCTGCGCATGGCGGCCACGGTATTCGAACACTCGACGTCGGCGATCCTGATCACCGACCCGGCAGGCTACATCGTGCAGGCCAACGAAGCGTTCAGTCGCGTGAGCGGCTATGCGGTGGAGCAAGTGCTCGACCAGTTGCCGAACATGCTGACCGTCGACGAGCAGCAGGAAGCGCACCTGCGCTATGTGCTCAAGCAATTGAATCAGCACAGCACCTGGGAAGGCGAAGTCTGGCTCAGGCGTCGTAACGGCGAGCATTACCCGGCGTGGGTCGGCATCACGGCGGTGCTCGACGATGAAGGCGATCTGGCCAGTTACGTGTGTTTCTTCAGCGACATCAGCGAGCGCAAGGCCAGTGAACAACGGATTCACCGCCTCGCCTATTACGACGCCCTGACGCACCTGCCCAACCGCACGCTATTCCAGGACCGCCTGCACACCGCGCTGCAATCGGCGGAACGGCAGAAGTCCTGGGTGGTGCTGATGTTCCTCGACCTCGACCGTTTCAAGCCGATCAACGACTCCCTGGGCCACGCCGCCGGCGATCGCATGCTCAAGGAAATGGCCACGCGCCTGCTCGGTTGCGTCGATGACGACGACACCGTGGCGCGCATGGGCGGCGACGAATTCACCTTGCTCCTGCAACCGCGGGCCAACCGTGAAATCGCCCTCAATCGGGCGATTCACGTGGCCGAACAGATTCTCGCCAGCCTGGTGAAACCGTTCGTGCTTGAAGGCCGCGAATTCTTCGTCACCGCCAGTATCGGCATCGCCCTGAGCCCGCAGGACGGCAACGAACTCAGTCAGCTGATGAAGAACGCCGACACCGCGATGTACCACGCCAAGGAACGCGGCAAGAACAACTTCCAGTTCTATCAGGCGGACATGAACGCCAGCGCCCTCGAGCGCCTGGAGCTGGAAAGCGACTTGCGTCACGCCCTGGAGCAGAACGAATTCGTTCTGTACTACCAGCCGCAATTCAGCGGCGACGGCAAACGCCTGACCGGTGCCGAAGCCTTGCTGCGCTGGCGTCATCCGCGCCGTGGCCTGGTGCCGCCGGGGGATTTCATTCCGGTGCTCGAAGAACTGGGCCTGGTGGTGGACGTCGGCGACTGGGTGATCAGCGAGGCGTGCCGTCAGCTCAAGACCTGGCATCAGGCCAAGGTGCGGGTGCCGAAGGTATCGGTCAACATCTCTGCCCGGCAGTTCTCCGACGGCCAGCTCGGCACGCGGATCGCCACCATCCTCAAGGAAACAGGCCTGCCGCCGGCGTGCCTGGAGCTGGAGCTGACCGAAAGTATCCTGATGCGCGAAGTCAGCGAGGCGATGCAGATTCTGGCCGGGCTGAAAAACCTCGGGCTGAGCATCGCGGTCGACGACTTCGGCACCGGTTATTCGTCGCTCAACTACCTCAAGCAGTTCCCGATCGACGTGCTGAAGATCGACCGTACCTTTGTCGATGGCTTGCCGTCGGGTGAACAGGACGCGCAGATCGCCCGGGCAATCATTGCCATGGCCCACAGCCTCAACCTGGCGGTGATCGCCGAGGGCGTGGAAACCCATGAGCAGCTGGACTTCCTGCGTGAGCATGGCTGTGATGAGGTTCAGGGTTACCTGTTCGGGCGGCCGATGCCGGCGGGACGGTTTGAAGCGCAGTTCAGTAATGATGCGCTCTTCATGTTCGACTGAAATTTTGTGGTGAGGCAAATGACGCCATCGCCGGCAAGCCGGCTCCTACATTTGGAATGCGTTCCCCTGTAGGAGCCGGCTTGCCGGCGATGTGGGCGGCATGATCACCGCTGATCCCGACATGAAGCCCACTTGTCTGCGACATGATGCCCTTTCATATGCCATCTAAATCCCATTGGGTTAGAATGCCCCCCTTTTCTGCCCCGATCCTTGAGGACCGCCATGTTCAGCCGTGATTTGACTATTGCCAAGTACGACGCCGATCTTTTTGCCGCCATGGAGCAAGAAGCTCAGCGCCAGGAAGAACACATCGAGCTGATCGCTTCGGAAAACTACACCAGCCCTGCGGTGATGGAAGCTCAAGGCTCGGTACTGACCAACAAGTACGCCGAAGGCTACCCGGGCAAGCGCTACTACGGTGGCTGCGAGTTCGTCGACGTCGTTGAGCAACTGGCCATCGACCGTGCCAAAGAACTGTTCGGCGCCGATTACGCCAACGTTCAGCCGCACGCCGGTTCGCAAGCCAACAGCGCCGTTTACCTGGCCCTGCTGCAAGCTGGCGACACCATCCTGGGCATGAGCCTGGCTCACGGTGGTCACCTGACCCACGGTGCCAGCGTTTCGTCCTCCGGCAAGCTGTACAACGCCGTTCAGTACGGCATCGACGCCAATGGCCTGATCGACTACGACGAAGTCGAGCGCCTGGCCGTTGAGCACAAGCCGAAAATGATCGTGGCCGGTTTCTCTGCCTACTCGCAGATCCTCGACTTCCCGCGCTTCCGCGCAATCGCTGACAAGGTTGGCGCCTACCTGTTCGTCGACATGGCCCACGTGGCCGGTCTGGTCGCCGCTGGCGTCTACCCGAACCCGGTGCCATTCGCTGACGTCGTGACCACCACCACGCACAAGACCCTGCGCGGTCCACGTGGCGGCCTGATCCTGGCTCGCGCCAACGCCGACATCGAGAAGAAGCTGAACTCCGCAGTATTCCCGGGCGCCCAGGGTGGCCCGCTGGAGCACGTGATCGCCGCTAAAGCGATCTGCTTCAAGGAAGCGCTGCAGCCTGAGTTCAAGGCTTACCAGCAACAAGTGGTGAAAAACGCCCAGGCCATGGCCAGCGTCTTCATCGAGCGCGGTTTCGACGTGGTTTCCGGCGGTACTGAAAACCACCTGTTCCTGCTGTCGCTGATCAAGCAGGAAATCTCCGGTAAAGACGCTGACGCCGCTCTGGGCAAAGCGTTCATCACCGTGAACAAGAACTCCGTGCCAAACGATCCACGTTCCCCGTTCGTCACCTCCGGCCTGCGCTTCGGCACTCCGGCTGTGACCACTCGCGGCTTCAAGGAAGCAGAGTGCAAAGAGCTGGCCGGCTGGATCTGCGACATCCTGGCTGACCTGAACAACGAAGCGGTGATCGACGCCGTTCGTGAGAAGGTCAAGGCTATCTGCAAGAAGCTGCCGGTGTACGGCGCTTAATTGCACCGCTAGACCGTAGTTAGAAAAAACCGGCCAGTGATGGCCGGTTTTTTTTCGCCTGCGATTTGTGGGTGCCGGCTGGCTGGAGCGCTTGTTCTTGAGCCTTGCATTGATCTTTTGGGCGCCATCGCCAGCAAGCCGGCTCCTACACACCCAGCTTCGCTGGTCAGACCGGTCATGCCAATTTTCAGGTTTTCACTTGTAATCGTAAAAAAATCCGGCGTAGACTGCGCCTGCACTGGACATACCGGTAAGACCACAATAATTAAGTCCTGAATCTGATGCGTGCAGCGCACGGCAGCCAGGACACCGACCAGGATTCCTCCCATGCTCAGATGGTGCTCGCGTTCAATCTTCCTTCAAGTGGTTCTCGGACTGGTGCTCGGCATCGTCTGCGGGCTGACCCTTCCCGAATACTCCGCCCAGCTCAAACCCCTCGGCGACGGTTTCATCAAACTGATCAAGATGCTCATCGGCCTGATCGTGTTCTGCGTGGTGGTCAGCGGCATCAGCGGTGCCGGCGACCTGAAGAAGGTCGGGCGCATCGGCCTCAAATCGGTGATCTACTTCGAAGTGCTGACTACCATCGCCCTGGTGATTGGCCTGGTGTTCGCCTTCAGCACCGGCATCGGCAGCGGCGCGAACATTCATCTGGAGCAGCTGTCTGCCGCCGACATGGGCGACATCGCCCAGCGCGGCCAGCACATGCACACCACTACGCAGTTCCTGATGGACCTGATTCCGACCTCGGTGATCGGTGCATTTGCCGACAACAACATCCTGCAGGTCCTGCTGTTTTCAGTGCTGTTCGGCAGCGCACTGAACCTGGTGGGTGAAGCCGCGTCGGGCATTTCCCGGCTGATCAATGAGCTGAGCCACGTGATTTTCCGCATCATGGGCATGATCGTGCGCCTGGCGCCGATCGGCGTGTTCGGCGCAATTGCCTTCACCACCAGCAAATATGGCCTGGACTCCCTGCAACACCTGGGCAGCCTGGTCGGTCTTTTCTACCTGACGTGTGTCGCGTTCGTGGCGCTGATTCTCGGCCTGGTGATGCGCCTGTCCGGCCTGCGCATGTGGCCACTGCTCAAATACCTGCGCGAAGAACTGATGATCGTCATGGGCACCGCGTCGTCCGACGCCGTGCTGCCGCAAATCATGCGCAAGCTCGAACATCTGGGCATCGGCAGTTCGACGGTCGGGCTGGTGATTCCCACCGGTTACTCATTCAACCTCGACGGATTTTCGATCTACCTGACATTGGCCATTGTGTTCATCGCCAATGCCACCGGCACGCCGTTGGCCATGACTGATTTGCTGACCATTTTGCTGGTGTCGCTGATCACCTCCAAAGGGGCTCACGGGATTCCCGGCTCGGCGCTGGTGATTCTGGCAGCGACACTGACGGCCATCCCGGCGATTCCGGTGGTCGGTCTGGTGCTGGTATTGGCGGTGGACTGGTTCATGGGCATCGGCCGCGCGCTGACCAACCTGATCGGCAACTGTGTCGCCACCGTGGCCATCGCCCGATGGGAAAAAGACATCGATATCCAACGCGCAAACAAGGTGCTTTCCGGTCAGGTGGGTTATACCTTCCAGCCTCGAAAACCGGTCGCGCCCGCGCACCAGCAGGAATTTTAAACAACGTGTGCCTGCCTATGGGCAGGCACATTATCGCGACTTGGAGCGAACAGTGATTACCTCGTCAACCGTCGTAAATTCAGTAGTGGAAAAACTTCGTGCCGCGCTGGCACGTGGGCAATGGCGCTCCGGCGAGATGCTGCCGGGGCAACGTGAACTGGCCGAGCAACTGGGCATCAGCCGCCCGAGCCTGCGCGAGGCGGTCATCGTCCTGGAAACCCTCGGCCTGGTGCGCTCGATGCCGGGCAAAGGCGTGGTGGTGCTCGATGCCCAACTGACAGACAGCCAAAGCCACGACAGTGCAGTGGCCGGTGCGAGCCTGGAAGACGTGCTGCAACTGCGCTACACCCTTGAGCCGTTTATCGTCGGCCTGGTGGCGCAGTCGATCAGCAGCAAGGAAGTCGGGCAATTGCGCCTGACCCTGATGGACATGCGCGAAGCCCTGGAGGCGAACGACAGCGAAGCCGGGGTCAACGCCTACATCGCGTTCCACGAAGAGCTGTTCACGCTGACCTCGAATCCGATTTTCCAGAGCGTGGTACAGCAGACCAGCAACGCCCTCAAGCAAAGCGCCGAGGTGCTGCGCAACTCACCTGAGCATCTGGCCGAACGCCTCGAAGAAAACGAAGCCGTAGTACGCGCGATCCGCAGCAAAAACAGCGCCCTGGCGAGTGCCGAAATGCGTCGGCACATTCTTCGCGAAGGCCAGCGGATGGGCATCGAATTGAATATCCCGGACGACAACCTCGGCAGCTGAACCCTCTTGGAACCGGAGACAGGCCATGAACAGCTTCGCTTCAGCGCAAACTCTTGTTGCCCTGCCCTTTCCCGCGCCGACGGATGATCTCTACTCGCGAGTCTTCGACGCCATTCTTGAACAGCGCATCGATGCGGCCAGTCGCTTTACCGAAGAAAGCCTGGCGCAGATGTTCGGCGTTCGCCGCAGTGACATGCGCGGGGTGCTGACGCAGCTGTCCCATCAGCAGATCATCGTGTTGCGCACTCACCATCGTCCCCGAGTCGCTGCGCTCGATCATGAGCAAGTCCGGCAGACGCTGCATGCGCGGCGGCTGACCGAAACCACGGTGGTGCGGCTGGCGTGCCAGCAGCCCCGTGCGCAAGACTTGAAGTGTCTGCGTGGGTTGATTGATCGCGAGCGCCAATGTGCCGCGCATGGCTCGGCGATCAGGTTGGCGGGGGCGTTTCATCTGCAGCTGGCCGAAATGGCGGGGAATGCACCGCTGGCGCATTTTCTGGGCAGCCTGGTGCCACTGACTTCACTGGCGATTGCGCAGTTTGATGTATCGGTGGAGGGTTATTGCGATTGGCGGGTGCATTCCGCGATTCTGGATGCGGTGGCGCGTGGGGATGCGGTGAAGGCGGTCTCGCTGCTAAGCGGGCACCTGGATGATCTTGAGGAAATATTGCTGAACTCAGGACTTGGGCTTAGTCAGGATCGTGTTGCTGGTTAGATCGCTTTCGCGGGCAAGCCTCGCTCCTACGGATATCACCGACTGTAGGAGCGAGGCTTGCCCGCGAAGGCGTTATCACTGACCAACGAAATGATTCAATCCGCCGCCACCCGCGCAAACCCCTCGCGGATCTTCTCTTCCGGCAATTCATCGGCAATAAACACAATCACACTTTCCCGCGCCTCGCCCTCTGCCCACTCCGTGTCCCAGTCGAAGCCATACAACTTCAGCACCCCCTGAAACACCATGCGCCGCGGCTCGCCAAGGATGTTCAGCACGCCTTTGTAGCGCAGCAACTGCTTGCCATGTTCTTCCAGCAGTTCGTTCATGAATTCGCTGAGCTTGTCGATATCCAGCGGCTTGTCGGTGCGCAGCACCAGGCTGGAAATGCGGTCGATGGAAGGCGCTTTGCTGACCGGGCGCAAACTCACGCCGCCACCCAGGTCGGCATTGAGGTTGAAGCCGCGCACATCGAGCAGTTCGGCCAGATCGATCTGGCCGTGGTCGACCACGCGAATCGGCGCGCGACGGTTGATACGGGTCAGGCGCTCGCTCAACGCGGTGAAGGTCGGCTCGTCCACCAGATCGCGTTTGCTCACCAGCAAGCGGTCGGCGAAACCAATCTGCGCCTGGGCGATGGTTTGGGTCAGGTGTACGTCGGCGTGCGCTGCATCGACCAACGTGATGATGCCGTCGAGGATGTAACGCTCACGCAGTTCTTCGTCGATGAAGAAGGTTTGTGCCACCGGTGCCGGATCCGCCAGGCCGGTGCACTCGATCACCAGACGGTCGAAGGCGATTTCGCCACTGTCCAGGCGTTCGAGCAACAGGTAGAGCGCCTTGGTCAGGTCGGTGTGGATGGTGCAGCAGACGCAGCCGTTGGACAGCGTCATCACCTGCACTGGCTCGTCGCCCAACAGTTGGGTGTCGATGCCGGCGTCACTGAATTCGTTTTCGATCACGGCGATTTTCAGGCCGTGCTCGGCTTTGAGCAGGTGGCGCAACAGCGTGGTCTTGCCGGCGCCGAGGAAGCCGCTGAGGATCGTGACGGGGATGGGAGAGGACAACTGGAGTCTCCTGCTTTACAAAATTAGAAAACAACATAAAACAAATGTGGGAGCTAGCCTGCTAGCGATGGCGGACTGTCAATCAACAGTGATGTTGAATGTTCAGCCGCCATCGCCAGCAGGCTAGCTCCCACAGGGATTGCTGTTAACCCGACAACCGGGTCAACAGCACTTCGGCCCACCCTTGCCACCGTAACGGGCTTCCTGACGTTCCCGAAAGAACATTTCGTAGCTCATCACCGGTTTGTCCGGGTGTTTGGTCTGCATATGCTCGACGTAGTTGTCGTAGTCGGGCATGCCGACCATCAGGCGCGCGGCCTGACCGAGGTATTTACCGAGGCGACTCAGGTCATTGAACATGCTGCAATCCTCGATTACGCGTCCGGCAAGGCCTGGAATGGCGATTCTTTATCCGTGCGCTCTTTTTTACCCCAGGCGGCAATGCCGACCTTGAGTGCATAGAACAGGATACTGAACACCACGAACAGGAACAGCGCGGTCAGCGTTGCGTTGGTGTAGGCGTTGAAAATCACGTGTTGCATCTGGGTGATGTCCTTGGCCGGGGCGAGGATCTGACCGTTGGCCAGCGCATCGCTGTATTTTTTGGCCAGCGACAGGAAGCCGATCGCCGGGTTGGCGTCGAACAGCTTGATGAAGCCGGCGGTGGTGGTGCAGATCAGCAGCCAGACCGCTGGCACCATGGTCACCCAGACGTAGCGTTGGCGTTTCATTTTGATCAGCACGACGGTGCCGAGCATCAGCGCGATACCGGCCAGCATCTGGTTGGAGATACCGAACAGCGGCCACAAGGTGTTGATGCCACCCAGCGGATCGATCACGCCCTGATACAGCAACCAGCCCCACATCGCCACACAACCGGCGGTGGCGATCAGGTTGGCGGTCCAGGATTCGGTGCGTTTCAGCGCCGGCACGAAGGAGCCGAGCAAGTCCTGCAACATGAAGCGACCGGCACGGGTGCCGGCGTCTACCGCTGTCAGGATGAACAGCGCTTCGAACAGGATCGCAAAGTGGTACCAGAACGCCATGGTGTTTTCACCCGGCAGGACACTGTGCAGGATCTGCGCAATACCGACCGCCAGGGTCGGCGCACCGCCGGCGCGGGCCAGGATGGTGGTTTCACCGATGTCCTTGGCCACCGTTTGCAGCGCTTCCGGGGTAATTGCAAAGCCCCAGCTGCTGACAGTTTGTGCAACTGCGACCACGTCACCACCGACGACGGCCGCCGGGCTGTTCATGGCGAAATACACGCCTGGCTCGATCACCGAAGCGGCAACCATCGCCATGATGGCCACGAACGATTCCATCAACATGCCGCCGTAACCGATGTAACGGGCGTTGACCTCGTTATCCAGCAGTTTTGGCGTGGTGCCGGAGGAGATCAGCGCGTGGAAACCCGAGACCGCGCCACAAGCAATGGTAATGAACAGGAACGGGAACAGGCCGCCCTTCCATACCGGACCGGTGCCATCGATGAACTGGGTCAGCGCCGGCATTTTCAGCTCGGGCATGGTCACCAGGATGCCGATCGCCAGTGCGATGATGGTGCCGATTTTGAGGAACGTCGACAGGTAGTCACGCGGGGCCAGAATCAGCCACACCGGCAAAGAGGCAGCGACGAAACCGTAACCGACCAGCATCCAGGTGATCTGCACGCCAGTGAAGGTGAAGGCTTTGGCCCAGACCGGGTCCGCGGCAATCTGCCCGCCCAGCCAGATCGAACCCAGCAGCAACAGCACGCCGACGATGGAGATCTCACCGATGCGGCCCGGGCGGATGTAGCGCATGTAGATGCCCATGAACATCGCGATCGGGATAGTCGCCATCACCGTGAAAATGCCCCACGGGCTCTCGGCCAGGGCTTTTACGACGATCAGCGCCAGCACCGCGAGGATGATGATCATGATCAGGAAGCAGCCGAACAGCGCGATGGTGCCGGGGATGCGGCCCATTTCTTCGCGGACCATGTCGCCCAGGGAGCGGCCGTTGCGGCGGGTGGACATGAACAGGACCATGAAGTCCTGAACCGCACCGGCCAGCACCACACCGGCAATCAGCCACAGCGTGCCGGGCAAGTAGCCCATCTGCGCCGCCAACACTGGACCGACCAATGGCCCTGCGCCAGCGATGGCCGCGAAGTGGTGACCGAAGAGGATGTGTTTGTTGGTAGGGACGTAGTCCAGACCATCATTGTTGAGCACAGCGGGGGTGGCCCGTCGTGAATCGAGTTGCATCACGTTGTTAGCGATGAACAGACTGTAATAACGGTACGCAACCAGATAAATGGCCACGGCAGCGACCACAATCCACAAGGCGTTGATTGCCTCGCCTCGACGCAATGCCACTACGCCAAGGGCGCACGCTCCTACGATTGCCAGCAGCAGCCAGGGTAGGTGGCGTAGCGGGCTATTATTATTTTTCATTTTTTTATTCCAGCCAGGGTGGACAAGAAAGACAGCCACCCCGAGTTTAGCTCTCCTGACGGCAAAGGCCATACCCGACATTGGTCTAGACGCCCGTGTCAGCTGGCAGGCTTTGACAATGCGGGTCTATAGTCAGCGGACATGTAAGAGGAATAAGCCATGAGCGAACACCCTGCCAATCGCCGCCGCTTCAAACGTATTGCGTTCGATGCCCGAACCGAGCTTTGCCAAGGGGAATTCATCTGGCCAGTGAAGCTGATTGACTTGTCGCTCAAGGGAATACTGATCGAGCGACCCGAGCCGTGGCTGGGCGACCCGAAAAAGATGTTTTCTGTCGACATTCATCTCAGCAAGGACTTTGACATCAAGATGGATGTGCAACTGACGCACGACGATCCTCGCCATTTGGGATTCGTTTGCCGATATATCAGCCTGGAATCCATCGAGCGGCTGCGGCGATTGATCGAGCTCAATCTGGGGGATCCGCAGGAGCTGGAGCGCGAGTTGGGTGCCCTGATCGAAGTCTGAAAACCCGACACCAATCCAATGTGGGAGTGAGCCTGC
The DNA here is from genome assembly GCF_019947305.1 of Pseudomonas sp. BF-RE-21. NCBI lineage: Bacteria > Pseudomonadati > Pseudomonadota > Gammaproteobacteria > Pseudomonadales > Pseudomonadaceae > Pseudomonas > Pseudomonas sp. BF-RE-21. The sequence continues at coordinate 120,369 of NZ_JAGYGF010000007.1, read as the reverse complement.
TCGCGATAGCTGTTTAACATTCAACGATGATGTTGACTGACAGTCCGCTATCGCGAGCAGGCTCGCTCCCACAGGATCGGTGTTCTATCTGGCAGGTTATTCGAACAGTGCGTCGAGGGCCTGTTCGAGGCGGGTCACGGCAATAATCTGCAATCCCGGCGGAGACTCCTTCGGCGCATTGCCCTTGGGCACGATGGCCCGTTTGAAGCCGTGCTTGGCCGCTTCTTTCAAGCGTTCCTGCCCACTCGGCACCGGACGCACTTCGCCAGACAAACCGACTTCGCCGAACACCAGCAGGTCATGGGGCAATGGCCGGTTACGCAAACTGGACATGACCGCCGCCATCAGCGCCAGGTCGGAAGCGGTTTCCAACACCTTCACGCCGCCCACCACGTTGAGGAACACGTCCTGGTCGTGGGTCGGAATGCCGCCGTGTCGATGCAGAACCGCCAGCAACATCGCCAGTCGGTTCTGATCCAGCCCCAACGTGACCCGACGCGGGTTGGCCAGATGGCTGTCATCCACCAACGCCTGAACCTCCACCAGCATCGGTCGGGTGCCTTCCCACGTTGCCATGACCACACTGCCCGGGACTTCTTCCTGTGCACGAGTAAGAAAAATCGCCGAAGGGTTGGAGACTTCTTTCAAACCCTTGTCGGTCATGCCGAACACGCCCAGTTCGTTGACCGCGCCAAAACGGTTCTTCACCGCCCGCAGCAAGCGCAAGCGACCGTCGGATTCGCCCTCGAAATACAGCACGGTATCGACCATGTGCTCCAGCACACGCGGACCGGCCAGCGCACCTTCTTTCGTCACGTGGCCAACCAGGAAAATGGCTGTGCCACTCTGTTTGGCATAACGCACCAGCAAGGCTGCGCTCTCCCGCACCTGGGACACGCCGCCCGGTGCCGATTGCAGCTGCTCGGTGAAAATCGTCTGAATCGAGTCGATCACCATGACCTTGGGCTTTTCGACCCGGGCGGTGGCGATAATGGTTTCGATGCAGGTTTCGGTCATGACCCGCAGTTGATCCTGCGGTAATCCCAGGCGTCGGGCGCGCATGGCCACTTGCTGCTGGGACTCTTCGCCCGTGACGTACAACGCCGGCATGCTCTTGGCGAGGTTGCACAAGGTTTGCAAGAGGATGGTTGATTTGCCGATGCCCGGATCACCGCCGATCAATACCACCGAACCGTCCACCAGCCCGCCACCCAGGACGCGATCGAGCTCACTGGATGCAGTGGAAAAGCGCGGTATTTCTTCGACGCTGACTTCGGCCAGGGTCTTGATCTGTGCCTGTTGGCCGGTCCAGCCGGTGCGGCCGCTGGGGGCTGCGGCACCGCCGCTCTCGACCATGGTTTCGGTCAAGGTGTTCCAGGCCCCGCACTCGCCGCACTGGCCGGCCCACTTGGGGAAGGTTGAGCCGCACTCGGTGCAGCCGTACATGCGCTTGGCCTTGGCCATCTGAACTCCCGGCAAAAACCGCGATGATAGCTCAGCTGGGCTGGATCAGTGCGACGGAGTTGCCCAATGGAATTGTGCGGAAACTTGCTCGGCTCTCGAGACAACGACAGCGCTGCAACGTTCATAACTTGTACAACGCGCTGCCAAAATAACTCGACCAACGTTAAATCCAAAACCCACAAAGCTGTACAACTCTTATCACTCTGCAAACTTAACGTACAACATCACCCAACAAACCAAGAGTTTAATACTGACAATCAAGAAGATGGCTTTACGGCATCACGCACCCTGTGTTTTTCCAGCCATTATTTTCCGAACCAAGAACTTATACTTGAAGTTAACCACTGTAAAACTTATATCGCACTTCCCATTACGCTCAACAAGTCGCTCCTGCGACGCACGCACTTTTGATGACAACCACCACCTCCATCGCTGATCGACGCAAGCGACTGAATGACGCTCAACACCCTTTAGATGGACAGTGGGCACACGCCTGGAAGGCTCAGATCTACACTTCAATGATGGCATTTTGAAAACTTTTTACCGTCAAACCGGTCGATAGCACGCTTGCGATGCCAGCAGTTGTTTCGGGCAAGAACCATTTGGCTGATTTACACTGCGTTACCAACCTCATCTGTAACAAGGAAATAACCTATGGGCGTGCTAAATGAGTTCAAGGCCTTCGCGGTAAAAGGCAACGTGGTCGACATGGCCGTCGGTATCATCATCGGTGCCGCCTTCGGTAAGATCGTTTCGTCGTTTGTCGGCGACGTGGTCATGCCGCCAATCGGCCTGCTGATCGGTGGGGTGGATTTCAGTGATCTTGCCATTACGCTCAAGGCCGCCAGCGGCGACGCCCCCGCAGTGGTGCTGGCGTACGGTAAATTCATCCAGAGCATGATCGACTTCATCATCGTCGCGTTCGCGATTTTCATGGGCGTCAAAGCCATCAATCGCTTGAAGCGCGAAGAAGCCGTTGCGCCCACCCTGCCGCCGGTTCCGACGAAGGAAGAAGAGCTGTTGGGTGAGATTCGCGATCTGCTGAAGGCCCAGAATAATCGGCCTGAATGATCTGATGCAGATAAAAAACGGCGCCTTCGTGGCGCCGTTTTTTTTACCAGTAGTTTTCCACCGCCACGTGCCCGGGGCGTCGGCTGAGACTCAAGTGCATGTCACGTTGTTTCAGCAGTTTTCGCGTGTCATCGATCATCTGCGGGTTGCCACACAGCATGCCCCTTGAATGCTCGGCCGTCAGTGCCACGCCTGCCGCCCGCTCCAGTTCGCCACTCTCTATCAAGGTGGTGATCCGGCCATTCAAGGCACCTGGATGCTGTTCGCGGGTGACGGTGGCAATGTACTGAAACTTGTGCGCGTACTCGGCCAGATAGTCACGCTGCATCAATTCCGCGATCAGTTCCTGATACGCCAGCTCCCGGGCTTCGCGCACGCTGTAGACCAGGATGATTCGCTCGAACTTCTCCCAGACCTCTAAGTCCTGCAGGATCGACAGAAACGGCGCCACGCCCGTGCCTGTGGATAACAACCAGAGATCACGCCCATCGATGAAGCGGTCAAGCGTCAGGTATCCAAAGGCCTGGCGGTCGACCAGCAACGTATCGCCGACGCCCAGCCGACTCAGCTCACTGGTGAACTCGCCCCCCGGCACCACGATGGAAAAGAATTCGAGGAACTCGTCATAAGGCGAAGAAACCATGGAATAGGCACGCCACACAACGCTGCCGTCTGCCTTGGTCACGCCCAGACGGGCGAATTGCCCCGCACGAAAACGAAAGCCCGGGTCCCGTGTCGTGCGCAGGGTGAACAGGCTCGGGGTCAACGGCTTGACGTCGAGCAGGGTCTGGCGCGTGAATTTTTCTGCACTGGCAGTCATGGGGCGCTCCATTCAACAGATAGCATCCAGTGTCCCGCAAAGCGGGGAAAACAAACACCGACGATTTGTAGTGCCTTTTATTATCAACCTGAACATTACAAAGAGTATTTGATCTTTTTTGACGTACCATTCAGTTAATAAAACGGTTAATGAAATTAAACTCAACATTCAAAACCCGCCGTATTTTTAAAAACTCCATTAGAACTTGATATTTATTTTTTAAAGCGCAGTAAAGCCAAAAAATCTCACTTTTATGTAGGATTCGTCCTACACTCGGCTCGTGCAGGATTTCGGATCCAATCAGCACCCCGGCAGATTGTAAAATGGAGATACATGATGGAGCGGTGGAAGGAATCACAACTCAACCAACTATCGAGCACGAAGCATATTGATGCCGCGTACCCGATCGCACTTGAATTCGCGAAAAACATCGGGTTTAAATTTTTCGCTTTTTCAACCACTTATCAAACAAAAAACAACCAGCTCAACACTATCCGACACAACAATTACCCAACCATCTGGAACAAGTATTATGAACAGAAAAACTTAAGCTCGGTGGACCCGGTAGTAGCTCATTGCAATCACTCAATGCTGCCCATTATGTGGAGCGAAACTCTTTTCTCCAAGGTTCCTTCCCTGTGGGAGGCCTTGGAAACGCATGGTTTGCAGCACGGCTGGTCACAATCGCTGCATGACGAAGACAGCGGCCTGTGCAGCATTCTGAGCCTGGCAAGGAGCCATTGCCCGATCACGGCCCTGGAGCTGTATGAAAACCTCGGTTTCTCGGTATTCATGTGCCGTCATCTTCATGCGCTGATCGCGCAATCGCTGCCCAAGAAAATGCTGAAACCACCCGCTGCGCATTTATCTCCACGGGAAATCGACGTATTGGAACTGGCGGCAGCCGGCAAGACGGCTGAAGAAAGCGCGCGAATTCTCAACCTGAGCGCACGGACCATCCATTTCCACATTCAAAGCGTGATTTTGAAACTCGGAGTCAGCAACAAGATTGCCGCGATCATCGCCGCGATCAAGGCCGATCACCTCAAAAGCACCTCGACACGTTGATCGATTAAAACCTGCGAGTAACGTACCATTTGCGATTCCTCCTGAGTGTTGACGTGTGAACCTTCACGACGCAGTGCACTCGGACGGCCTCGCCCGCTACAACGCCCCTGGGCCGCGGGATACCCGTTGATTTACCCAGAGCCCCGCCCCATGCCTTTGCTCGAAACACCCTTCGCCCGCCTCGACCTGATCCGCCAGCCAGAACAGCAGAACGAACCGCTGCAAGCGTTCGATGCCGCCGACGAATACCTGCTCAATCACCTGGCCGAACAACAACCGACTCCGGATACGCGTGTTTTGGTGCTCAACGACAGCTTTGGCGCATTGGCTGCCAGCCTCGCTGGCAAGGTTCAGGTGACCAGCAGCGGCGACTCGTTCCTGGCCTTTCAGGGCCTGGAAAAAAATCTGATCCGTAACGTCCAGGCATTTGATGCCGTGCCTCGCGTACCTGCCAGCGAAGCGTTTAGCGGCCCGTTTGATCGGGTCCTGATCCGCGTACCGAAAACCCTGGCCTTGCTGGAGGAACAATTGATTCGTCTGCAAAGCCAACTGGCGCCCGGCGCCCAAGTGATTGCCGGCGCCATGATCAAGCATCTGCCACGCGCCGCCGGGGATTTGCTGGAGCGCTACATCGGCCCGGTTCAAGCCTCGCTGGCGGTGAAAAAGGCTCGGCTGTTGATGACCACCGCTGAAGCCAAAGCACCCGCGACGTCGCCCTACCCGACTCGCTATCAGCTCGATGTGCCGGCGATTGAACTGCTCAACCACGCCAATGTGTTCTGCCGCGAAGGGCTGGATATCGGTACCCGAGCCTTTTTGCCGCACTTGCCGACAAACCTCGGCGCGGCACGGGTCGCGGATCTGGGCTGCGGTAACGGCGTTTTGGCCATTGCCAGCGCTCTGCAAAACCCGCAGGCGCACTACACGCTGGTGGACGAATCCTTCATGGCCGTGCAATCGGCCGCCGAAAACTGGCGCGCGGCGCTGGGTGACCGGGACGTGATCGTGCGTGCCGGGGATGGTCTGGCCGGGCAGGAGCCGCAGTCACTGGACGTGGTGCTGTGCAACCCCCCGTTTCACCAACAACAAGTCGTGGGCGATTTCCTCGCCTGGCGGATGTTCCAGCAAGCGCGCGAAGCGCTGGTGGTGGGCGGCGCGCTGTACATCGTCGGAAACCGTCATCTGGGTTATCACAGCAAACTGGCGCGGTTGTTCCGTGGCGTCGAACAAGTGGCGGCCACACCGAAGTTCGTGATCCTCAAAGCCCGAAAATAATCCCGGACAAAAAAAACCCTCCAGCGCAGGAGGGTTGTAAATCCGTGCCGCGAGGCATCGGGATGGGATTTTGCGAATTCAGTGGGTCGACAGGCCTGCGGCATTCATGAACATGCGCATCAGGCTCGCAACGATGAACAGCGCCAGCACGCTGCCGGCCCAGATCATTGCCAGCCAGCCAAGTCGCTGCCAGAGCGGCTTTTTCTCTGCCGCCTGGATTTCTTCCAAAGTGTGTTTACCAGTCATGGCGTTCCAACCCTCCTCTTCAAGGTTGATGGCGTCAGTGATGACGCCATCGCGAGCAAGCTTGCTCCTACAGGATTAGTGGTAACCATCTTCATGGGTGACCTTGCCGCGGAACACGTAGTAGCTCCAGAAGGTGTAACCCAGGATGAACGGGATGATGAACAAGGTGCCGACCAGCATGAAGCCCTGGCTTTGCGGCGGTGCGGCGGCGTCCCAGATCGAGATCGACGGCGGCACGATGTTCGGCCACAGGCTGATGCCCAGACCGCTGTAGCCGAGGAAGATCAGCACCAGCGTCAGCAGGAACGGCGTGTAGTGCGCATTGCGAGCCACAGCGCGGATCAGGCCGTACATGGTCACCAACACCAGAATCGGCACCGGCAGGAACCAGAACAGATTCGGCAACGTGAACCAGCGTGCGGCGATTTCCGCGTGAGCCAGCGGCGTCCAGATGCTGACGATACCAATCACCGCCAGCACCACGAACGCCAGCGGCCGCGCCAGGTTGTGCATCTGCTCCTGCAACTTGCCTTCGGTTTTCATGATCAGCCAAGTGCAACCGAGCAGCGCATAAGCCACCACCAACGCCACGCCGCAGAACATCGTGAACGGTGTCAGCCAATCCAGTGACCCGCCGGCGAACTGACGGTTGACCACCGGCAGCCCATCGATGAACGCACCCAACGCGACACCCTGGAAAAAGGTCGCGGCGATGGAGCCGCCAATGAATGCCTTGTCCCAGAGGTGGCGCTTGTCGTCCTTGGCCTTGAAGCGGAACTCGAACGCCACGCCGCGAAAGATCAGCCCGATCAGCATGAAAATCAGCGGCAGGTACAGCGCCGAGAGCACCACCGAATACGCCAGCGGGAAGGCGCCGAACAACGCCGCACCGCCCAGCACCAGCCAGGTCTCATTGCCGTCCCAGACCGGTGCGACGGTGTTCATCATCACGTCACGGTCGGTCTTGCCCGGGATGAACGGGAAGAGAATCCCGATCCCCAGGTCGAAGCCGTCCATGACCACGTACATCATGATGCCGAAGATGATGATCACGGCCCAGATCAGCGGAAGATCAATACCCATGACTCAAATCTCCTTGGTCAGGCTGGGGCTGTGGTCGTTTTCGGCGCCATCATCGTCAGCCGCAGACAGGGGACGCGCCGGTGTGCGTTTCTGGCCGGGACCACCGTCGTTGGTTTCCTTGCCTTCGTCGATCTTCGGCCCTTTGCGCACCAGGCGCATCATGTAGCCCAGACCGGCACCGAACAGCGCGAAATAGACCACGACGAACAGGATCAGCGTGATGCTCATCTGCATGAAGCTGTGATTGGAGGACGCATCCGCCGTGCGCATCAGGCCGTAGACGACCCAAGGCTGACGACCGATTTCAGTGGTAAACCAACCGGCGAGGATCGCGATCAGGCCGGACGGCCCCATCCACAATGCCAGGTACAGGAACGGTCGCGAGGTGTACAGCTTGTCGCTTTTGCGCAGCCACAGGCTCCACAGACCGGTAAAGATCATCAGCATGCCCAAGCCGACCATGATCCGGAACGACCAGAACACGATGGTCGAATTCGGCCGGTCTTCCGGCGGGAACTCCTTGAGCGCCGGCACCTGTTTGTCCAGCGAGTGCGTGAGGATCAGGCTGCCCAGGTACGGAATCTCGACGGCGAACTTGGTCCTCTCTTCTTTCATGTCCGGCCAGCCGAACAGGATCAGCGGGGTCGGTTCATCACCGTGGTTTTCCCAGTGGCCTTCGATCGCGGCGATTTTCGCCGGTTGATGCTTCAACGTATTGAGACCGTGGAAGTCACCGATGACCGCCTGAATCGGCGCGACGATCAAGGCCATCCACATGGCCATCGAGAGCATGGTACGGATCGCCGGGTTGTCCTTGCCGCGCAGTAAATGCCAGGCCGCCGAGGAACCGACGAAGAATGCGGTCGCGACAAACGCGGCCGTCGCCATGTGCATCAGGCGGTACGGGAACGACGGGTTGAAGATCACCGCCAGCCAGTCGGTTGGAATGACCTGGCCGTTGACGATTTCGAAGCCCTGCGGGGTCTGCATCCAGCTGTTGGACGCAAGAATCCAGAAAGTCGAGATCAGCGTGCCGATGGCGACCATGACCGTGGCGAAGAAGTGCAGATTGCGCCCGACCTTGTTCCAGCCGAACAGCATGACCCCAAGGAAACCGGCTTCAAGGAAGAACGCGGTCAGTACTTCGTACGTCAGCAACGGCCCGGTGACGGAACCGGCGAAGTCCGAAAAGCGGCTCCAGTTGGTGCCGAACTGATAGGCCATGACCAGCCCGGAGACCACGCCCATGCCGAAGTTGACGGCAAAGATCTTCGACCAGAAGTGGTACAGATCGCGGTAGGTGTCGTTATTGGTTTTCAGCCACAGGCCTTCGAGTACCGCCAGGTAACTCGCCAGACCAATGGTGATGGCCGGGAACAGGATGTGGAACGAGATGGTGAACGCGAACTGAATTCGGGCGAGATCAAGCGCCTCCAAACCGAACATAAGTCTTCCTCTGTCAGGTAATACCGGCTGAAGGCTTGCGGCCTACACCCACGGCCCCCACGAATAGGAGTGTGGCGAATTTGAATTCGTTCTTCTTTTTACAAACATCACACGTAGGGAATTCGGCCATCTGGCCACCAGATCAATTCCGCAAAGGCCTTGATCTGGATCAAGCATGGGTAAAAGAGTAGTCCGGTTTTTGGCGATGGACGGTGTGGTCTTTTGCCGCGTGACAGGTTGCCTCATAGCCACAGTCATAGCTGGCAACACATTCCTGTGGGAGCGGGCTTGCTCGCGAAGGCGGCATACCTGCCGATATCCATGTCGCGTGACACACCGCCTTCGCGAGCAAGCCCGCTCCCACAGGGGATTTCAGGTTTTTCGGGATCGGTGTCTAGCTAACTAAATTTCCCGCCTCTGCAACTTTTGGTTACAGGTTGGTGATAATCTCGGGCCTCCCCTCGCTCAAGATCTGCCTCCGATGCCCAGCCAAGCGCCTTTGCTGTTACGTCATCACCGCCCTTTCATCGCGTTCTGGCTGGCCCGGGTGTTTACCGCCAGCGGCTTTCAGATGCTCACCGTGGCCATCGGCTGGAACCTCTATCAACTGACCGGCAACGTGCTGGATCTGGGCCTGGTCGGTCTGGTGGAGTTTGCCCCGCGCGTGCTGTTCATGTTGCACACCGGGCATGTCGCCGACCGCTACGACCGGCGTAAAGTCGCGGCGATCTGTCAGTCGCTGCAAGCCTTGATTGCCTTGACCCTGGCGATTGGCGGCGCCACCGGCCATGTCACCCGGGAAATGATCTTCATCCTCGCGTTTCTGCTCGGCGCCGCGCGCTCCTTCGAGATGCCGACCACCCAGGCGCTGCTGCCAAGTATCGTTCCCTCCGCGCTGTTCCCCCGCGCCGTAGCCGCTGCACAGTCCGCCCAACAATCGGCGACCATCGTCGCGCCGGCCCTCGGCGGCTTGCTGTATGCCTTTGGCAGCGTCTGGGTCTACGGCCCGACCGTGATTCTCTATGTGATCGCCTGCCTGCTGATGCTCAACCTGCCTGCGCGGCAAACGCCATTGAACAAAGGCAAGGCCACCCTGGATTCGCTGCTGGCGGGTATTCGCTTCATTCGCAGCCGACCGGATATTCTCGGGGCGATTTCTCTGGATCTGTTTGCCGTGCTGCTCGGCGGCGCAACGGCGTTGCTGCCGGTGTTTGCCAAGGACATTCTGCTGACCGGGCCATGGGGCCTGGGCTTGTTGCGTTCGGCTCCGGCAGTGGGCGCGTTGCTGATGTCGCTATGGCTGGCGCGGTTCTCCGTGGATCGCAAGGTCGGTCGGGTGATGTTTACCGCTGTCGGTGTATTCGGCGTCGCGACCATTGCGTTCGGCCTGTCCACTTCATTCTGGTTCTCGCTGGCGGTGCTGGTCGTGTTGGGCGCAGCAGACATGATCAGCATGGTGATCCGCGCGTCCTTCGTGCAACTGGAAACCCCGGATGAAATGCGTGGCCGGGTCAGCGCCGTCAACGGCCTGTTTATCGGCGCTTCGAACCAGCTGGGCGAATTCGAATCCGGTCTCACCGCCCATTGGTTCGGCACCGTGCCGGCGGTGGTCATGGGCGGCATCGGCACGCTGGTGGTGACCGGGGTCTGGATCAAACTGTTTCCGACCCTGGCCAACCGGGATCGCATGCATGTGCCGGCGGAAGAAGCCAAGGTTTGAAATACTGAGGCAGAGCACAAATTTGCCGACCAGGTGCAATACATAGATAGTGCATTGAGTGTAATGTAACGCCTTACACTCAACCCATGATCAAATCCTTTCAGCACAAAGGCCTTCGCGGTTTCTATGAAACAGGTTCGACGCGTGGAATCCGGGCAGACCATGCAAAGCGTCTGTCTCGGATGCTGCAATTCATGGACCGCGCAATGGCACCGGGTGACCTCGATCTACCGGGATGGCGATTACACCCGCTCAGGGGCGAATTGGCCGAGTTCTGGGCACTGAGCGTTTCAGGAAACTGGCGGGTTATTTTTCGTTTTATCGGTTCGGATATCGAGTTGGTCGACTATCTGGACTACCACTGACAGGAGGCAGGACATGCCCTTGCACAACCCGCCACACCCTGGCGAAACACTGTTGATGGACGTCCTGCCCGAACTGGGCATCAGCGTGACGGAACTTGCCCGGCATTTGGGGTTTGCACGCCCTCACCTTTCGCGGGTGCTGCATGGCCATGCGCCGATCAGTCCAGACCTGGCAGTCCGCCTGGAGCGGGCCGGAATTGGTAAGGCGCGAATGTGGCTAGGGGTTCAGACCGACTACGATCTCTGGCAAGCAGAGCAGCGGGAGCAACCGGTCATCAAACCCCTCGCCGTTCACGCCTGACACGTTCTAAACCACCAACTCCCCCGCCACCGTCGCACGCATGGCCTTGCCGCAAAGTTGTTCCACCAGTGTCAGGGCAAACTCCAGTGCGCCCCCGGAACCTTGAGCGGTCACGCAGTTGCCGTCGACCACCACCGGTTGATCGACGAAGTTGCAACCCGACAGTTGATGGCTGGCAGTCGGCAGGCACGTCATCCGCCGTTGACGCAGGACGCCAAAGGCCTGAAGTGCCAGGGCCGGGGCTTCGGCGATGCCGGCGAACAGACGGCCGGCTGCCGCCTGATCCTTGATCAATTGCTGCAAAGGTTGATGGCCGGCCAGATGTTGCGCGCCGACGGCACCGCCAGGCAGCGCGACCAGGTCGAACGGCTGGGCCAGCAAATCCACCAGCATTGCATCGGCCGTCACGCGGGTGCCGCGGGCACAGGTGAGCATGCGCCGGCCCTCGATGCTGGCCACCACCACTTCAACCTTGGCGCGGCGCAGCACATCGATCAGCGTCACGGTTTGCAGGTCATCGATGCCCTCGGCGAGGGTAATCAGGGCTCTAAAGGTCATGGGCGCAATCCACAGAATGATCTTTAAAGCGTAGTCAGCTTTCCTGACCCTTGTTCGAGCCGGCCGTTACTTGATGTAAAGCTGCGTCGACAGCGTGTTGCCCGGCGCATTGATGGACGTGTTGCTGAAGGTGAACGTGCCTTCTTGCTTGCCGGCCAGATCGAAGACATACAGATAGCCCACGGTTTTTCTACCGACGGTGCAATCGGTAAGGTTGCCGTTATCAAAGGCGCAGATCGGGGTCCGGGTGCCGTCCACATCGAAACCGTCCAGCCCGACTTGCGCCTTGCGGCCATAGCCGACTTCCAGCACGTAGATCTTGATGTTCGGCCCGCTGTGATCGCAGCGTGTGGTCTCCTGCCCCTCGCCAATGTCCTCAAACCCACAAGCCGGCGACTCGACCTTGAGCACCTTGACCTGGCTCAACGGTGCCGCCGAGGCAGCCGAAGCGGTTTGCGCCCCCAGCATCAAGGCAATCAATACTCCAAATACGTTAACCAGACGCTTTTTCATGCAATCCCCATGTCCCCCAAAACCAGCGCGCAGTATGGCGCACTTGGCTTTAACGCAAAACATCGACGACGATCACCACCATAAGCAGCCACAACCCCACGCGGCTGGTATGATGCGCGGCTTTTTCCGACCCACAGAAAATTACCAGGCGCCTGCAGCGGTCTGTGCTTTGCTGTTGAGGTCGATACATTCACGGCGCCGGGCGCGCCACGGGGAGCAGACATGCTGGAAAGGCTGTTTCAACTCAAGGCACACAACACCAACGTGCGGACCGAGATTCTTGCGGGCGTCACGACCTTCCTGGCCATGGCCTACATTCTGTTCGTCAACCCGAGCATCCTCGGCGAGACCGGCATGGACAAAGGTGCGGTGTTTGTCGCCACCTGTCTGGCAGCCGCCATCGGCTCCACGACCATGGGCCTGATCGCCAACTACCCGATCGCCCTCGCACCGGGCATGGGCCTGAACGCCTTCTTTACCTACACCGTGGTCCTGCACATGGGCCACACCTGGCAAGTGGCACTGGGCGCGGTGTTCATCTCGGCAGTGTGCTTCTTCCTGCTGTCGATCTTCCGCATCCGGGAATGGATCATCAACAGCATCCCGCTGCCGCTGCGTTCGGCGATTGCTGCCGGTATCGGCCTGTTCCTGGCGCTGATCGCCCTGCACAACGCCGGCATCGTGGTCAGCAATCCGGCGACCATGGTCGGCCTCGGTGACCTGAAACAACCGGCACCGATCCTCGCCACCCTGGGTTTTGCCCTGATCGTTGCCCTTGAAGCCCTCGCCGTGCGCGGTGCGGTGCTGATCGGGATTCTGGTCGTGACCATTGCGTCGATTGCCCTCGGTTTCACCCCGTTCGGCGGCGTGATGTCGATGCCGCCATCGCTGGCGCCGACCTTCCTGCAACTGGACATCAAGGGTGCACTGGACATCGGTCTGGTCAGCGTCATCTTCGCCTTCCTGTTCGTCGACCTGTTCGACAACTCCGGCACTCTGATCGGCGTCGCCAAACGCGCCGGCCTGATGGGCAAGGACGGCCACATGCCGAAAATGGGCCGCGCGCTGATCGCGGACAGCACCGCGGCCATGGCCGGTTCGTTGCTGGGTACGTCGACCACCACCAGCTACATCGAATCCGCAGCGGGCGTGAGCGCCGGCGGCCGCACCGGTCTGACGGCCATTGTGGTGGCGATCCTGTTCCTGCTGGCGCTGTTCTTCTCGCCACTGGCCGCCAGTGTTCCGGCATTTGCCACGGCGCCGGCACTGCTGTTCGTCGCAGTCCTGATGACTTCCGGCCTGGCCGAAATAGACTGGGACGACATCACCGTTGCCGCACCGGTCGTGGTCACTGCGCTGGCCATGCCATTCACTTACTCCATCGCCAACGGCATCGCCTTCGGTTTCATTTCCTGGACCGCCATCAAGCTGCTGTCCGGTCGCGGCCGTGAGCTGAACCCGGCGCTGGTGATTCTGTCGATTCTGTTTGTGATCAAGTTGGGTTGGTTCAACGCATGACTTTTGATTCCCAGGCTTACACCGTTCAGCTCGAAGAAAAGGTCTCGCGCCTGCGCGACCTGCTGGCCCCGTTCGATGCACCGGAGCCGGCAGTGTTCGATTCGCCGCTGAAGAACTTCCGCCTGCGTGCCGAATTCCGCCTGTGGCGCGAAGCCGGCGAGCGTCACTACGCGATGTTTTCCCAGGAAGACAAACGCACGCCGATCCTGATCGAAGAGTTCCCGATTGCCAGCCTGCGCATCAATCAACTGATGCCGCAGCTCAAGGCCGCGTGGAAAGCCAGTGCGGCCCTGAGCCACAAGCTGTTTCAGGTGGAGTTCCTGACCACCCTGGCCGGCGATGCAATGATCACGTTGTGCTACCACCGTCCACTGGACGAACACTGGCACGCGGCGGCATCGAAGCTGGCAGCCGACTTGAACGTCAGCGTGATCGGTCGCTCGAAAGGCAAACGCGAAGTCATCGGCCACGATTACGTCGTCGAAAAACTGGAAGTCGGTGGCCGCACGTTCAGCTACCGCCAGCCGGAAGGCGCGTTCACCCAGCCCAATGGCACCGTGAACCAGAAGATGTTGAACTGGGCTTACGACGCACTCGGCGATCGTCCCGACGATCTGCTGGAACTGTATTGCGGTAACGGCAACTTCACGCTGCCGCTCGCGACCCGCGTACGCAAAGTGCTGGCCACCGAGATCAGCAAGACCTCAGTCAACGCAGCGCTGAGCAACCTCAGCGAAAATGCGGTGGATAACGTCACGCTGGTGCGCCTGTCCGCTGAAGAGCTGACCGAAGCCCTGAACGAAGTTCGCCCGTTCCGTCGCCTGCACGGCATCGACCTCAAGAGCTACGAGTTCGGCAGCGTCTTCGTCGACCCGCCTCGCGCCGGCATGGACCCGGACACCTGCGAGTTGACCCGACGCTTCGACAATATCCTGTACATCTCCTGCAACCCGGAAACCCTCGCGGCCAACATTGCCCAGTTGCACGACACCCACCGCATTACTCAATGCGCAATGTTCGACCAGTTCCCGTGGACTCATCACATGGAATCCGGGGTGTTGTTGACCCGGCGTTGATTGCAGCCGTTCGATACAAAACAGCCGTCATTTCGACGGCTTTTTTGTGCGTGCTCATTCGGTGATTTCTGGTTTGCGCGGACGTCCGCCCTTGCGACCATTGGCTCGCGCCGCCTCCGCTTTGGCGGCGCTGCTTTGGCGACCATTGCGAGAAGCGATGACCGAGGCGGCCATGTCCATCAGCGGCTTGCTCGCCGAGATCATGCCAGCGATGGATACATGCAAATCCTTGCCCTCATGGCAGAGGGCGGCTCCGGAAAAACCGACTTTCAGGTCGGCGAAATCCTCGACCTCGAATCCATCGAACTCCGGATAGTGCTGCACCGGCAGCAGCACGCCACTGCCATCAACGAAACTGACCGCCAGACACGGCTCCACAAAGGTCACGGCCGTCACCTGAAAACCACCTTTGTGACGCGCTTGCCCACGACGGATGGCCGTATCCAGCGCGGCTTCTGTCACAGGCCGATCCGCCAGTGTTTTCGCCTCTATAGATTTCATAACTTGATCTCCACACCCTCCGATACGCCAAACAGCGCCAGCAAGGTCTTGTTCGTCTCGGGCTCATAGCAAGCCGAATAAATCATGTTGGTCGCACTGGCAATCCTTTTCACCACGGCGACTTCGCTGGTCTGCCAGTCCCATATCTGATGATTGAGGCAGACCGTGTGCAGCTTTTCCCACCAGATCTTACGGGCACGACGCAAATGAGCAGGCTGTCGGAGTGCGTGACGCAAGCCTTCCAGCACGGCGGCAGGTGGCCGGTTGGAATGAGGCACCACATCCCACAGCTCTACGCCGTTGTGCCAAAAGCAGAACTTGAAGCGTGCGCTCCAGGCTCCGGCGTCTACATGCGTATGCGGTGGGCAGTGTTCATCGCGCAACATGATCACCATTGAAAGCCCTTTGTAGCTGAACAATTTCATGCTAACCCATCCGTTAGGTTAATGAGCCCAATGACCCGTCATTCCCTTGAAAATCCGATAACCGGTGCAAGCCTTCACGTTATCGCCCGAACTTGAGGCTAGCGTTCCAACTCGCATCGGGCGTGGCGATACGCTGCAAAAATGGTAAGCAATCCTTTCCGCAATTTGATAAACACTGCATCAAGTCCTTCATTTGATCCCCGGTGTAATCAATCATGCAGCGAACATTCGACGATCTTCAGCTCGGCAGCATCGAACTGTTTTGCCTCGCCGCTGAAGCTGGCAGTTTTACCGCCGCCGCGCTGGTCGCTGGCGTGACGCCGGCAGCGGTGAGTCGGTCCGTGTCGCGCATGGAGGAACGCTTGGGTGTGCGGCTGTTCGCGCGCACCACTCGCAGCGTCAAACTGACGGATAGCGGGCGCCGCTATTACGAAGAATGTCGTCAGGCGCTGGCGCAATTGGTCGAGGCCCAACGCGAGGTGATGGGCCAGCAGCAAGAGCCTTCCGGCACCTTGCGCATCAGTATCCCCACGACGTATGCGCATCACCGGATCCTGCCGTTGCTGCCGGCGTTTCGGGAGCGTTTTCCGCAGGTGAAAGTCGAGTCGCACATCAGCAATCGCAACATCGATTTCGTCGCTGAAGGCTATGACCTGGCCATCCGCGTGCGGGCGATTCCGGATTCCGGGCTGATCGCCCGGCAACTGGAGGACGCGCAATTGGTGATGATCGCCAGCCCCGATTACCTGAAGCGCGCGGGCACGCCGCAAACCCTGGACGACCTGAAAAATCATGAATGCATCCAGTACGATTTGCCCAGCAACGGTCGGCGGATTGCCTGGCTGTTCAACGACGATGGCGTGCAGCGCGAAATCCTCGCCGAGGGCGATCTCAGTTGTTCCGACGACGTGCTGGGCGGCGTGACCCTGGCCAAACATGGGGCGGGTCTCTTCCAGACTTATCGTTTTATCGTCGAAAAGGAGTTGGCCGATGGCTCGCTGGTGGAAATCCTCAAACCTTACGGCGGACGGTCACGACCATTCACCCTGCTTTACCCGCAAAGCCGCCATGTGCCTCTGCGATTACGGGCGTTTATTGATTTTCTGATCGAGCATTTGCCGCGTTGAGATGCCGAAACCGTCCGATCACCGCACACAAACCTCCGTCTCGGCGCCTGTTCAATTGACCAAATTAACCATCTAGTACAATTTATCTCCACAGGCTGGAACAACAGCCCATGCCAAAAATAATATGTGGAGAGACCCTGATGAACCCTATCGTTCTGGTGCTCAACGGCCCGAACCTGAACCTGCTCGGCACCCGTGAACCGGCAACTTACGGCCACGAAACCCTGGCGGATATCGCAGCGTTGTGCGGCCGGGCCGCCGAAGAGTTCGGCCTGGCGGTGGAGTTTCGCCAGACCAACCATGAAGGCGAACTGCTCGACTGGATTCACGCCGCCCGCGGTCGTTGCGCCGGGATCGTCATAAACCCCGCCGCCTGGACCCACACCTCGGTCGCCATTCGTGACGCCCTGGTCGCCAGCGAATTGCCGGTGATCGAAGTCCACCTGTCCAACGTCCATGCTCGTGAACCTTTCCGCCACCACTCCTTTGTTTCAGCCATTGCCACCGCAGTAATGGCCGGTTTCGGCAGCCACGGCTATCGCCTGGCGCTGGAGCATTTCAGCCTGCGCTTGAAAGGGTGAACGCCGTGACTCAGAACAACGCGGTACTGGCCGGGCTGATCGGCGCCGGCATTCAGGCGTCCCGTACGCCCGCACTGCATGAACATGAAGGCGACGCCCAGGGTTTGCGTTACCTCTACCGCCTGATCGATCTCGATCAGCTGAAACTCGACAGCAGCGCCCTGCCCGACCTGTTGATGGCGGCGGAACGTATGAACTTCACCGGTCTGAACATCACCTTTCCGTGCAAGCAGTCGATCATCCCCCTGCTCGACGAATTGTCGCCGGAAGCCCGCGGTATCGGCGCGGTGAACACGGTGGTGTTGAAGGACGGTAAACGCATCGGCCATAACACCGATTGCCTGGGTTTTGCCGAAGGTTTTCGCCGTGGCTTGCAGGGCGTTGCCCTTGAGCGTGTCGTCCAGATGGGCGCCGGTGGTGCCGGTGCGGCGGTGGCCCACGCGCTATTGAGCGAAGGCGTACAGCGGTTGAGCATTTTCGATGTGGAAATCAGTCGCGCGCAGAGTCTGGCGGACAATCTCAATCAGCATTTCGGCGCTGGCCGAGCCGTGGCGGGTCATGATTTGCCGAACACGCTGGCTCAGGCTGACGGCCTGGTAAACACCACGCCCATGGGCATGAAAAAACTGCCTGGCATGCCGGTCCCGGTGGAGTTGCTAAGGCCACAGTTGTGGGTGGCAGAGATCGTGTACTTCCCGCTGGAAACCGAACTGCTGCGCAACGCCCGCGCCTTGGGGTGCCGCACGCTGGATGGCGGCAACATGGCGGTGTTTCAGGCGGTGAAGGCGTTTGAATTGTTCAGCGGCGTGGTGCCGGATGCACAGCGAATGCTGGCGCATTTTCAAAGCATGAATGGTTAACGCAAATTGTAGGAGCCGGCTTGCTGCGGGCGGCGTTCCGACGATGGCGCCCTTGAGTACGCCATCGCCGGCAAGCCGGCTCCTACAAATACGCGTCAGGCCTGCAGGTATCGCAACACCGACTCGCAAATCATCTCCCGATGACGCTGCTTGATGCTTTCGTCCGGCAGGTCGATCTGAAAAATCTCACCAAACGTATGGCGGTTCGACACGCGATAGAAGCAGAACGAACTGATCAACAGATGCACATCCAGCGGCTCAAGCCCCGCCCGGAACACACCCTCTTCAGCCCCGCGACGCAATATCACGCCCAGTGAATCAAGAATGGTGTTGTTCATCGCCTTGATCGCATCGGAGCGCTTCACGAATTCGGCATTGTGAATGTTCTCGATGCTGACGATGCGCACGAAATCGACATTGCGATCATGGTGATCGAAGGTGAATTCCACCAACCGCCGAATCGCCTCCACCGGCGCCAATTCGGCCAGGTGCAGGCGGTTTTCGGTGCTGCGGATATCGCCGTAGAGCTTCTCCAGCACCTCGATGTAGAGCTGTTCCTTACTGCCGAAGTAGTAATAGATCATGCGTTTTGAGGTGTGAATGCGCTCGGCGATCGCATCGACGCGAGCGCCGGAAAGCCCCTGCTGGACGAACTCTACAATGGCCTCTTGAAGAATGTTCTCGCGGGTCTTTTCCGGGTTGTTCTTGCGACTCTTGCGTGGCTCGGCCAAGGGTTCGTCGGGCGCTACGGAGAGTTCTGATGTCATTGTCATTGCGGGCTCACGGCCATCACTGCACAGGCTGGCGATTATGAGCCGCACGGCACAGTGAAGGAAGCCGCGCGGCAGCGGTTTAACCTCGCGTTTACGAAATTGCTACAACTTCGCCTGACGAACGGCGCCGCTGCGGGACTTGGCCATCGCCGCCAGCCGCACCGCCACATTCGCCGCACCGTAACCGGCATAGCCGTTTTTACGCTGGATGATTTCAAAGAAGAACCGCCCTTCGAACGGCTCGGTGTAAACGTGGAACAGCTCACCGCCCTGGGCATCACGGTCGTAGAGCACGTTGTAATAAGCCAGTTCGCTGAGGAATTCGTCGTCGAAATCGAACCGCGCCGCCAGGTCATCGTAATAGTTGAGCGGGATATCCAGCAGCGGTACGCCCGCCTCCTTGGCCCGACGGACTTCGGCAAAGATATCGTCGCAGTCAAACGCGATGTGATGCACACCGGAGCCGCGATAACTCGACAGCGCGTGTGAGATCGCGGTGTTGCGGTTCTCGGAAATGTTCAGCGGCAAGCGGATCGAACTGTCGCGGCTGCGCAGCGCCCGGCTCTTCACCAGACCATACGGATCGGGCAGCACCACCTCGTCATCGGCTTCGAAATCCAGCAGGCTTTTGTAGAACAGCACCCAACTGTCGAGGCTGTCGGCCGGCAACGCCATGGCCATGTGGTCGATGCGCTTGAGGCCACCGCTGGCCGTTTCCGTCGGTTGCAGATTGAAGTCGGTGCCGTAGACGTCGGCGTCCTGGTCCACCAGGTAAATCAGGCTGCCATCCGGCGCGCGCACCGCAGCCAGTTCCAGCTCATTGGGGCCGACCAGTCCGCGATAAGGCTGACCTTTGTAAGCCACGGCCCGGGCCAGCGCGCTGGCGCTGTCATTGACCCGCACCGCAGTGGCGCAAAGCGACGGGCCATGCGCTTCGAAAAAGCTGTGGGCAAACGAGTAGGGCTCGGAGTTGAGAATCAGGTTGATGTCGCCCTGACGCATCAGGCTCACGCTTTTTGAACGGTGTTGACCGGCCTTGACGAAGCCCAGCCGCTCCAGCCAATGAGAAAGCCTGGCGCCGAGGCTTTCGTCCACGGCGAACTCAAGAAATTCGATGCCGTTGTATTCACTGGCCTTCGGCGTCTCGAACAGAATGTCCGGGCTGGCCGCAGGTTTGGTTTCCTGCGCCAGTCGCTCGCGGGTCTTCTCTTCCAGGTACAGCAACGAACGCAAACCATCGGCGGCGTTGGCCCGTGGCGGTGCGGCGCGGAAGCCGTCGTTGAAGATCTCGAGCGACAACGGCCCGGTGTAGCCACTTTTGATGATCGGCGCGAGGAACCCTGGCAAATCGAATTCGCCCTGGCCCGGGAAGCAGCGAAAATGCCGGCTCCACTCCAGCACGTCCATGGCCAGGATCGGCGCGTCGGCCATTTGCACGAAGAAGATTTTGTCGCCGGGAATGTCGGCGATGGCACTCGGATCGCCCTTGAGCGACAACGTGTGGAAACTGTCCAGCAACACGCCCAGACTTGGGTGGTCCGCCTGGCGAACGATGTTCCACACCTGCTGCCAGGTATTGACGTGCCGGCCCCAGGCCAACGCCTCGTAACCGATTCGCAGGCCACGCGCACCGGCGTGTTCGGCCAACAGGCGCAAGTCGTCGATGAGGATTTGCTCATCACCCACGGAATCGGCGGAAGCGTTGCTGCACACCAGCACCAGGTCAGTGCCCAGTTCCTGCATCAGGTCGAACTTGCGCTCGGCCCGTTCCAGATTTCGCGGCAGGCGATCGCGGCGGCAGCCTTCGAAATCGCGGAACGGTTGAAACAGCGTGATGGCGATCCCGAGATCGGCGCACATCTGTTTAATTTCCCGAGGACTGCCGTCGTAATAGAGCAGGTCGTTCTCGAAAATCTCCACCCCGTCGAAACCGGCGGCGGCAATGGCTTCGAGTTTTTCCGGCAGGGTACCGCTCAAGGACACGGTGGCAATGGAACGCTGCATGTTTCGACTCCCGGTGGTGGAGACTGTCTTGTTAGAGGTTTTGTAGGAGCCGGCTTGCTGCGGGCGGCGTTCCGGCGATGGCGATTTCGCGGACGCCATCGCCGGCAAGCCGGCTCCTACAGGGACCGCGTTTTTCATGGAGTAAATTATTGGCCGTAGTATCGAGCACAGCAATTCAAAGTGTACTATCCGGTTAGTTTTCCGTGCGATTATCGAACACAATGGCCTTTGGCGAATTGACGATTTTTCGTCCACTGCCCACCATCCACTACACATTGAGTCCGGTCACAACCATCGGTCTCGGTGACCCAAGACTCAGAACACCACATAAAAATAATCGGTGGCCTACATGACTCCTTCTCAAAGCTCTCCCGTGGAGCGTTCCTCCACGACTCCTGCCGTCGGTGGCATCGGCGACAAGATCCGCGGCGCCATGGCCGTCGGCAAGACCCGTTGGGGCATGCTGGCGCTGGTGTTTTTCGCCACCACCCTGAACTACATCGACCGTGCCGCACTGGGCGTGATGCAGCCGATCCTGGCCAAGGAAATGAGCTGGACGGCGATGGATTACGCCAACATCAACTTCTGGTTCCAGGTCGGCTACGCCATCGGTTTCGTGCTGCAAGGCCGGCTGATCGACCGGGTCGGCGTGAAGCGCGTGTTCTTCTGCGCGGTGCTGCTCTGGAGCCTGGCGACCGGCGCCCACGGCCTGGCCACGTCAGCGGTCGGCTTCATGGTTTGCCGCTTTATCCTCGGGCTGACCGAAGCCGCCAACTACCCGGCTTGCGTGAAAACCACGCGGTTGTGGTTCCCGGCCGGCGAACGCGCCGTGGCCACCGGCATCTTCAACGCCGGCACCAACGTCGGTGCGATGTTCACCCCGATGCTGCTGCCGCTGATCCTGCATGTGTGGGGCTGGCAGGCCGCGTTCCTGTGCATGGCGTCGCTGGGCGGTATCTGGCTGCTGTTCTGGGGCCTGAAGTACTTCAACCCGGAAGATCACCCAAGCGTTAAACAATCGGAACTGGACTACATCCAGAAGGAAGTCGAACCGGAACAATCCCGCGTACCGTTCTCCAAAATCCTGCGCATGCGTGGCACCTGGGCCTTCGCCCTCGCCTACTCGATCACCGCGCCGGTGTTCTGGTTCTACCTGTACTGGCTGCCGCCGTTCCTCAATCAGCAATACAACCTGGGGATCAACGTGACCCAGATGGGTATCCCGCTGATCATCATCTACCTCACCGCTGACTTCGGCAGCGTTGGCGGCGGCATCCTGTCCTCGTTCCTGATCGGCCGCGGGATCAACCCGATCAAGGCGCGCCTGATGTCGATGTTCCTGTTCGCCTGCTGCATCATCGGCGTGGTCATGGCCGCCGGTTCGAGCAGCCTGTGGGTGGCGGTGTTTGCGATCTCCCTGGCCATCGGTGCACACCAGGCCTGGACCGCGAACATCTGGAGCCTGGTGATGGACTACACGCCTAAACACATGATGAGTACAGTGTTCGGCTTCGGCGGCATGTGCGCCGCGATCGGCGGGATGTTCATGACCCAGTTGGTCGGCCACATCCTGACCATCACCAACAACAACTACACCGTGCTGTTCACCATCATTCCGGCGATGTACTTCATCGCGCTGACCTGGATGTACTTCATGGCGCCGCGCAAGATTCCTACAGTCGAAAACTGATACACCCCAAACGCAGGCCTGATCCCGGGCCTGCGTTTTTTTATGCGCAGGATTTATGAATGTCCCCTTTTTTCTCAACACCACAGAGACCCACCATGTCCCCAGGTCACTTGAGCATTGCCAAACGCGCCGTGATCAGCTTCGGCGTTATCGCCCTGCTGGTTCTGTTGCAGGGATTGTTCGCCCTCAAACAGGTTGCGCAGGTCCGCGCCACCGGTCAGCACACGGAAAACATCTCCCTGCCGAGCGTTCGCTACCTGGGTGAAATCCGCGACTACGTCCTGAGCATTCGCGTACTCAGCCTGCGCATGGCCCTCAACCGCGACCCCAAAGTGCTCGATGCTACCGTCACACGCCTGCATCAAGTACAAGGCTGGCTGGGCGAGACGCTGGAAAAATTCACCCCGCTGGTCGGTGATTACAACCGGGAGCCGTACGAAAAGTTCGTTGCCACCGTCACCCGTTACCGTCAGGCGTTGGCGCAATACGAAGCGCTGTCGCGGGAGAACCGCAGCGAAGACATGACCGCGCTGCTCAACGGCAAAATCCAGGAATACTCGACCCAGACCGGTGACCAGTTCGCCGAATTGATGGCCCTTGCCGCCAATGAAGTCAGCCTGTCGGCCAACCAGGCCGACTCGCTTTACAACCAGGTGAAGTTCACCGTGATCGGTGCGCTGATCGCCGTTGCGCTCCTGACTTTGTGCCTGGCCTGGCTGCTGATTCGCAGCATCGTCGTCCCGATCCGTCAGGCTGTCGCCGTGGCCGAGCAAGTCGCCGCCGGGGACTTGAGTAAACCGATCCACAGCCACGGCAGCGATGAAACCGCACGTTTGCTCAAGGCCTTGTCGGCCATGCAAACCAGCCTGCGCGAAACCCTGCAACTGATCAGCGGCACCTCGACGCAATTGGCGGCGGCTGCGCTGCAGATGAATCAGAACACTCGGCAGGATTCCGCTCGACTGCAACAGCAACACAATGAAATCGAACAAGCCGCCACGGCCGTCAACGAGATGACGGTCGCGGTGGAAGAAGTCGCACGTAACGCGGTGTCGACTTCCGACAGCACTCGCCTGTCCACGCAGCAAGCCAACCAGGGCCAGACGCGGGTCATTGAGACACTGGATTCGATTCAGGCGATGAGCGGCAATGCCGGCCTCGCTCTGCAACAGGTGCAAACGCTGGCCGAGCAATCCCGGGAAATCGGCAAGGTGCTGGACGTGATCCGCGCCATCGCCGAACAGACCAACCTGCTCGCGCTCAATGCCGCCATCGAGGCCGCCCGCGCCGGGGAAGCCGGGCGTGGGTTTGCAGTGGTGGCCGATGAAGTACGGGCGCTGGCTCATCGCACCCAGCAATCGACCCGCGAAATCGAGCAGATGATTGGCCGGGTGCGGGGCGATACCGACAGCGTGGTGCTGTCGATGCACGACAACAGTCAGCGCGTCGCCGACACCTTGTCGATTGCCGAACAGGCTGGTCTGGCACTGGCAGAAATCACCCGGGCCATGGAGCAGATCCATGAACGTAATCTGGTGATCGCCAGCGCGTCAGAGGAACAGGCGCAAGTGGCCCGCGAGGTGGATCGCAATTTGCTGAACATCCGCGACTTGTCGCTGGAAAGTGCCGACGCCTCGACCCGGACCAGCGCCACCAGCCAGGAACTGTCGCAACTGGCGACCGGCCTGCAAAACCTGGTGGTGCGCTTCAGATTCTGACCCTGTTCAGCGACGGCTTTGCTGCCAGGCCGCCGCCAAACCGCTGCAGCAAATCACCGCGATCCCGACCACCGTGGTCAGGGTCGGCGTGTGGGAAAACAGCAACCAGCCGAGCAAACCAGCGAAGACAATCTGGCAATAGCCGAATGGCGCCAACAGCGCCGGAGCGGCGTAGCGGAATGCCTGAGTCAGAAACAAGTGCGCCGTCATCCCGCACGCACCCAGCGCAACCATCATCAATCCATGCCCAAGGCTCGGTACTTGCCAGAAGAACGGCACCAGCGCGCTCATCACCAGGGTGTTGCACAACCCGGCGAAAAAGTTGCTGGTGGTCGGGCTGTCGACGCTGCTGAGCTTGCGGGTGAGCAATTGATAGAAGCAGAAAAACAGCGCCGAACAGAGCGGCAGCAGCACCGCTGGCGTGAACAGATCACCGCCGGGGTGGACGATGATCAATACGCCGACAAATCCGCAAATCACCGCGATCCATTGGCCACGGGTGACGCGCTCACGCAGCAGCGGCACCGACAGCGCAGTCACCAGGACCGGCGCAAGAAAGTTGACCGCGGTGGCTTCGGCCAACGGGATGTACTGCAAGCCGGTGGTGAAAAACAGACTGGTGCCCAACAGGCACAACGCCCTCAGCAACTGCAGCAACGGCCGTTTGGTGCGTAGGACTCGCAGCCCGGATTGCGGCAGAAAAATCCCTGCCATCAACAAGGTGTGAACCACATACCGGGCCCACACCACCATGACAATCGGGTAGAACCCCGAAAGGTATTTCGACAAGGCGTCATGGCTGGAGAAGAGAAAGGTGGCGAAGACGATCAGCAAAATCCCTTTGAAGGGTTGGTTTACGCCGGAGAGCGGGGTGCTGACGGTCATTGGGGATCCTTTTTTACATCGAAAGTCAAAAGCTTCGCGGGCGAGCCTCGCTCCTACAGGGTTATCCATTTTCCTTGTAGGAGCGTGGCTTGCCCGCGATAGGTGCGTAGCACCGCTTAAAGCCGCGCCAACAATTCCCGGGCCTTATCCAGCGCCATCTGTGCCCGTTGCAACCCACTCACGCCCTGCTCCAACAACTTCACCGTTGGAATCTCCAGGCTTAGCGGAATATCGGCCGGCAAACACTGCAACAACCCCGCCAGATCACAATCGCCATCCCCTGGAAAACGTCGCTCGTTGCGGGCCTGACGCAAAATCTCCGCCATGTCCGTCGGCCGCGGCCCCGCCACATCGCACAACTGCGCATACCGTAACCGTGACGGGGCGACTTTGACCAGATCTTCCAGCCGAGAACCCGAGCGGTCGAAATGGAAAGCATCAACCAATACCGCGCCGTTTTCACGATCAGCGTTTTCGACAATGCGCACCGCTTGTTCAAGATTGCGCGCATCAGTCCAGGGCATGAACTCCAGGTGCGGGTGCAGTCCGTAAGGCGCCGCCAGATCACAGAGCCGGGCGAAGTTTTCCGTCAGCCGCTGCTCGTCAGAATCGTTACCCGCCACCAGCAATTCACTGGCACCAAACTCCGCACCGACTGCCAGAATTTTCTCGAAATCGACGACGACGGTGTCCGGTTTAAGACGCAGGATTTCAACATCCAGCACACGAATACCGGTGTCGCGCAGCCGCGCCAGCGTCTCACGCCGCAAACCGACATCGGCTACCAGCGCAAAGTGATGTTCTTCGGGTGTCGCCGGCTCAAGGCGTAGTCCCACGTGGCTGTACCCGGCACGTGCCGCGACGTCCACCATCTGCGGCGGTGACAACTCCAGTACCGTCAGACTGGCCAGGGAAAAGATCCGTTCATTCATGTTCATTCCTCGATCACCACGGGGGTGCAGGCGCGACCGGTTTCGGCGGCTTCGCGGATGGCTTCGATCAACGCCAGTGTGCGTGCCGCATCGGCAGCGCTGACCAACGGCTCGACTTCCCGACGCACCACGCGCACGAAATGCTGCAACTGCAAACCCAGGGCTTCATCGGCGCTGACGCTTTCCTGCATCGACAACAAGGGTTGATGCCATCCCCCATCAGCGTCGGCGTAATGCCAGCGCTTGAGTTGCGGAATGCTCAACGCACCGCCGGTACCAGCCAACAAGTAACACGGCTGATCCGCCTGACGCGGATACACCGGGTTCTCCCCGGAATCCAGCTCCCAACTCCAGGGCGCCGCCACCGCGTCGGAACCGGTCAGGCTGCCCAGTGCGCCGTTGTCGAATTGCAGCAACACCGCCGCACAATCCTCGTTGGCAAACCCGCGCACGGCATTACTGGTGATCGCTTGAACCTGCCGCACTTCGCCGCACAGATGGCGCAGCAGATCGAGGTCATGGATCAGGTTGGTCAGCAACATTCCCGCGCCTGGCTCGCGGCGCCACGGCGTTTCGAAATAACTGTCGGGTTTGCGCAATTGCCAGAGCGCCGTCACCGTCGTCAGCCGCCCCAAAGCACCGCTTTGCACCAGTTCGCGGGCGCGGACGATCAGTGGATTGTGCCGACGATGATGGCCGACCAGCACCGGGACGCCGGTGGCTTTCGAGGCAGCCACCAACTCGCGCGCCTCATCCAGGTGCACGCCGACCGGTTTTTCCAGCAGGACCGGCACGCCGGCAGCCAGGCAATCGAGCGCGGTGCTGACGTGCAGCATGTTCGGGTTGGCCACGATGACCGCGTCCGGCTTCACCTGCTCCAGCATCTGACGGTGATCGGCGAAATACCCCACGCCCCATTCGGCGGCGAGGACTGCCGCTTGCGGGCCAGGGTCGGCTACCGCGCACAGGGTCGCGTCCTTCAGGGTGTGCAGATGCCGGTAATGCTGCTGGCCCATGTTGCCGGCACCGATCAGAGCGATGCGAACGGGCGAAGTCATGGTGCGGTCCTCTTGTGATTATTGTTGATTGACCCTCAACAATTTAGAACCTGGTTCCAGATTCTTACACAAGCGATTCACGAAAGCGTGCGAACAACGCACAACTTTCCGGCGAACAAAGATCCATGTGGGAGCGGGCTTGCTCGCGAATGCGGTGTGTCAGTCGCAGCATTTATGCGCTGATAGACCGCATTCGCGAGCAAGCCCGCTCCCACAGGGTTTTCTGTGCGGCGGTGGTTAACTGAAGAATTCCGACGCGAGACTCGCCGCCGACAACTCTTCGGCAAATCTCAACAACAGCGGCGCCAACTCATGCAGCCGCACCCCCGGCATCCGCGCGCTCGGCCCGGCAATGCTCAGCACCCCAATCACTCGCCCATCGCTCGGGTGACGAACCACCGCCGCAATCGCCGAAGTGCCCACCGCCGAACTCTCTTCAACCCAGGCGTAGCCCTGCTCCCGCGCCAGACGCAGGCGCTCGAGCAATTCAATGTTGGAGCGCGGCGCATTCGGCCCGAGGTCTTTTGGCCGCTCGCCGCCCTGGCGTTCCACCAGCGACAACGCTTCAGCGTCACTCATGCACGCCAGCCACGCATGGCCCGACGCCGTGTAAAACAGCGGCGCATCACGGCCCATGTCCGGGTCGTAACGCAGACCGGAGCGGGCGCCCTGGGACTTGGCGATCCAGGTTTGACGCTCGCCCTCGATGACCCCGAGGCGCACCAGTTCGCCGGTTTCCTGGGCGAGGCGATCAAGCACTGGCTGCACGATATCGGCGCCGCTTCCCGACAGATAACGGAACCCCATGGCCACCAGTTTGGTCGACAAGTGATAGCGCAGGTTATCCGGATTCTGCCGCACGTAACCCAGCCGAATCAGCTCGGCGAGCAAGCGATGAGTCGCGCTTTTAGGGATGTCCAGTTGCTCTGCCAGCGTCTGCATCGGCAGGCCGCGAGGGTCACTGGTGAGGCTTTCCAGCACGCTGAAAACACGTTCGATCTGACTGCCGGCCATGGAAGGTTCCGCCTGAAATTTGCCCGATTCTAGAAGACAAACCGCCTAATGCGAAATCTGGAACTGCTTGTTCGGTAACCGCCCGTTTTATCGGCTGAGTGGTTGCCGAGCGGATTCACGTCGCTATATTTTCTGGAATTCAATTCTAAAAATACGCACCGGAGTTTTAAACAATGCCTGCCGAATCCCACAGCTCACCAGACATCGACTGCGATGTTTTGGTCGTCGGCTCCGGTGCAGCCGGGTTATCGGCAGCGGTCACCGCTGCATGGCACGGATTGAAAGTCATCGTGGTGGAGAAAGACCCGGTATTCGGCGGAGCCACGGCGTGGTCCGGCGGCTGGGCCTGGGTGCCGTGCAATCCTCTGGCCCGCCGCGCCGGCATCGTCGAAGACGTCGAGTTGCCGCGCACCTATCTCAAGCATGAACTCGGTGAGCGCTACGAACCGGCAATGATCGATGCGTTCCTTGAGGCGGGCCCACGGATGGTCGCCTTTTTCGAACAGCACACCTCCCTGCAATTCGCCGATGGCAATGCCATCGCCGACATACATGGCGATACACCCGGTGCCGGTACGGGCGGACGTTCGGTGATCGCTGCGCCCTATGACGGGCGAAAAGTCGGCAAGCTGCTGAAGCGTCTTCGCAAAACCATGCGGGAAACTTCGTTCATGGGCATGCCGATCATGGCGGGGGCGGATCTGGCCGCATTTCTCAACCTGACCCGTTCGGTGCCCGCCGCGTGGCACGTCACCCGGCGCTTCACCCGGCACCTGCTCGACCTGATTGTGCATGGCCGGGCGATGCAGCTGGTCAACGGCGTGGCGCTGGTCGCTCGCCTGGCAAAATCTGCCGAAGACCTTGGCGTGCAGCTCTGGGAATCAGCGCCTGTCAGCGAGTTGCTTCGCGAAGGCGATCAGGTCCGGGGCGCGCTGGTGAGCACCGCCAAAGGCAAGGTCCGCATCCATGCGCGCAAGGCTGTGGTGCTCGCGGCCGGTGGGTTTGCCAATGACATCGAGCGGCGCAAGGCACTGTTCCCGCGCACACCGACCGGCAACGAACACTGGGCGCTGCCCCCCCTCGGCGTGGCCGGTGACGGTTTGCGCCTGGGCGAAAACGCCGGGGCCCGGGTCAACACCGACATGGCCTCTCCCGTAGCGTGGGCGCCGGTCTCGCAAGTGCCACACAGGGATGGCAGCATCGGTCACTTCCCGCACATCATCGAGCGGGGCAAACCGGGGATCATCGGCGTACTGAGCAACGGCCAGCGCTTCGTCAATGAAGCGAACGGCTACTACGACTATGTAACGGCCATGGTCGCCGCTGCGCCTGCCGGCGAAGAGGTTGCCTCCTGGCTGATTTGCACCCATGGTTTTCAACGCCGATATGGGCTGGGCATCTCTCGGCCGTTTCCGGTTCCGTTGTCATCCTTTATCCGCAGCGGCTATCTGAAAACCGGCAACACGATCGAGGAATTGGCCCACGCCTGCGGCATCGACCCGAACGGCTTGCGCAGCACTGTGGCGGACTACAACCAGCATGCGCGCAACGGTGAAGACCCCTTGTTTGGCCGCGGTTCGACGCCTTACAACCGCAAACAGGGTGACGCCTTGCAGCAACCCAACCCGTGCGTCGCCCCCATCGAGCAAGGGCCGTTTTACGCGGTGAAGGTCCAGCCCGGCTGCTTCGGCACCTTTGCCGGACTCAAGGTCAATCAACACGCCCAGGTCCTCGGCGAATCCGGCCAGGCCATCACCGGGCTGTACGCTGCGGGCGGCGACATGGCCAGCATCATGGGCGGGCATTACCCCGCCGGTGGCATTAATCTCGGCCCGGCGCTGACGTTCGGCTACATCGCCGCGCGACATATCGCCGGCATCACTGCTTACGAACAGGAGATCGACCATGCAGCGCATCGTTAATGCACAGGGTTTGAACATGCCCAAACTCGGCCTCGGCACCTGGCCGATGCTCGGCGAAGAATGCACACGCGCCGTTGAACAGGCGTTGAAGTTGGGTTATCAGCATATCGACACCGCTGCCGCCTACAACAACGAAAAAGCCGTCGGTCAGGCGTTGGTGAACAGTCCTACGCCTCGCGAGCAGATCCACGTCACCACCAAAGTCTGGTGGGATCAACTGCAACCCGATGCCATGCGCCACTCCATGGATCGCAGTCTCAAGGCCTTGCGCAGCGATTACGTTGACCTGTTCATGATCCACTGGCCGACCACCGATTGGGACCTGCCACGCACGATCGAAACCCTGGTGTCATTCAAGGAGCAAGGCCTGGCGCGCAATATCGGCGTGGCGAATTTTCCGCTGCCGCTGCTGCGCAAAGTCGTCGAAGAACTGGGCGCACCGCTGTCAGCCATTCAGGTCGAATACCACGTGTTGCTCGGACAAAACGCGCTGCTGGACTACGCCCGTCAACATGACCTGGCACTGACGGCCTACTCGCCACTGGCCCGCAACAAGGTCTCGGACATCCCGCAAATCCAGCAGATCGCCGCCAGACACGGGGTTCTGCCGACACAAGTGGCGCTCAAATGGCTGCTTGATCAACCGAACGTTGCGGCGATCCCCAAGGCCAGCAGCGAGGCTAATCAACTGGCCAACCTGGCCTCGCTGGACGTCCAGCTCGATGACGAAGACCGGGCGTTGATTGCCGGTTTGTCGAAACGCGAACGACTGGTCAGCCCTGACTTCGCGCCGGTGTGGGATGCGTTCGACCGGTAAGCACCGGACTGCTTTTCGTAGGAGCCGGCTTGCCGGCGATAGCGATCTTACGGGCGCCATCGCCGGCAAGCCGGCTCCTACAAGTCATAGGGCGTTTGCCCTGACGTCATAAAAAACCCATCACCTGACGGAATTCGATGGGCTATCCACGTTCAATACACTCAGTAATGTTCCCGCCCGCATAAAAGCCGGACGACCGGACTGGCGCCGCTCCCACTCACCAGCAACACTCATCCCCACGATAATCAGAGGATTCCCACATGCTATGGAAAAAAGGCCGACGCAGCGACAACGTGGTCGATGCCCGTGGTGATGATGTCGGCGGTGGTGGCGGCGGCGGGATGCGTTTTGGTGGCGGCAAGGGCCTGAGCCTGACCGCGATCATTCTGATTGTCGGGATCGGCTGGATCACCGGCCAGGACCCGTTGCAGATCCTCGGCCAACTCACCGGGCAGATGACCGAGCAATCGGCACCGGCCTCGACACAAACCCGCAAGGCACCGCCAGCCAATGATGAAGGGGCGGAATTCGTCCGTTCGATCCTCGGTGACACCGAAGACACCTGGGGCCAGATTTTCCAGCAGGCCGGCCGGCAGTATAAAGATCCTACGCTGGTGCTGTTCAGCAACCGGGTGAACTCGGCGTGCGGCCTGGCCACCTCGGCGACCGGGCCGTTCTATTGCCCAGCAGACCAGAAGGTTTACCTGGACATGAGTTTCTTCCAGGAAATGTCGCAACGCTTTGCCGCTGCGGGTGATTTCGCTCAGGCCTACGTGATCGCTCACGAAGTCGGACACCATGTTCAGACCTTGCTTGGTGTTTCCGCGAAAATTCAGGCAGCCCGTCAGCAAGGCCGGCAAATGGAAGGTGACGGTGGCTTGTTGGTGCGTCAGGAGCTGCAAGCGGACTGCCTCGCGGGTGTCTGGGCCAACAATGCACAGCAACGCCTGAACTGGCTGGAGCCGGGCGACATCGAAGAAGCCTTGAACGCCGCCAACGCCATCGGCGACGACCGCTTGCAGCAGCAAGGCCAGGGTCGCGTGGTGCCGGACTCGTTTACCCATGGCACGTCGGCGCAAAGGGTGCGCTGGTTCAAAACCGGATTTGCGCAAGGCCAGGTGGGCCAGTGCGATACCTTTGCGGCGAAAAATCTGTAAATGAAAAAGTGGTTGTTGATGTTGTTGTTTACTTGCACCTGTACCCAGGCTGACGAGCATGGGGTCAAGGAGATCAGCCCCGGCCGACTCTTGTTGAAAGAAGGTGAGATGGCGGTGGGCATCGGCCCGGCGCCGGCGAAAATCGAGCGCGTGCTGATCATCATCCATGGTCGGTTGCGCAATGCTGAAACCTACCGCCAGAGTGCCGAGCGGGCGGCAGAGCAAGCCGGGCAAAGCGCCAATACGTTGGTGATCGCTCCGCAATTTCTCAATGAAACTGACGTAGCACTCCATCCAGTCGCCGACACCGTGTTGCGTTGGCAAGGCAATGACTGGATGGCCGGCGGTTTATCCACCGCTCCGTTTGCGCTGAGTTCCTACGCGGCGCTCGACCAGATCATCGCCCGGCTCGGCGATCGTCGACAGTTTCCGGACGTGAAGGATGTCGTCATCGCGGGCCACTCGGGCGGCGCTCAGGTGGTTCAGCGTTATGCGTTGTTGAGTCACGATCAACCGGAGCTCAAGGCGGCTGGCGTGCACGTGCGCTACGTCATCGCCAACCCGTCTTCCTACGCGTATTTCGATGAGCGGCGGCCAGTGGCGTTCAGTCACGCCGGCTGCCCGGCGTTCAATCGCTGGAAGTACGGTCTGTCAGATTTGCCCGCTTACGCCGAAGGACAAACGCCCGCGCAACTGGAGGAAAACTACGTCCAGCGTGACATCGTTTATCTACTGGGGCAGCAGGACATTGATCCGAACCATCCGGCACTGGATAAAAGTTGTGAGGCGAAAGCCCAGGGCGCTAATCGATTGATTCGCGGGCGCAATTATTTTGAGTTTTTGAAGCGTAGCCATCCGCAAGGATTGAACCAGCAATTGATCGAAGTGCCCGGGGTTGGGCATAACGGGGATGGGATGATTACGTCGCCGGAGGGACAGAAGGTTTTGTTCGGACAGTGATGACGCCTTCGCGGGCAAGCCTCGCTCCTACAGGGGAATGCGGTCAACTGTAGGAGCGAGGCTTGCCCGCGAAGGGTCCCTCAAGCCAACAACATTTCCCGCAACGCCACGCAATCCGCCGCATGCCAATCGGTCAGTTCCGGCCACGGGTTATCCGGCAAATTCACCAACACCGTTCGCGCCCCCGCCGCTCTTCCGCAATCCAGATCAAACCGGTAATCACCGACCATCACCATCTCGCTCGCCGGCACGTTCCAGGCCTCGGCCAATTTCAACAAACCACCGGGGTGCGGCTTGGGCGGCGCTTCATCACGCCCCAGCACATCCTCCACCGCGAAGCAGTCCGCCAGGCCAATGGCCTCCAGCGTCACATGCGCCAACTCCCGAGCATTGCGCGTAAGAATGCCCAGGCGATAACCGCGCCCCGCCAACTCGCGCACCAGTTCCACAGCTCCCGGCGCCGGTTTCGAACCCAGCGCCAGATCCCGTTCATGCTCCAGCAACCATGCATGTTTGGCCGCGGCTTCAGCAGCCGGCAGCGCGGCGAGGTGGGTCAGGATGTCGTCTTCGGCCGGGATCGCCAGCGCCACGCGAATCGCCGCGAAGTCATGCACGGCCACCGTCAGGGTGCCGTCCATGTCGAACACCCAGTGCCGCACCTCAGCCAGGCTCATGCCCAATCCTTGCGGTGACGGATCAGGCCTTCCTGAGTGACCGACGCCACCAGTTGCCCGGCGCGATTGAACACGCTGCCACGGCTGAACCCACGGGAATTGCCGGCCCACGGGCTGTCCATCGCGTACAGCAACCAGTCATCGGCGCGCAGGTCCGCATGGAACCACAGCGCGTGATCGAGGCTGGCGACCTGCATGTCTTTCTGCCAGACCGACTTGCCATGGGGCAACATCGAGGTGGTCAGCAGATTGAAGTCCGACGCGTAGGCCAGCAGGTATTTGTGCAGCGCCGGGGAGTCGGCCAACGCGCCGTCGGCGCGAAACCAGACGTACTTGACCGGATCGGATGGCTGCGGGTTGTAGGGATCTTTCTCGGTGACCGGGCGGAATTCGATCGGCTTCGGGCACAGCAGTTTTTCACGCATGTGCTCGGGGATCAGGTGCGCGCGCTGATGGGTCAGCTCCAGTTCCGAGGGCAGGTTTTCCGGCCCGACCACCGTCGGCATCTGGCCCTGATGCTCGAAGCCTTTTTCGTCATATTGGAACGACGCGCTGCACGTGAAGATCGGGTTGCCCTTCTGGATCGCCGTGACCCGACGCGTGCTGAAACTGCCGCCGTCGCGAACCCGATCAACCTGATACACCACGGGCAACGTGGAATCGCCCGGACGCAGGAAATAACCGTGCATCGAATGCACATGACGCGCGACTTCGACCGTCTGGCTGGCCGCCGACAGGGACTGACCGATCACTTGGCCGCCGAACAACTGACGAAAGCCCAGGTCCTGGCTGCGGCCACGGAACAGGTTTTCTTCGATCGGTTCCAGGGTCAGCAAATCGACCAGATCATCCAACACTTGGCTCATTCAGACTCTCCTCACACATCGCAATGCCGCGCAGTCTTGGCTGCGGCGGTCGATTCAGTTTCCGGCCAGGGCCATCATTGGCGCCATTGTAAACGTCCGGGCCGTCTTATCCATGCAAGGTTTGCAGCCATTGTTCACGGGTGATGCGGTACAGCACATGGTGACGCAGAGGATGATCGACCGCGAGTTTCGGGTGGTCGAAGTCACCGGCTGAATCATGGTGCATACCGATGGCCTGCATGACTTTCTGCGATGGCGTGTTGGTTTCCGTGGTGAAGGACACGACCTCTTGCAGCGCCACCCGGTCAAACCCGCAGCGCAGAGCGGTCCACGCCGCCTCACTGGCGTAACCCAAGCCCCAGTGTTCGCGGGCCAGGCGCCAGCCGATCTCGATGGCCGGCGTGAAAGGCGCGTCGAAACCGACCACGCCGAGCCCGGTAAAACCGATGAATGCACCGGTATCCTTGCGCTCCAGCGCCCAGAGACCAAAACCATGCTCGGCGAAATGCCCACGAATCCGCCCGATCAGCGAAGCACTTTCCAGTCGACTCAAGGGCGCCGGGAAATAACGCATCACCTGTGGATCGGCGCACATCGCCGCAAACGCCGGCAAATCCTCGTCACGCCACTGCCGCAACAGCAGTCGCGCGCTCTCGAGTTCCAGTATCGGCTCCATCGTGTCCCTCCGTTTCCATGCCGCAAGTCTACATCGCTGGTAGGATCGTTCACTCATTCCTACACGCCGTACTCATAAAAGCCCGTCATGCCGCTGCCATTGATTTACCACGAAGACTACAGCCCCGAGTTCCCGGCGGAACACCGCTTCCCCATGGACAAGTTTCGCCTGCTGCGCGATCACCTGGTGGACAGCGGGCTGACCCGGGACGCCGACCTGCTGCGCCCGGAACTCTGCCCGCCGGAAATTCTCGCCCTCGCACATGACGCTGCCTATATCGAACGCTACATGAGCGGCGAGTTGTCCCGCGAAGACCAGCGGCGTCTTGGCCTGCCGTGGAACGAAGCCCTGGCCCGGCGCACGGTGCGGGCGGTCGGCGGTTCGCTACTGGCGGCGGAACAGGCGCTGGAACATGGATTGGCCTGTCACTTGGCCGGCGGCACGCATCACGCGCATTACGACTACCCGGCGGGGTTCTGCATCTTTAACGACCTGGCGGTGATCAGCCATTACCTGCTGGAAAGCGGTCGTGTGAATCGGGTGCTGATCTTCGATTGCGACGTGCATCAGGGCGACGGGACTGCACGGATTCTGCACAACACTCCGGACGCGGTGACCGTTTCCCTGCACTGCGAGAAGAACTTTCCTGCACGCAAGGCCGAAAGTGACTGGGACATCCCGCTGCCCAAGGGCATGGGCGATGCCGAATACCTGAAGGTCGTCGACGACGCGCTGAATTATTTGCTGCCGCTCTATCAACCGGACCTGGTGCTGTATGACGCCGGTGTCGATGTGCATAAGGACGACGCGCTCGGTTACCTGAAGCTGACAGACGAAGGCGTGGCCGCTCGGGATGAAAGCGTGATGCGCCATTGCCTCGGGCGAGATATTCCGGTGGTCGGGGTGATTGGCGGCGGCTACAGCAAGGACCGCAAGGCGTTGGCGCGGCGGCACGGCATCCTGCATCACAGCGCGCAGCGGGTGTGGGCGTCATCAGGTTGTCATTGAGGTGTGCGCCTTTACCCACAATGCCTGTGGAACTGCCTGTGGATAACCTGAGCGAAAGGGCCTGCAGGCCATGCTGCATATAGCCTGCAAAGGGGTGGTTGTTTTTTAACCAGATCTTGAGCCCACCACAAATCCCTTGTGGGAGCGGGCTTGCTCGCGAAGGCGATTTAATATTCAACATAGATGTCGACTGGCCCACCGCTTTCGCGAGCAAGCCCGCTCCCACATTGGATCTGTGCGGTAGAATGCCCGGCTTATTCCGCCGAACCGCAGCGCACACCATGACCCAATCTTCCGCCGCCCTCCCCCCTAAAGTCGCCATCATCGGCGGCGGCCCCGCCGGCCTGATGGCGGCCGAAGTGTTGAGCCAGGCAGGGATCAAGGTCGATCTGTACGACGGCATGCCTTCGGTAGGCAGGAAATTTCTCCTCGCTGGCGTGGGCGGCATGAACATCACCCATTCCGAAGCCTATCCGGCATTCCTCTCACGCTACGCCGAGCGCGCACCGCATATCGCACCGCTGCTGCGAGCCTTTGGTGCCGAGGCGCTGTGCCAGTGGATTCATGACCTGGGCATCGAAACCTTTGTCGGCAGCTCCGGCCGGGTCTTTCCGACCGACATGAAAGCCGCACCGCTGTTGCGCGCCTGGCTCAAACGCCTGCGAGAGGCCGGCGTAGTTATCCACACCCGCCATCGTTGGCTCGGCTGGGATAACAACGGTGGATTGCGTGTTGAAAGTCCTGAGGGTGAAAAAAACCTGAAGCCCGAAGCAACGCTGCTCGCCCTCGGTGGCGGCAGTTGGTCGCGCCTGGGTTCGGACGGCACGTGGATGCTGCCACTGGAGCAGCACGGCGTAGGACTGGCGCCGCTGCAGCCGAGTAATTGCGGCTTCGAGGTGCAGGCCTGGAGCGAATTGATGGTCAGCAAATTCGCCGGCGCGCCGCTGAAAAATATCGCGATCGGTCTCAATGACGACATCCCTCGGCTCGGGGAATGTGTAATTACGGCCACCGGGATTGAAGGCAGTTTGATCTACGCCCTGTCGGCGCCCATCCGCGAAGCGATCAATCAGCATGGCTCGGCGACCATTCACCTCGACCTGTTGCCGGGCCGGCCTGTGGATAAAGTTCAGGCGGCGCTGAGCAAACCGCGCGGGTCTCGTTCAATGTCCAAACATCTGCACAGTCAGCTCGGGATAGATGGCGTGAAAGCGGCGCTGCTGCGCGAATTGACGCCGGCAGAATGCTTCACCGATCCGGCGCTGCTGGCTAAAGCGATCAAGGCGTTGCCGCTGACATTGGTGAAAACCCGTCCACTGGACGAAGCCATCAGCACTGCCGGTGGCGTGATGTTCGAGGCGATGGATGAACGTTTGATGCTCAAGCAGTTGCCTGGCGTGTTCTGCGCGGGGGAAATGCTGGATTGGGAAGCGCCGACCGGCGGCTATCTGCTGACCGCGTGTTTCGCCAGTGGGCGAGCGGCGGGGTTGGGGATGGTGGAGTGGCTCAAGCGCAAGGCTTGAGACCGAGTTGCGCCCTTCGCGGGCAAGTCGGGTCGCCGCACCGCTCGCTCCTACAGGACACCACTAATCTGTAGGAGCGAGGCTTGCCCGCGAAGGCGGCCTAACAGCCGCCGCAACCAATCAAGGCTTACGCTTACGCGGCCCAGTATTAAACACCGGCACCTTACGCACAGGCTTGATCGAAGGCTCCGGCGCCGAAGCATCCCCGCTCTCGACCCATTTACCCAAATTGCGCTTACCGCCGCTGGACGTCTTCGGCTTCTTCGGTTTTTTCGGTTTCTTCACCACCTGGCCGCTGGCATCGGTGTCCGGCACGCGGTGCTCAGGTTCGAAATCGTGTTCCATCTGCCGAGGCAACGTCTGACGCGTCAACGTCTCAATGGCCGACAGCAAATTCACTTCATCGGCGCAGACCAACGAAATGGCCTGCCCGGTGGCACCCGCACGGCCGGTACGACCGATGCGGTGGATGTAGTCCTCTGCCACGATCGGCAGGTCGAAATTGACCACCAATGGCAAATCTTCAATGTCCAGACCACGGGCCGCGACATCGGTGGCCACCAGGATCTGTACTTCGCTGGCCTTGAAACGGTCCAGCGCACGTTGACGCGTAGCCTGAGGTTTGTCGCCATGGATGCCGTCGGCGTTGATGCCCAGGCCCTGGAGTTTTTCCACCAGCGCGTCCACGCCATTACGGGTCTTGGCGAATACCAGCACCTGCTTCCACTTGCCCTTGCGCAGCAGGTGGATGAACAGCTCCGGCTTGCGCTTCTTGTCCACCGTCACCACCCACTGTTTAACGGTGTTGGCGGCAACGTTACGCGGGCTGACTTCGATGCTCAGCGGATCATTGAGCATTTGCCCGGCCAGCAGGCGAATCGCATCGGAGAAGGTCGCGGAGAACAGCAGCGTCTGACGTTTCTTCGGCAGCACGCGGTAAATGTTCCCCAGCTCCTCGGAAAAGCCCAGGTCGAGCATGCGGTCGGCTTCGTCCAGGACCAGGGTTTGCAACTGGTTGAACTTCAGCGCGTTCTGGCGGAACAGATCGAGCAGACGGCCCGGTGTTGCCACCAACAGGTCGACACCTTTGCGCAGCTTCATCATTTGCGGGTTGATGCTGACGCCGCCGTACACCGCGTAAGTGCTCAGCGGCAGGTTCTCGGCGTACTGACGCACGGCTTCGTGAACCTGCTCGGCCAGTTCGCGGGTCGGCACCAGAATCAATGCGCGCACCGAGTTGGCGGTGACTTTCGGCCCTTCCATGGCCAGCAATTGCAGCAGCGGCAGCGCGAAACCGGCGGTCTTGCCGGTGCCGGTCTGGGCGGCGGCCATCAGGTCGCGACCGGCCAGCACCGCCGGAATGGCTTGCGCCTGAACCGGCGTCGGGGTCTGGTAGCCGAGCGTCTCGAGAGAGCGCAGCAAGGGTTCGATCAGGCCAAGGGTGGCGAAAGTCATGGGATTACCGTAGGAAAATTCAGCGCGGTTGTGCGAAACAAGTGTGCAATGGCGCGCAGTTTACCCTAATTCACACTCGATTCTGTCTGCACCACCGCAGCAGGTCGTTCCGGCGCCCGGCGCCACTGCGGCAAACCGATCAACACCACGGCACTGATGATCACCAGCATGGCCAGGGCTTCTTCGATACCGATGGTCTCGCCAACAAACACGATCCCCAGCAACACCGCCACCGCCGGGTTGACGTAGGCATAACTGGTGGCCGCTGCCGGACGTACGTTTTTCAACAGGTACATGTAGGCATTGAAGGCGATGATCGAACCGAAGAAGGTCAGGTAGGCCAACGCCGCCCATCCTTCAATCGGTGGCATGGCTTCCAGATGTTCGCCGCTCATCGCACTGCCGATCAGCAGCGCCACGCCGCCCACCAGCATTTCCACGGCACTGGCCATCGCGCCCTGGGGCAACGGCAAGTGTTTGCTCCAGACTGAACCGAACGCCCAGGCCGCCGCCGCAAAGATCAGCAACATCGCACCCAGCGGGCTCGATTGCAGGTTGGAACCGAGGTTGAGCATGGCGATGCCAATCAGCCCGAGCACAATCCCCGCCCATTCAAGACGAGTATTACGCGCGCCCCAGAAATAGCCGCAGAGCAAGGTAAACAACGGCACCGTCGCCACCGCCAATGCCGCGACGCCGGAAGCGACGCCCATGTGTTCCGCCACACTGACCCCGCCGTTACCGCACGCCAACAGCAAAATCCCGATGATCCCCGCCGCTTTCCACTGCGCCCACGTCGGTGCCGGCGCCCCGCGCCAGCGCAGGAAGGCGTACATCAACGTGCCAGCAATGACGAAGCGAATACCGGCGAGCAACAAGGGCGGCCAATACTCCACGCCGATGCGGATCACCAGGTAAGTCGAGCCCCAAATCACG
The DNA here is from genome assembly GCF_019947305.1 of Pseudomonas sp. BF-RE-21. Taxonomy (NCBI): domain Bacteria; kingdom Pseudomonadati; phylum Pseudomonadota; class Gammaproteobacteria; order Pseudomonadales; family Pseudomonadaceae; genus Pseudomonas; species Pseudomonas sp. BF-RE-21. The sequence goes on along the minus strand of NZ_JAGYGF010000007.1, from coordinate 80,283 downwards.
TACAAGGCGAAAAAGGCAGCGATCAACGGCAAGGGAAAACGACGGAGGCCAGGCATGGGGGGCAGCTCGCAGGCAAGGACAAATGAACAGCTATTCTAGAAAGGCGAACAGCAGAAAATAAGTTACAAAACCTGTTTATAGCGCCGGTACACTTTTCAAATCACGGAGATCAGCGCTATATACCGTGTTTTCGAAAGCCAGCCATTTTTCAGGAATTCGCTCATGGACAAATACGACCGCATGCTCCTCAGCGCCCTACTGGAAAACGGTCGTGCGTCCTACGCCGACCTCGCACGCAAGGTCAACCTGTCCGCCCCGGCCGTGGCCGAGCGCGTGGCCAAACTTGAGGCCAGCGGGGTGATTACCGGTTATCAGGCGAAAGTCGACATGGCCAAGCTGGGGCTGCCGATTCAATGCGTGATCGAACTGCGCCTGAACCAACACGGTAATCAGAAAGCCTACGACGACCTGATCAAAATCCCACAGCTGACCGAATGCCACCGGGTGACGGGTGATCCATGCGTGATCATGCAAGCAGCGGTGGGCTCGATGCCGGAGCTGGAAGAGCTGATCAACCGCATTGCCACGTTCGGGTTCAGCAAGACGTCGATTGTGTTGTCGAGCGCGATAGAGAAGCGCGTGCCGTTGGGACAGTTGGAAGGGAAACCGGTCTAAAGTTGCAGGTGATCAAATGTGGGAGCGAGCCTGCTCGCGATGGCGGAGTGTCAGGCAACATAGATGTTGAATGATAAATCGCTATCGCGAGCAGGCTCGCTCCCACAGGGGGTCAGCGGTGTTTCTGTCAGAACCCGCGATGGCGCTTGAGGTGTTCGTTGATTTTGGCCGCCGGGACTTTCTGCAAACTGACCAACAGATCATGGGACAACTCGCGCAACCCGTGCTTCTGCCGCAATTCCTGCGCCAGATGCGCCGTCAGGTTGGCCGCCATCTCGGCGTCAGCCATCGCCCGGTGAGCTTTACCGGTGTCAGGCAGTTGGGCGAAGGTGGTGAGGGTGCCGAGCTTGTGATTCGGCGCAGCCGGCATCAGCCGACGGGCCAGTAGCAGCGAACAAGCAAAGTTCTGCAACCGCGTACGCTTGATCCGCCCCAGTTCAAAGTCCCAGAACTTCTGGTCGAACGCGGCGTTGTGCGCCAGCAGCGGCGTGGTGCCGACAAATTCGTTGACCTCGTTCATCACCTGTTCCGCCGATGGCGCGGTGCGCAGCATGGCGTTGCTGATGCCGGTCAGTTGTTCGATGAAGGCCGGGACGCGTACGCCGGCGTTCATCAGGCTTTGGTAACGCTCGACGATGCGCCCCTGTTCAAGGATCACCACGGCAATTTCCGTGGCCCGGCAGCTGCTGCTCGGGGAGATCCCGGTGGTTTCAAAGTCGATGACTGCTATGCGTTCCAAACCTGTTTCAACTCCGTAAAAATCAATTCTTGAGCAGCAACGCGCCTTCGATCGGCACGTAGCGGCTGGCGGCGCGGATCAGCGAGTTGGCCGTCAGGCCCGGTACGCCGTAGGCCACCGCTTGCACGCCATGCTTGGCGATGATGCGCTCCAGCAACATGTCGAAATCACCGTCGCCGGAGGCCAGCACCACTTCGTCGACATGATCGGCGGCGTCCATGATGTCGAGGGTGATGCCCACGTCCCAGTCGCCCTTGGCCGAGCCGTCGCTGCGCTGGATGTAGGGTTTGAGCTTCACGGTGAAACCGAGGTTGCGCAGGATCTGCTGGAACTGCTGCTGTTTGCTGTCGCCGCGATCGATCGCGTAGGCATAGGCTTCGACGATATCGCCCTGCTTGCTGATGTCAGCCCACAGCGCGGCGTAGTTGAAGTGGCAACCATAGGCCTGACGCACGGTGTAGTAGAGGTTCTGGACATCGGCGAACACTGCAATTTTTTTCACCGTGCATCCTCTTTCGCGCAGGCGGGATCAGGCACCGGGCCCGAAAAGTTGCCCAGTATGCCAGCCTGGAGGATTGTTCCGCGAATAATCGGCCCGGAGCGCCGCAGCGCTCCGGACGAATGGCGTGTCAGACGAAGGAATCGTCGTCGCCGCCGAAGAACGATGAACTGTCATCGTTGTAGTCGGTGTCGGCATAGTCTTGGGAGTTGTCAGCCACGCGCTGGTCATCGCCCCAGCCGTTGTCACCGCTTTGATCGTTGACCTGAGCCGGCTCTTCCTTGATCACTTCCACCACTTCCGGCTGCTGGTTGTGATGGAACAGGCTGCTGATGCCTTGTGCAAGCATCACGCCACCCGCCACACCCGCTGCAGTTTTCAGCGCGCCGCCGAGGAAACCGCTGCCAACCGCTGGCGCCGGCTGTTGCGGCGCGTAGTTCTGCTGCGGTGGCGGCGCAGCGAAATTCTGCTGTGGCGGCTGCGCGTTGAACGACGGCCGTCCCGGCTCACGCCAGCCGCCGCTGGAGGGCGGTGCACTTGGCGCAGGCGTTTCACGGGAACTGCCACCGAAAATGCTCGACAGGAACCCACCGCTGCTCGGCGCCGGAGCAGGTGCCTGGGACTTGGCCGATTGCAGTTCGGCCTGCAATTGCTGGATTTGCTCGGTGAGTTGCTTGTTCTGTGCGTCGAGGCTCTTGATCGCTGCCTCTTGCACCAGAATCGCCTGGGTCATGAAGTAGCCCGCCGCGGGTTGGCGAGCCAGATGTTCCTTGATCCGCGCCTCGGCCAGGGCATCGCGCGGGGCTGCGTCCGTTTCGGCCTGTTGCAGCCGGGAAAACAGTCCATCGATCAGGGTTTGTTCTTCAGTGTTCATGGCGACCTCGTAGATTGCCGGGGAAAATCGTTGACCTTCTCGAAGGAGGATACGGCGCTCGACCTTAATGGAGGCTGAAACAAGTTGTTTCAATGACCTTTACCGAACGTTTACGTTTGCGCCCCGACGCGCTGCATCGGTTAAAGTGGGCCACTGCTTTCAACCTGCGATACCGACTGATGAATCCGTTCGATGTACTGCGTGACTCGTTGTATTTCTTTAAGCGCAATCTGAGCCAGATCGTGCGGCTGTGCCTGCCGCTGGTGATTTTCGAAGCGCTGCTGCAACAAGTGGTCGACCACAACACCGTGCCGGACAGCTTTCCCGGCGTCAGCGTGATCGTCGGCCTGCTGGTGTACCCGCTGTACACCGCCGCGCTGATCCTGTTTCTCGACGCGCGCAGCCGTGGCGAATCGCCGCGCAACCGTGACCTGCTGGCGAGGTCCGCGTACCTGTGGCCGCGCTTCGCCCTGCTCACGGCGCTCAATACATTGATGATCCTGCTCGGCCTGTCGTTGTACTTCCTGCCGGGCATCTGGCTGATGGTGACGTTGGCGTTCAGCGAATACCTGCTGGTGCTGCGCGGTCTGGCGCCGCTGGCGGCAATGAAGGAAAGCCTGCGCCTGACCCGCGGTCATTTCCTGCGCATTCTGGTGTGCATCCTGTGTGTGATGGGCCCGTTGTGGGTGCTCAAGGGTGTGACGCTCAATGTGTATCCGGAACCGCAGAACCCGGTGATTTCCCTGCTGATCGACAGCGCCCACAGCTTCCTGCAACTGTTCACCAGCGTGGTGTTGTTCCGTTTGTTCATGCTGATCAGCGACGTTCCCGAGAAAATCGACCGGCCGCTCTGATCGTGGGCTTCGGCCCGGCTCTCGGTTATGCTCGGATCCATCTTTTGTAACGCTATAAGCCGAGCCATGACCCGACTACTGCGCTACACCCTGCTGGGCCTGTTGATAGCAATCGGCCTGATTGCCTTGCTGATCTACAGCCTGACCTGGCGCCCCGAAGCCAAGGAAGTTTTGCCCGTCAGTTGCAACGCTCAAGCACCGACACTGGTGCCCGGCCAGGCGTTGAAAGTGATGACCTGGAACGTTCAGTACCTGGCGGGTAAGCGCTATGTGTTCTGGAATGACCTGGCCGCCGGCGACGACGAAAAACCGACGCCTGAAGACATGGCCTTCAGCCTCGATGAAGTGGCGCGGGTGATTCGCGACGAACAACCGGACCTCGTGTTGCTGCAAGAGCTCGATGACGGCGCCAAGGCCAGCGATTACCAGAACCAGTTCAAACTGCTTCAGGAACGCCTCGCCGATCTCTATCCGTGCAGCGCCCATGCCTTCGACTGGAAAGCCGACTTCGTGCCGCAACCGCACATCTTCGGCAGTGTCGGCCGGCAACTGGCAACCCTCAGCCGCTACCGGATCGAACACGCCGAACGCCTGCAACTGCCGGTCGCGCCGACTAACTTCATCAGCCGTCAGTTCCAGCCGAAAAATGCCTTGCTGGTCACTTACCTGCCGTTGAGTGACGGCGGGCAGTTGGCCGTCCTCAACACCCATCTGGACCGCGCCACCCAACCTGACGAAACGCTACAGACCCAGGTGACGGCGGTGGCCAAAGTCCTCGACAAATACGAAAGCCATAGCACCCCGTGGCTGATCGGCGGCGACTTCAACCTGTTGCCGCTGGGGCAATATCGACGCCTGCCCGCCGAACAACGCACGCCCTACTCCGCCGACAGCGCGTTGCACTTGTTGTGGGACAAGTACCCGATGATCCCGACCAACAATGAAGCCAGCGGCATCGATCGGGCGCGTTGGCTGACGCACTACCCGAATGATCCAGGCCTGAACGGCCCGGACCGCACCGTCGATTACCTGTTTTACAGCCCTCGGATCAAACGGGTCGAGGCGACGGTGCGACAGGACGATACGTTGCGGATCTCCGATCACCTGCCGGTGATTGCGCGGTTCCTCCTGCCGGCTGCGCCGTAACCCCTGCCAAACACAAAACCCTGTAGGAGCCAGCTTGCTGGCGATAGCGGTGGGTCAGTCAACGAAGATGTTGGATGTGATGGCCTCATCGCCGGCAAGCCGGCTCCTACAAGGGGTCGCGTTGTTCAATGGACTTCCTCCAGGTCGTCATGCAGCAGCCCGAAAATATCGCGTTTCATCTCGATGAATGAGCGCTCCATGACCATGTCCAGGGTCCGGGGGCGTTCGATCGGCACGTCCAGAATCTGCTTGATCCGCCCAGGCCTGGCGCCCATCACGTAGACGCGATCACCCAGCAGAATCGCCTCGTCGATGTCGTGAGTCACGAACAGCACGGTTTTCTTGCTGTTGCCCCAAACGCGCAACAACAGCTGCTGCATTTGCAGGCGCGTCTGGCTGTCGAGGGCGCCGAAGGGTTCGTCCATCAGCAGGATTTGCGGGTCGTTGGCCAAAGCGCGGGCAATCGCCACACGCTGCATCATGCCGCCGGACAACTGCTTGGCGTAGTTGTCAGCGAACCCGCTGAGACCGACTTCGTTGACGTAGTAATCGACGATGTCCTTGCGCTGCGCCGCCGCCATGCCGCGACGCTTGAGGCCGAACTCGACGTTCTGCCGCACGGTCAGCCACGGAAACAGCGTGTAGCTCTGGAACACCATGCCGCGGTCCGCGCCCGGCCCTTGAACTTGCTGGCCGCCGACGTAGATCTCGCCTTCCGTGGGCTCGTTCAAACCGGCGGTGAGGTACAGCAAACTCGACTTGCCACAGCCCGACGGCCCGACCAGCACGGCGAATTGCTGATCCGGCACTTCGAACGAAACCTGATCCAGCGCGGTGAACATGCCACCATCGGGCTTCTGGTAACGCAGGCTGACTTTGTCCACTTGCAAACGAGGCGCGGCGTAGGCCGGGGCAGCCATCGGTGTGACGATACGCGGGTTGACGGCGGTTACTGAGCCCATGCGGCAATCCTCAGACGAAGGAAACGGAACAGTTGATCGGTGACCAGGCCCAACAGGCCGATGATCGCGATGGCGAGGAAGATCACATCCACCTGAAAGCCGCGCATGGCTTTAAGACTCAAGTAACCCAGGCCACTGGAAGCGGCGACCAGTTCGGCGACCACCAGGTACGTCCAGGCCCAGCCCATGGTCACGCGCAAGGTGTCGAGCACACCCGGCAACGAGGCCGGTGCGATCACATGCAACACCGCATCGCGGCGGTTAGAACCGAGTGTGTAAGAGGCGTTGATCAGGTCTTTGGAGATGCCTTTGGACACGTCCGCGATCATCACCAGTTGCTGGAAAAACACACCAAAGATGATTACCGAGACACGCTGCTCCAGACCGATACCGATCCACAGAATGAACAGCGGCACGAACGAAGTCACCGGCAGGTAGCGGATGAAATTGACCATCGGTTCGAGGAACGCCTGAACGATGCGGAAGCTGCCCATCAGCAACCCCAGCGGCACCGCCACCAGCGACGAAACAACGAAACCGACCACCACCACTTCAAGACTGGCCCACACGTGCAAACCGAGCGTGCCGTCGCGGCTCAGGCGCACGGCGGCTTCGACCACCGCGCCCGGCGTCGGCAAGAACATGCCCGGCACCACACCGCCGTAAGACAACCCGGCCCACAGGCCGACCAACAACACCCAGGCCAGGCCGCTCGCGCTCCAGATCACCGAAACCGGCAAGCCGGTCTTGGGCGTGATGCAACGGCTCAGCCATGAATTGCGCTTGAACATGCGAACCTCCTACAGCGGGCTGACGAAACGGTTGTCGATCAGGTCGTCATTGCTGACGCTGTAGGGTTTGCCCTGCAATTCACTGGCGGTTTCGTTGGCCAGTTTGATCAACGGTTCGCTGTCGCCCGGATTGCCCGGCGAGCCCAGGAGTTTTTCGCTCATGGCCTGATCGTAGAAGCGCACGCCTTGCGCGGCGGCTTCCAGTTCCTTCGGATCGGCAAGGTAACCGCCAACACCCTTGGCCATGATTTTGTAGGCTTCCTGCGGATGGTCCTTGGTGTACTGCACCGCTTTGTACAGACCCGCGACCAACGCCTTGACGTCTTCCGGCTGCTTCTCGATGACCGTGCAGTTGAGCGCGACCACATCGACAATCACGCCAGGCGTGCTGCTGCTGTCGATCAAGACTTTGCCTTGTTTCTTGTCTCGCACCATCGACAGGTGCGGTTCCCAGGTCACGGCGGCGGGCACACGACCGGCGATGAACGCGGTGGCGGCGTCGTCAGCCGTCATGTTCTGCACGGTGATGTCGCTCATGCTCATGCCGTGTTTTTTCAGCAAGTACGAGAGCCAGAATTGCGAAGTCGAGCCTTCGTTCACCGCCACGGCTTTGCCTTTGAGCTCCTGCAGGCTCTTGATGTCCTTGCCCACCAGAACACCGTCGCCACCATGGCTGTCATCGAGTGCGGCCACGGCCTTGAAGCAGAATTGCGGACGGTATTTCAGTACTTCGTCGATGGTCGACGCCGAGCCGGACAATTCGCCCGAGGCTTGCGCGGCCATGTACATCGAAGCCTCTTCGACGACGGGCAACTCGACGGTCAAACCGCCTTCCTTGAAGTAGCCCAGGTCCTGGGCGAGGTAGAGCGTGCCGTAACCGACCCATGTGGTATGGCCGATGGACAGAGTGCCGGCCTGGGCGCTGGTGGCGACCGTGGCGGCGATGGCGGTGACCGCCAGTGGATGAGCGACGCGGGTTAGCAAGGACTTGATCATGGAGCACTCCCAAAGCTGTTGATTTAGTTTTGTCATGGGCAGTACGGCCAGCAGCCTTTGGAGAAGAGCTGCCACGGGTGGTCTCTGATGGACCTTTGGGTGGGCAGTGTTCGGCTGACTGGCGAGGTCGATGTTGGACCAAGGTGGGGAGAAGGAAAATTAGGAAATATGTCGGTGGGAGTGATGAAAAAACTGGGTAGCGTGCGCGGTAAAAGGGCGGGGTTGGTGGGGGCGCACGGGCTTTGTGCAAAAGGTGAGAGGTGGGGTGAATCGGTAAAAGCTTTCGCGGGCAAGCCTCGCTCCTACAGGTTATGTGTCAGGCCTAAAATCCGAGGCCGACAATAAACCTGTAGGAGCGAGGCTTGCCCGCGAAAAGGTCCGCAGGACCTTCGGCTACATCAGAGCCGGCCGTATTCCTGCGCCGTACGATCGACCGCTTTCAACGTCTTGCCAACCAACTCATCAACCTCTTCCCGACTGGCAATCAACGCCGGCGCCATGATCATCCGCCCCAGCGTCGAACGAATAATCACCCCCTCCTCAAACCCAATCGTGCGGCAACGCCAGGCAATATCGTTCTCGTTGGCAAAGCGCTTTCGACTGGTTTTATCTTCAGCCAACTGCAACGCCGCTACCATCCCGACACCCTGGATATCCCCCACCAACGGGTGATTGCCGAACACTTCGCGCAGGCACTGTTGCAGGTACGGCCCGATGTCGTCCTTGACCCGCGTCACCACCCCCTCATCGCGCAACGCCTTGAGGTTGGCGATGGCCACCGCTGCCGCCACTGGGTGTCCGGAATAGGTCAGGCCGTGGGCAAACACCCCGCCCTGCTCCACCAATACCTGCGCCATTTTCTTCGACAGGATCAGCCCGCCCATGGGGATGTAGCCGGAGGTCAAACCCTTGGCAATCGACAGCGTGTCCGGCTCGAAACCGAAGTGCTCATGGGCGAACCATTCGCCAGTGCGACCGAAGCCGCCGATCACTTCGTCGGCGCACAACAGCACGTCGTACTTGCGGCAAATCCGCTGAATCTCCGGCCAGTAACTTTCTGGCGGGAAGATCATCCCGCCCGCGCCCTGGAACGGTTCGGCGATAAACCCGGCGACTTTGTCCGCGCCCAGTTCGAGAATCTTCGCTTCCAGTTGTTGCGCCGCCCGCAGGCCGAATTCAGCCGGGGTCAGGTTGCCTTCATGGGCGAAGAAGTACGGCTCGTCGATGTGTTCGATGTCCGGCAGCATGCCGCCCATTTCGTGCATGAACTTCATGCCGCCGAGCGCCGTCGCCGCCAGTGTCGAACCGTGGTAACCGTTCCAGCGACCGATCATGACTTTCTTCTCGGGCTTGCCGAGGATGGTCCAGTAACGGCGCACGGTGCGGATCAGCACCTCGTTCGCTTCGGAGCCGGAGTTGGTGTAGATCGCGTGGCTGTAGTGCCCCGGCAACAGGCTGAACAGCAGCTCCGAAAGCTCGATCACCTGCGGGTGAGTGGTGTGGAAAAACATGTTGTAGTACGGCAATTGCTCAAGCTGTTGAGCCGCTGCCGCCGCCAGGTCCTTGCGGCCGTAACCGAGGTTGGTGCACCACAGCCCGGACATGCCGTCGAGGTAGCGCCGACCATCGTTGTCCCACAGGTGCAGACGCTCGCCACGGACCATCACCCGCGGTCCTTCATCGTTGAGCGCTTTCTGATCGACGAATGCGTGGATGTGGTGCGCAGCGTCGGCGGCCTGGTAGTCGCGGGTTTCACGTGGTGTGGTCATCGCCAGTTCTCCGTTTTGTTATTAGCGCAGTTGAAACCAGGTGGTCTTCAACTGGGTGTATTTATCGAATGAGTGCAGCGACAGGTCACGGCCGAAACCGGACTGCTTGCCGCCGCCGAACGGCACCGTCACGTCGAGTGCGTCGACGCTGTTCACCGACACCGTGCCGGCGCGCAATTGCCGCGCCACACGGTGGGCGCGATTGAGGTCGTCGGTCCACAGCGAAGCGGCCAGGCCGTAGACGCTGTCGTTGGCCAGTTGCAAGGCGTGTGCCTCGTCATCGAACGCGGTGATCGCCAGCACCGGGCCGAACACCTCGTCACGAAACAGCGACATGTCCGGGCTCACGTGAGTGAAAATCGTCGGCTGGATGAAGTTGTCGGAGCCGTTGAAAATCGACTGCCGACCGCCGCACACCTTGGTCGCCCCCTGGCGCTGGGCTTGCTCGATGAACTTCATGATGCGCGCGGTCTGGCGGCTGTCTACGATCGCCCCGGCGCTGCTCGACGGGTCCAGCGGATCGCCCGGCAGCCAGCGTTCGGCCTGCGCCTTGAGGCGCTCGACGAACTCGTCATGGATCGAACGCTGCACCAGCAATCGCGAGTTGGCGGAGCAGACTTCGCCCTGATTGAAGAAGATGCCGAACGCAGCTTTTTCGGCCGCCAGATCCAGGTCCTGACAATCGGCGAACACCAGGTTGGCGCTCTTGCCGCCGCACTCCAGCCAGACCTGTTTCAGGTTCGATTGCGCGGAATACTGCATGAAAAATTTGCCGACTTCGGTGGAGCCGGTGAACACCAGGCAATCGACGTCCGGGTGCAAACCGAGGGCTTTGCCCGTTTGTTCACCGAGGCCTGGCAGCACGTTGAGCACGCCTGCTGGCAAGCCGGCTTCAAGCGCCAACTCGGCCAGACGCAGGGCAGAAAACGGTGATTGCTCGGCGGGTTTGAGGATCACCGAGTTGCCTGCCGCCAGCGCGGGCGCGAGTTTCCATGCAGCCATGTCCAGCGGGAAATTCCATGGCACCACGGCGGCGACCACGCCCAGCGCTTCGCGGGTGATGGTCGCCAGTACGTTCTGCGCGCTCGGAGCGATCTGGTCGTAGAGTTTGTCGAGGCTTTCGGCGTACCAGCGAAACACCCCGGCGGCGCCCGGCACGTCGATGTTGTAGGCGTCCATCACTGGCTTGCCCATGTTCAGCGAATCCAGCAGCGCCAGTTCTTCGCGGTGGGTCATGATCAGATCAGCCAGGCGCAGCAGCACTTGCTTGCGCTCGTTTGGCGAACGCGCCGACCAGGTGCCGGCCTCGAACACCTGCCGCGCATTTTTGACGGCGGCGTTCACTTCTTCATCACCGCACGCTGTCACGTTGGCCAGGCGCTGGCCGGTGGCCGGGTTGATCGCGGCGAAGGTTTGTCCCGACTTCGCCGAACGGGGTTTGCCATCAATCAGGGCCTGGTCGGGAAACGCCAGCGCAGCGGCCTTGTTTTGCCAGTAGGTAAGCTCGAACACGTTCAGATGCTCCATGGGCTTTTCTTGTGAATTGGATGGTGGCCCAGGCCCGTGTCGAGGAAAAATAGTAAAAATGTCTTCGCAGACCATGAAAAAACTGGGCAGCCCATCTCCCCGGTCGTGCGGTATGTGGTTATTGTTCAGGCACAACAACACCGTCGTCAGAACGGACGCAGTCGGCGCAAAAATTGCTGGATGTCGAGTCCATCCACCCCGAGGTTTGCCGTGGCTGCCTACAACCTGCGTCAATTGAAGTACTTCATCACCACCGTCGAATGCGGCAGCGTTGCCGAGGCGTCGCGCAAGCTGTACATCGCCCAGCCGGCCATTTCCACGGCGATCAAAGGCCTGGAAGACAGCTTCGGCGTGCAATTGCTGATCCGTCATCACGCACAAGGCGTGTCCCTGACGCCCAGCGGCGCACGCTTCTACCGCAAGGCCCAGGAACTGTTGCGCATGGCCAAGGAGTTCGAACAGAACGCCCTGGCCGACAATGACGTGGTGGCCGGACAAATCGACATCGGCTGCTTCGAAACCGTCGCGCCGCTGTACCTGCCGCAATTGATTGCCGGGTTCTCGGCGCTGTATCCCGGCGTGAAAATCCGCATCCGTGACGGCGAACAGCAGGAGTTGGTGCAAGGCCTGACCTCGGGCACCTTCGACCTGGCGATCCTCTATGAACACGACCTCGACGCCACCATCGAAACTGAACCCCTGATGCCGGCGCAGCGGCCTTATGCATTGCTGCCGGCGGATCATCGCTTTGCCCAACTCAAGCAAGTGTCCCTGCGCGATCTGTGCCTGGAGCCGATGATTCTGCTGGACGTGCAACCGAGCCGGACCTACTTCGTCAGCCTGTTCGAAGAACTGGGCCTGTCGCCGAACATTGCGTTCAGCTCACCGTCGATCGAGATGGTTCGGGGCATGGTCGGCCAAGGGTTCGGCTTCTCGATCCTGGTCACCCGCCCGCACTCGGAGTGCACCTACGACGGGCAGAAAGTGGTGTGCGTGGACATCGTCGAAGACGTCACCGGCTCGGGGTTGGTGGCGGCGTGGCTGAAGCGCGGGCAGTTGACCAAACCGGCGCAGTTGTTTGCCGATTACTGCCGCGAACAGCTCACCGCCAAGGCCGAAAGATCACACCCGACCTTGTAGGAGCCCGGCTTGCTGGCGATGGCGTCCGAAAGACCGATGCAACATCCAAGGGCCCCATCGCCGGCAAGCCGGCTCCTACAAGGTGCGTGGATGTATGAGGGATCAAGGCAAACGCAAACCTGTAGGAGCCGGCTTGCTGCGGGCGGCGTTCCGACGATAGCGGTGGGTCAGCCGCTGATTTATTGACTGGACGGACGCCATCGCCAGCAAGCCGGCTCCTACAGGGTGGGGGGCACCTCACTTCCGGGGTTTGATTCGGGCGGTCGCTTCAGCCACCAACGGATCATCCGGCCAGTAATGCTTCGGATACCGCCCCTTCAAATCCTTTTTCACCTCGGCATACGTACTGCGCCAGAAGTTCGCCAGGTCCTGTGTCACCTGCACCGGCCGCCGCGCCGGGGACAACAGATGCAACTTCACCACCTGCCGCCCGCCAGCGATGCGCGGGGTTTCGGCCAAACCGAACAACTCCTGCAACCGCACCGCCAGAATCGGCGGCTGCTCGCTGTAATCCAGACGAATCGACGACCCCGACGGCACGCTCAAATGATGCGGTGCCAGCTCATCGAGCCGTTGCGGCAGCGGCCACGGCAATAGGTTATGAACAATGCTTGAGAGATCCAGATTGGCAAAATGACTGAGCCGCGAAACCTTCCCCAGATACGGCATCAACCAGTGCTCAAGGCTTTTGAGCAGCGCAGCATCACTGACATCCGGCCACTCACTCTGATCCTTGCTGGCGAGGTCCAACTGCCGCAACAACGCCACCCGCGCCTGCCACTGACGCAACTCCGGCGTCCACGGCAACAGCTCCAGCCCCTTGCGCCGCACCAGATTCACCAGCGCCTGACTGCGCGCGGTTTCATCGAGCCCGGTCAACGGTTCACGGCTGAGGATCAACTCGCCAACCTTGCGCTGACGCTCGGCGCGTAACACGCCTTCGCGCTCGTCCCAATCCAGCTGATCGACCACCCGCACCTGTTCGGCGAGCACCGAATCGAACAACGCCGGATCGAAATCCGCCGCCAGATAAATCCGTTCCTCGCGCTGCCCCTGACGGCTGCCGAGATCGGCGATTACCAGCCACGGTTGTTTCATCAAGCTGTCGGCTTCGGCGAACAACGCGGCACGGCCGTTGGCCAGGCGATATTCCGCACCACCCGCTCGACGTTGTTGCGCAACACGGTCGGGATAGGCCAGCGCCAGCAAGGCGCCGAGCCAGCGCGGATGCTCCGGATCGCTGACCGGTTCCGACGCCTTGCCACGCAGATAACCACGGTATTGACGCGCCAGTTGCCGCGCTCGCTGAACACCGCCCTGAGCACCGCGTGCGGCACGCTCTTCGCCGGACAACAGCACCAGTCGACTGTGCAGATCGGCGCCGGCACCGCGCAAGATATCCCGCTCACCGAGCAACGCCGCGACATCGCACGCCATGTCCGCCAAGCCCAGCGCCTGACCGCGCAGCAGCAAATGGGCGATGCGCGGATGCGCCGGCAGTTCGGCCATGGCCTGACCGTGGCGGGTCAGCGCTTCGCCATCCAGTGCGCCGAGGCGATCAAGCAAGTCCTGAGCCTGGGCATACGCGGCGGCGGGCGGCACGTCGAGCCACACCAGTTGCGTCGGTGTCACGCCCCAGCGGCCGAGCTGCAACGCCAGACCGGCAAGGTCCGCCGAAAGAATTTCCGCACTGGCATACGCCGCCAGTTGCTCGTGTTGATCCTGCGACCACAAGCGATAACACACGCCCGGCTCCAGCCGCCCTGCCCGCCCCGCACGTTGCGTGGCACTGGCGCGAGAGATGCGCTGCGTGTCGAGGCGGGTCATGCCGCTGCCCGGATCGAAACGCGGCACTCGTGCCAACCCGGCATCGATCACCACACGCACGCCGTCGATGGTCAGGCTGGTCTCGGCGATGTTGGTCGCCAGCACCACTTTGCGCTTGCCCGCCGGGGCTGGATCAATCGCGGCGCGTTGCGCGGCGAGGTCCAGTTCACCGTGCAACGGGCAGAGCAACACCTGCGTGTTTTCGCCCAGCGCATCGGCCAGTTGTTGATGCACCCGGCGGATTTCCGCTTGCCCCGGCAGGAACACCAGGAGGCTGCCGGTTTCATCGTTCAAGGCTTCGAGGATGGTTTGCACCAGGCGCGGCTCGATGAATTCACCGGGCTGGAACGGTCGCCCCCAGCGCATCGCCACCGGGTACATGCGCCCTTCACTGCGCAGGATCGGCGCGTCATCGAGCAACCCGGCCAGGCGTTCGCCTTCAAGGGTGGCCGACATCAAAAGAATTTTCAGCGGTTGATCATCGCGGAACAGTTCCCGGCCATTCAGGCTGAGGGCCAAGGCCAGATCGGCATCAAGGCTGCGTTCATGAAATTCGTCGAAGATCAGCAAGCCCACGCCTTCCAGCGCCGGATCATCCTGCAAGCGCCGGGTGAGGATGCCTTCGGTGACCACTTCAATCCGCGTCCTGGGCCCGACTTTGCTGTCCAGCCGAATGCGATAGCCGACGGTTTCACCGACCTTCTCGCCCAGCTCACTGGCCAAGCGCTCCGCCGCCGCACGTGCAGCCAACCGACGCGGTTCGAGCATCAGAATGGTCTGCCCGGCCAGCCATGGCTCGTTGAGCAGGGCCAATGGAACACGGGTGGTTTTACCGGCACCGGGCGGTGCTTCGAGCACGGCTTCGTGGCGTGTCGCCAAGGCTTCACGCAGGGCGGGTAAAACTTCATCAATCGGCAAAGAAATCATGCTGGCTCCCAAACAGAGGGCCGAGTATAACGGCGAACTGCTCGGCGTTTATCAGGGTCCTAATTCATAGAGACGCCCTTTCGTTTTGAAATTACCCAGGAGATTTCATATGCGTGTTCCCTTTCGCCTGATTGGCGGTGTATTGGTTGCCACCTTGCTGACCCAGGTAACCGCTTGCGGCTCGATCTTCTACCCTGATCGCCGCGGGCAGATCGAAGGCAAGATTGACCCGGCCATCGCCGCGCTGGATGCCGTGGGCCTGCTGTTCTACATCATCCCCGGCCTGATCGCGTTTGCCGTGGACTTCGCCACCGGCGCGATTTACTACGCACCGGGCGAGACCGCGCAGGTGGCGCCGGAAAAACTCAAGGAAGCGATCGGTGCCGACGGCAAGGTCGATACCCACAAATTGCAGACTATTCTTGAAACCGAACTGGGCCGCAGCTTCCCGCTGGACGACCCACGTTTGATTCAACACAAGGGCAGCACTCAGCAACTGGCCTTGCTCGGCCTGCAACCTGCCGCGTAATCCGTGCACATAAAGGAATAGCCGCACTTATGATTTCCAGCTCCGAACACGCCCGCCTGCTGCGGCTGGCGACCCGTGCCTCGGTGGCGGTGGCGTGCACGTTGATCGTCGCCAAAGCCATCGCGTGGTGGTTGAGCGGTTCGGTGAGCATGCTCGCCGGGTTGACCGACTCGGCCCTCGACGGTATCGCCTCGCTGCTCAACCTGCTGGCAGTGCATTACGCCTTGCGCCCCGCCGATGAAGATCACCGTTACGGGCACGGCAAGGCCGAATCGCTGGCGGGCATGGCGCAGGCGTTGTTCATTGGTGGCAGTGCGGTGCTGATTGCGTTGCAGGCGTTTGATCGGCTCAAGCATCCGGAACCGGTGGGTGCTCCGTGGATCAGCATCGGCGTGATCGTGTTTTCCCTGGCGCTGACATTGGTCCTGCTGATGTTGCAGCATCGGGTCGTCAAGGCCACCGGCTCCAACGCGGTGCGCGCCGATTCCCTGCATTACCGTTCGGACTTGCTGCTCAATGGCAGCATTCTGGTTGCGCTGGTGCTGGCCGGGGTTGGCTGGCATCAGATGGACGCGTGGTTTGGCCTGGGGATCGCCGCCTACATCTTCTGGAGCGCCATTCAAATCGCCCGGGAAAGTTTTAAGGTGCTGATGGACGAGGAATTGCCGCCAGACGTCAGCCAACACATGCTCGAACTGGCCTGCAGCGTACCGGGGGTGCTGGGCGCGCATGACCTGCGCACACGGGTGTCCGGCAACCAGTGGTTCGTGCAATTGCACCTGGAATTGCCGGGGGAGCTGACCCTGTCAGTCGCTCACGGCATCAGCGATCAGGCGGCCGATGCAATTCACGCGGCGTACCCGCGAGCCGAGGTGCTGGTGCACGCCGACCCGCAGGAAGTGGTGAAGGCCGCCAGGGCAAATCAGAAACTCACCTGATACCCGCGACTGCTCAGGCAGTTGCCCTGGGCCTGGCGGTAGGCTTGCACCACCGACGGATCCGGCTGGTAGGTGGCCGTGCGCGGATCGAAGCCACTCTGCTGCACCGCGTATTGATAACACTCGTAGCCGTCCTGATTGACCTGCTGCGGCGACTGCCCGTTGGCGGGATACGCCACCACGTCATAGCCATTGCCGGTCGGTTGCGGTTGCACGGGCGGCTCGACCACCACGTAATCCTGAGTGCTTTCCTGATAGGCGTAGTACGAGCCCGCCGCCAGGAACAACAGCGCGCCGCCGATCCACACTTCACGGGCGTAATCAGGCAGGTAGCTGACGCGAATCCCGCGCGGCGGCTGCACCACGACATAACGCGGGCCGAGCGGGCGATACCAGTAGCCGCCGGAGAAGAAATAATCCTGCCCACGATACGGCACGCGATAGTCGCGGTCCGGGAAGCGGTCGATCACATGCCCGGGACGGTACTGCGGGCCTGGGCCCCAACCGTTACCGTGGCCATTCGGGCGACCGGCCCAATGATGATCGTCGGGACGTGAACCCGGCCCGCCGGTCTGCCATTGCTGGTTGTAACCATTGTTTCGCGGGATGTCCTGATAGTAACCACGTTGCGGCTGCTGGGTCTGGCGCACGGTGTCGGGCCGGCCCTGGATCGGCAAGTCGTTGGCCGGCAATTGCGGCGGCGGCGGTGGTGGCCGGACGGGACTGTTGAAGTCGCGCGGCGGGTTGTCTCGCGGCTGATTGTTTTGCCACTGCCCGCCATTGCGCGACTGGCCGTTGTTCTCGAACTGACGACTGTTGTCGCCACGAATGATGTCGTTTTTTTGCGGACGCGGCTGATTGTTGCCGCCACGGCCCTGATTGTTGCCCTGATGACCGTCACCGCGTTGTCCATTGTCGGGACCCCGGTTCTGCGGCTCATCGGCCAGCGATTGCGCAGTGACACTGACACACAGCAAACCAACACCGGCCAAACGCCAGATGCGCGACTTCATGCTTTTCCTCACTGCGGGTTAGGGCCTGTACGTAAGACTGGGAAAGCACAGGCCGGTTCTGCAACAGGTTATCAGTCGTGCAACTTATTTATTGAGGGCGGGTGAAAAATTGCGGGCAAAAGAAAAGGGAGACCCGTCGGCCTCCCTTTGAGAACTTCGTCCGTGCTCGACGCTTATGACGTCGGCTCACCTCACGCCGTCTTCTGGACAGTGTGCAGCTCGGGGGCCGGCACATCCCCGGTGGGGGTGGCGGCCGCGACTGGCCTGATTGGGCGAGTCGCTGTGGACTGTTTGTCCGAGCAGTGATTCTGGTGATAAGAATAGGCCTGGGGCGCCGGCAGAGGATTGCGAAGATTGCTCAAATAAACATGACTTGCGCAATTTTTAACCCTGGATAGATAATCTGCCGCAATCGATATGACAAAGGCCTGATTGATGAGCAAACTCGACCGATACGACCTGAGCATTTTGGCGGAATTGCAGCGCGACGCGCGCATCTCCAACCAGGAGCTGGCCGAACGCATCGGCCTGTCACCTTCACCGTGCTCGCGCCGGGTCAAGCAACTGGAAGACGACGGCTACATCACCCGCCAGGTGGCCCTGCTGGATCGCAAAATGCTTGGCCTGAGCCTGACGGCTTACGTGCTGATCGGCATGGACCGACATACGCCGGAGCGATTCGAGAATTTCGAAGCGGCGATTCGCACCTTGCCGCAAGTGCTTGAATGCAGCCTGGTGACGGGGATGGATGCGGACTATCAGCTCAAGGTGGTGGTGCCGGACATGGACCATTACCAGAAACTGCTGCTGGGGCACCTGACAAGGATTGAAGGGGTGACGAGTGTGCGGTCGAGTTTTGTGTTGAATCAGGTGCTCAACAGCACCGAACTGCCGCTGACTCATCTGCGTAGCTGAGGACGCCTTCGCGGGCAAGCCTCGCTCCTACAGGTTTTGCGCGAGCCTTTGTAGGAGCGAGGCTTGCTCGCGAAGGGGCCGGAACAGGCGACGAATAGCTGCGACACGCTGCCGCAGGTCAATGCCGCACCAATCCCCCATGCCGTATACTCCAGCGCCTTTTAGCCCCGCCCCCGCTGGAGATGTCCGATGGATCCTGCAGTATTCGAAGAGTGGATGATGACCGGGCTGGTCAGCATTCTGATCATTTTCATGGGTTTCATCGTCTGGGATCTGGCAAAGAAATCCAAGGCCGGGCGCTTTGGCTCGTTCATCCTGTTCTTCGTGCTCGGTCTGGGCGTGGCCGCGTTCGTGATCAAAAGCGTGGTGATCGGCCTGATCGAATCCGGCACGTTATAAGCGCGCCGGCACTTCTTTCCACTGGCCCTGATCGAGCCCTTCGATCGACCAGTCGCCGATCCTGACTCGCACCAGGCGCAACGTCGGCAAGCCGACCGCTGCGGTCATGCGCCGGACCTGACGGTTACGCCCCTCGCGAATCACCAGTTCCAGCCAACTGGTCGGCACGCTTTTGCGAAAGCGCACCGGCGGGTTGCGCGGCCACAGTTGCGGCTCATCCAGTTGCCGCGCTTGCGCGGGCAAGGTCATGCCGTCATTCAGCTCGACGCCATCGCGCAAACGCTGTAACTGCTCGGCACTCGGCTCGCCCTCCACTTGCACCCAATACGTCTTGGCCAGTTTGTGCTTGGGGTCGGCAATCCGCGCCTGGAGCTGGCCGTCGTTGGTCAGCAGC
Organism: Pseudomonas sp. BF-RE-21; assembly: GCF_019947305.1. NCBI lineage: Bacteria > Pseudomonadati > Pseudomonadota > Gammaproteobacteria > Pseudomonadales > Pseudomonadaceae > Pseudomonas > Pseudomonas sp. BF-RE-21. The sequence goes on along the minus strand of NZ_JAGYGF010000007.1, from coordinate 61,369 downwards.
AGCAACCCTTCGCTGTCACGATCCAGACGGCCTGCCGGGTAAATCCCGGGAATCTCGATGAAATCCTTGAGCGTCGCCCGCCCTTCACCGTCGCTGAATTGCGTCAGCACATCGAACGGTTTGTTGAACAGGATCAGCTTCGGCTCGGCCGGCGGCGCTTTGGCGACACGGCGCGGGGCTGATGACGGGGTGTTCGCGCCAGGGCGGCGGGACACGGGGCGTTGGGGACGGGACATGGCGAAGAGAACATCTAACGGTCAGGGCTGCTAATGCTAGTGCCCTGACCGCCAAATGACCATGACAACTCTCAATCAGCGGAACGGCGGCTCGTCGAAGCTGCGCAGTTTGCGCGAGTGCAACGAGTTGAGTTCGGTGCGCAACAAGTCCACCGCCTCGATACCGATCTTCAAGTGCTGGCTGACCGCGCGCTCGTAAAAGGCGTTGGCCGAACCCGGCAACTTGATTTCGCTGTGCAGCGGTTTGTCCGAGACGCAAAGCAATGTGCCGTACGGCACCCGCAAGCGATAACCTTGCGCGGCGATGGTGCCGCTTTCCATGTCCACCGCCACGGCGCGGGACAGGTTGATCAACGGACGTTCCTGGGCCCAGCGCAATTCCCAGTTACGGTCGTCGTAAGTCAGCACGGTGCCGGTGCGCAGGCGTTTCTTCAGCTCGTCGCCCTTCTCACCGGTGATGTTGGCCGCCGCTTGCTGCAACGCCATCTGCACCTCGGCCAGGGCCGGAATCGGAATGTTCGGCGGCACGACCCGGTCGAGAATCCCGTCGCGGCGCATGTAGGCGTGAGCCAACACATAATCGCCAATGGTCTGCGACTGACGCAGACCGCCGCAGTGACCGATCATCAGCCAGCAATGCGGACGCAATACCGCCAAATGGTCGGTGATGTTCTTGGCGTTGGACGGGCCGACGCCGATGTTCACCAGGGTCACGCCATGACCGTCGCTGGCGATCAGGTGATAGGCCGGCATTTGATAGCGATGCCAGACCACGCCGGCCGCAATCGCCGACGCTTCGCCGTGATCCATGCTCTTTTCGATGATCACGTTGCCCGGCAGCACCATGCGCACGAAACGCGGATCGCTGCGCAACTGCTCGAGGCCATGAACAATGAACTGGTCAACGTAGCGGTGGTAGTTGGTCAGCAGAATCCACGGCTGCACATGGCGCCAGTCGCTGCCGGTGTAATGCACGAGGCGGCGCAGGGAGAAATCCACCCGCGCGGCGTCGAACAGGGCCAGCGGCAGCGGGTCGGTGTTTTCCCAATCGTACAAACCGTCGGCGATGCCATCGGTGGCGGCCGACAGGTCGGTACTCGGGAACACCCGCGCCAGCACGGCCGCGGTCACGCCGGAGCCGGCCAGTTCATCGCCCTGCTCGACCACATACGGATAAGGAATGTTCTGCTGGCTGATGCCGACTTCCACGGTCACGGTGAAGTCGTGCATCAGCGGCACGAGCTGTTCCAGCAAGTATTTACGGAAAGCCGCCGGATGGGTGACTGTGACGCTGTAGGTCCCCGGCAACTGCACCTTGGCGTAGGCGCGGGTGGTTTGCGGGACTTCGCCCTGGCAGTGGTAGGTCAGACGCAGTTCAGGATAACGAAACATCGCACGCTGTTCGGCGTCCGGTTCAACTCGATCCTTGAGGTAACGCTTGAGCGCCTGGCTCAGTGCGGTGGTTGCGCGATTGTGCAAGTGAGCAAGCCGGTCCACGGCTTGCTCGGCGGTTTGAACGATAATAAAAGCTTCGGTCACGATCAGCATCCTGTGTTCTGACTTGCAGGCCTTCATCTTGCCTGCATCGTCGCTTCACGGGAACAGTGGCGTGTTGGTTGCGCACCAATTCTGAGGCGCCACTGAACCTGTGGGAGCGGGCTTGCCCGCGATTACGGATTGACATTCAACAGAGATGTTGTCTGACAGACCGCTATCGCGGGCAAGCCCGCTCCCACAGGTTTCCTTAGTGTTCATTTAGTCGTGATCAAAACCCTAGCGGGGTCGAGCGGGCGACGATCGCTTCGACATCCAGCCCTCGCGGCAACGCACCGTATACCCGACCGGCGTCGCCGAGGCGGCTGGCGATGAACGCATCGCTGACCGCCGAATTGCCGGCCTCCAGCAACAACTTGGCTTGCAGCCCCAACGCGATGTCTTCGGTGAGCTGTCGCGCACGATACTGAATGTCGCTGGTGTCCTTGAACGCCGACTGCAATTGGCTGATGTGTGCGGCCAGCCGTTTGTCGCCGTGACCATCACCCAACTCGCTGAACAGCACATCGAGCACTCCCGGTTCTTTCGACAGCGCCCGCAACACATCCAGGCATTGCACGTTGCCGGAGCCTTCCCACGTCGAATTGACCGGTGCCTCGCGGTACAAGCGCGGCAGGATGCTGTCTTCGACATACCCGGCACCGCCCATGCATTCGGCGGCTTCGTTGATCATCGCGGGTGCGCGCTTGCAGATCCAGTACTTGCCCACTGCGGTCACCAGGCGCGCGAATTTGGCTTCGTGCCCGTCATCCAGATGATCCAGCGCCTTGCCCATGCGCAGGCTCAACGCCAACGCGGCTTCGCTCTCCAAGGCCAGATCGGCGAGGACGTTCTGCATCAACGGTTGTTCGCTGAGCAGCTTGCCGCCGACGCTGCGATGAGCGCAGTGATGACTGGCCTGGGTCAGCGCCTGACGCATCAAGGCGCTGGAACCGACCATACAATCGAAGCGGGTCATGGCAACCATTTCGATGATGGTCGGAACGCCGCGCCCCTCTTCTCCGACCATCCACGCCAGCGCACCGCGAAACTCGACTTCGCTGGAGGCGTTGGAGCAATTGCCGAGTTTGTTTTTCAGGCGCTGGATGTAGAACTGATTGCGCGTGTCGTCGGGGCGATGGCGTGGCAACAGGAAGCAGGTCAAACCTTTGTCAGTCTGGGCCAGTGTGAGGAAGGCATCGCACATCGGCGCAGAACAGAACCATTTATGGCCCACCAGTTCGTAGGCCTGGCCCGGCCCGCTGGCACCCACCGGATACGCCTTGGTGGTGTTGGCCCGCACATCGGTGCCGCCCTGTTTCTCGGTCATCGCCATGCCAATGGTGACACCGGCCTTGTGGGCCATGCCGACATTGCGCGGGTCGTATTCGGTGGCGAGGATTTTCGGCAGCCATTGCCGGGCGAGATCGGGTTGCAAGCGCATCGCCGGCACACTGGCGAAGGTCATGGTCAGCGGGCAACCGCTGCCGGCTTCGGCCTGGCTGTGCAGGTAGGTCATGGAAGCGCGGGCGACATGGGCGCCGTCCTGTGGATGCGCCCAGGGCAGCGAGGTCAAACCGTGCTCGATCGCCGTGCGCATCAGCTCGTGATACGCCGGGTGAAATTCCACCAGATCGATGCGATGACCGTAACGGTCGTGGCTGCTGAACACCGGTTTGTTCTCGTTGGCCAGGAACCCCGCTTCCATCAGCGGCCCGCCGGCCAGCGCGCCGTAAGCGTCGATCCGCGACTCGGCCCAACCGGCCCCGAAACGCCGCGACCACTCCTGCAAAGGCAGGTCGATGCGATACAGGTTGGCGCCGTCCAGCGACGGCGGCTGGTTGGTGACTTCGTGGGTTTCGGCGAACTGATGCAGGTTCATGACGGGGCTCCTTTGGTCAGCCAAGGAGTTCAGTTAAGCACTGCCCCGAGGCCGAACAAAGTGGCATATCCGCCTAACTGTCGGCGCTTTCGCCTTGTTTTGGACAAAGCACCCGTCGATACAACGCGGCCTGCAAATCTTCGAATTTCACCGGTTTGCTCAGGTAATCGATCAAGGCACCGGTTGGGCAGCGCTCCCGATCAGCACTCAAGGCAATCATGAACACCGGCAATTCGGCACACCCCGGCAAGTCCCGGATCTGGCAGCAGACAGACTCCCCGTCGAGGGGCGGTAGCTGACAATCGAGGAGTACAGCGTCGAAGGTTTCACGCTGCAGGACTTCCAGCGCGGCCACCCCGTTATCCGCCGTACGGACCCGAAACCCGAGCTTGAGCAACATGCCGCGCATCACCAATTGATTGATGCTGTTGTCGTCCACCAGCAGCACCGTGCAGTCCTGAGGCAAGCGCAGACGCGGGAATTCCCGGGTCATCAATGGCGTTGTCACGCGCTCGACCACCGGCAATTCAAACTCGACGTCAAGCTGGAAGCGGCTGCCGCGACCAGGCTCGGAGCGGTGCGTGAGGTTCCCGCCGAGCAGGTCGACCAGTTGTCGACAGATCGCCAGGCCGACACCGAGGCCGCCATATTCACGGGTCATCGAGCCGTCGAGCTGGAAGAACCGCTGATACAGCGTCGCCTCGCCCAGATCGGTGAAACCGATGCCGGTGTCGATCACCGCAAAGGACAATGCCAGCTTGCCGGGCTCCGCGTTTTTACCCGAGACCCGCAGCGCCACCCCGCCCACTCGCGTGAACTTGATCGCGTTATCCAGCAGGCATTCCAGGCATTGCGCCAACTTGACGTTATCGCCGTACAAGCGGTCCGGCAGGCCCGGTGTCACCTCGACCTTGAAGTCCAGCGACTTGCCCGACGCGTTGCCTTCGAACTGCACGCGCAAGGTATCGACCACGCTGCGCAAACTGAAGGTGGACGCCGAAGCCTTGAGCTTGCCGGCCTGCAATTCGGTCAGGGTAAGAATGCCGTTGACCATGCGCATCATGTCGCGTGCCGAACCGGCGGCCGTTTGCTGGTATTGCTCCAGCTCCGGGTCCATCTCGACGGTTTGCATCAATTCCAGCGAACCGATCACGCCGTTCATGGGGGTGCGCAATTCGTGGGTCAGCGTGGCGAGGAATTCATCCTTGAGCTTGTTACTGTGCGCCAGTTGCTGGTTGAGCACTTCAAGCTTCTGGCCAGCATCGAACAAGGTTTGCGCCTGTTGCTCGCGCATGGCGTTGATGCGGTCGGCCAGGGCCAGGGACAGCAGCGCCACTTCAATCGCCGAACCGATCTGGCTGGAATACATGGTCAGGAATACGTTCGGCAGGTAACCCAGCACCATCATCGTATTGATGATGCCGCCGAGCAAAAACGCCGACCAGGCGATGATGAAATAACGCGCCACCCGCAAGCCGCGCCACCAGGCGAAAAACCCTGCGGCGAAAATCACCACGGTGAACGACAGGGCCAGCGTCGTCGCCAGGCGCAGGGCCAGGGCGTAACTGGTCATCAATGACAACCCGACGACGACCGCACTGAACGCAATCAACGCCAGCAGCAGGCGATCGAGCCAGCGGCTGAGGGTCGCCGTTTGCAGGAAGCTGCGCGCAAACTGGCTGCCGAACAGCCCTGCACAACCAATGAAAAACGGCGTCGCGGCGTTGGCCCACCACGGGTTGTCTGGCCAGAAATACTCTACGGCCGCGCCATTCACCGACAGCTGATACAGGCCGAACGAGGCAATATAAAAGATGTAATAGAGGTAGCTGGTGTCGCGCACGCTGAGGTAGATGAACAGGTTGTAGACCAGCATCCCCAGCAACACGCCGTAAATCAGGCCCAACACATAAAGCCGCACCGGCTGTTCTTCGAGGAACGCGGTGCTCGACCACAACGTGACCGGCGCCTGGATCGACCCTTCGCTTTGCAGGCGCAAGTACACGGTTTGCGCTTGGTCGGGCGTGAAGTTCAGATCGAACAGGTAGTTGTTCTGGCGAATCTCGCGACTGCTGAACGGCAAGGCGTCGCCGGTCTGACGGGCCAATTGATAGCTACCGCCGGCATCAGGCAAATACAGATCAAGGTGATCGAGGGGCGGATAGGCCAGTTCCAGCAGCCACGTCCGCTGTGCAGCCGGATTGGTCGGGCGGTAATGCAGGTCGATTTTCAGCCAGAACACCGAACGCGAGTAACCGGCGTTGAGCGTGGCCTTGTCATGGGGCTTGAAGTGTCCGGCAGCGGCTTGCGCGCGGATATCGGCAATGCTCGCCTGACCATCGGCGTCTTCGAACACTTGCAGGGTTCGGCCCAAGGGCAGGCTTTGAGTGAACTCATCGAACTCGACTGCGCTTGCCATGAGGGGCAAGCAAAACAGCAACATCAGCAAATAGCGCATTTAAGCCCCAGCGTGGCCTGTCCGGTTATCTCAGGAAGCCCCTCATTCCTTTTGAGTAGACGTAAAACCGGCATTACCTGTTATTGGTTTGGATCCACTCTAGCATAGCCGTTGATGGCCATTGAACACCATTGAAATTTTTCTTGGAAAGGCTCTAGAACGGGTGTTCCAGAGAAGAATATAGAGCCAGAGCTGTTTGCTCGGTCAGATTGTGACAATCCCGGACGACTGCATTTCCAGCCCATAACACTCTATCGGCAGACCTGGCGGGCACTGCACCCGAAAATCGATGTTTGGTGGTAAGCTCGCGCACCATGAATATCTACAGCTCTCGCCCCGTTGTCCTCTGTCTCTCCGGCCACGACCCAAGTGGTGGCGCCGGCTTGCAGGCAGATATCGAAGCCCTGCTTGCCCAGGGATGTCATGCGGCTCCGGCCGTCACCGCCCTGACCGTGCAAGACACGGTCAACGTCACGGATTTCCGCGTCCTCGACCGTGAGTGGGTGCTGGCTCAGGCCAACGCCGTGCTCAACGACTCCGAAGTCGCCGCCGTCAAGCTGGGCATGCTCGGTTCCCTGGAAATGGTCGACACCGTCGTCGAACTGCTTCAGGCGCACCCGCATTTGCCGATGGTCTGCGACCCGGTGCTGCGCGCCGGCGGCGGCGGACGACTGGGCAAGGACGAAGTCGGCTACGCCATGCGCGAACGCTTGCTGCCCCTGGCTATCATCGCCACCCCTAACCTTCCCGAAGCCCGCATCCTCGCTGAACTGCCAGAAGGCACCGCCGACGAGTGCGCTGAAAAACTCCTGCCGTTCGTCAAACACCTGCTGATCACCGGCGGCCACGGTGATGAACACGAAATACACAATCGCCTGTACAGCCGCGACGGTCTGCGCGAAACCTATACCTGCCAGCGCTTGCCCGGCAGTTACCACGGTTCGGGTTGCACATTGGCGAGCGCCCTCGCCGGTCGTCTGGCCCAGGGTGAAAACCTCATCAGTGCCGTGCAGAGCGCGCTTAACTACACGTGGCGCACCCTGCGCGATGCCGAGCAGTTGGGCAAAGGCCAGTTCGTGCCGCGCCGCCTGCCACTGGATTTCTGTTCGTAACGCCATGAGGCTTGCCCGATGAAACTACGTGGCCTGTACGCCATTACCGACAGCCAGTTACTGGCCGGTAAATTTCTTTCGTACGTGGAGGCGGCGCTGGAAGGCGGCGTCACCCTGCTGCAATACCGCGACAAGAGCAGCGACGAGGCCCGCCGTCTGCGTGAAGCTGAAGCCCTGCGCGATCTGTGCGAACGCTACAAGACCCATCTGATCATCAATGACGATGCCGAACTGGCCGCACGCCTGAACGTCGGCGTGCACCTGGGCCAGACCGACGGCCCGCTGACCCCGGCCCGTGCGTTGCTCGGTCGCCAGGCGATCATCGGTTCGACCTGTCACGCGCAACTCGAACTCGCCGAACAAGCGGCCAAAGAAGGCGCCAGTTATGTCGCCTTCGGCCGTTTCTTCAATTCCAGTACCAAACCCGGCGCACCGACTTGCAGCCTCGAACTGCTCGACCAGGCCCGCAGCACATTGCACCTGCCGATCTGCGCGATCGGCGGCATCACCCTGGAAAACGCCGCCCCGCTGGTGGCCCACGGGGTCGATCTGCTGGCGGTGGTCCACGGCCTGTTTGGCGCCGAGAGCACGGCTGAAGTGACCCGCCGCGCCCGCGCATTTAACGAATTACTAAAAATCTGATTTGAGAGCCCCATCATGTCTCGTTCCGAAACGCTGTTTGCCAATGCCCAGAAACACATTCCCGGTGGCGTGAATTCGCCTGTTCGCGCGTTCAAGAGCGTTGGCGGCACCCCCCTGTTTTTCAAACACGCTGAAGGCGCCTACGTCACCGACGAAGACGACAAGCGTTATGTGGATTACGTTGGTTCCTGGGGGCCGATGATCCTCGGCCACAGCCACCCGGACGTGCTGGACGCGGTGCGCAAGCAGCTGGAACACGGCTTGTCCTATGGCGCCCCGACCGAGATGGAAACCGAGATGGCCGACCTGGTCTGCTCGATCGTCCCATCGATGGAAATGGTGCGCATGGTCAGCTCCGGCACCGAAGCGACCATGAGCGCGATTCGCCTGGCCCGTGGTTTCACCGGTCGCGACAGCATCATCAAGTTCGAAGGCTGCTACCACGGTCACTCCGACAGCCTGCTGGTTAAAGCAGGTTCCGGCGCCCTGACCCAAGGTGTGCCGAGCTCGGCCGGTGTACCGGCGGCCTTCGCCAAACACACCCTGACCCTGCCGTTCAACGACATCGACGCCGTGGAAACCATGCTCGCTGAAGTGGGCCAGGACGTGGCCTGCATCATCGTCGAGCCGGTGGCCGGCAACATGAACTGCGTACCGCCGGCACCGGGCTTCCTCGAAGGCCTGCGAACCCTGTGCGACAAGCACGGCGTGGTGCTGATTTTCGACGAAGTGATGACCGGTTTCCGCGTTGCCCTCGGCGGTGCTCAAGCGCATTACGGCGTTACGCCAGACCTGACCACGTTCGGCAAGATCATCGGTGGCGGCATGCCGGTTGGCTGCTTCGGCGGCAAACGCGCAATCATGTCGCACATCGCGCCACTGGGCCCGGTGTACCAGGCTGGCACCTTGTCGGGTAACCCGCTGGCAATGGCGGCCGGTCTGACGACCTTGCGCCTGATCAGCCGCCCAGGCTTCCACGCCGAACTGAGCGACTACACCAGCCGCCTGCTCGATGGCCTGCAACAGCGCGCCGACGCCGCCGGCATTCCGTTCGTGACCACCCAGGCCGGTGGCATGTTCGGCTTGTACTTCAGCGGCGCCGACGACATCGTCACCTTCGATGACGTGATGGCCAGCGACGCGAAGCTGTTCGGCCGTTTCTTCCACCTGATGCTCGAAGGTGGCGTGTACCTGGCGCCAAGTGCATTCGAAGCCGGCTTCACCTCGATCGCCCATGGCGAAGCCGAGTTGAAACTGACCCTGGATGCCGCCGAGCGCGCCTTCGCTGCATTGAAATAACGTTGTACCGCTGACGTTGGCGATTGCCAGCGTCAGCTTTCACCTACATTCCCGCCTCTTTTCCTACTCACCTGCCAATAATCCCCCGTAAAGTGGGCGATATATTCCCCGTGCAGCAGAAAAACGAGTAAAGACTTTGTAAGGTTGGCCCTGCTTATTTCATAATGCGCGCTTATTGGATCCCCTCGTTGGGTCCGCGCGCCCTTCAGAGGTAAGTCGATTCCCATGAACCGCACCGGCCGCGCCCTTGCAATGGGCTGCCTGTTGCTCCTTCAGCCCCTGCTCGCGCTCGCACAAGCAGGCGGCAACTCGTTGTTAATCCCAGCGATGGGTCGCTGCACCCTCAATACCCAGCCGCAAGACCTGGCACAGGCGCTCGCCGCCTGTCAGAAAGCGTCGGATGAAGGGGATGCGCAAGCGCAATACGAGTTGGGTGAGTTCTACTACGACGGCAAAAACACCCCGCGCGATCTGAAAAAAGCCCTGGACTACTTCGAAAAGGCCTCGCTGCAAGGCCATGCCCAGGCGCAATTCAAACTCGGCACCATGTTCTTCCACGGCGAAGGTGTACCGGCCAATAACGTTCAGGCATACATCGTGCTGAAAATGGCGGCGGTCAATGGTGCGGAAGAAGCGCTGGATACGGCGGATGAAGTCGCCGAGAAGATGCCGCGTGAAGAGCTTGAAGTGGCGACTCAGGTGCTTGGGCAGATCTTCCGCAAGTACCTGATGGAATTGCAAAGCGCCGATGGGCGTACGCCGTTTTCGCCTCTTCCCTGATTTCTGCCTCGATCTTTCTGGCCCCTTCGCGGGCAAGCCTCGCTCCTACAGGTCTTATGCGCACACATAACCTGTAGGAGCGAGGCTTGCCCGCGAAGGGCGCGACCCGGTCTTGAGCCTTACTTCTCAGGCATCGGCATCGGAAACGGCATCACATTGCCGACCGCGCCACGGGCTTCGCTGATTTTCGGGGTGCCCAGACGCTCGACTTCGTCGATGCGCACGATCGAATGCATCGGCACAAAACTGCGCACCACGCCCTCGAACTGAGCCTTGAGCTTCTCTTCGCTCGGGTCGACGACCACTTGCGTGCGCTCGCCAAAGACGAACTCTTCCACTTCCAGGAAGCCCCACAGATCACTTTGATAGATCTGCTTGGCGTACATTTCGTACACCTGGCCCTGATTGAGGAAAATCACCTTGTAGATTGGAGCTTCACGTTTGGTCATGGTGGGCGAGCAACACATCGGGGGATAAAAATGAGGGCGCGAACTATAGCATAGCCACCGGACGCGCAACGGTAGGAACCTTGGGACATGTTCCCTATAATGCGCGGTTCTTTGAATCACGTGATGACTGTATCCATGGCCAAGAAGCTTTACATCGAAACCCACGGTTGCCAGATGAACGAGTACGACAGCTCGCGCATGGTTGATCTGCTGGGTGAACATCAGGCCCTGGAAGTCACCGCTCGCGCTGAAGACGCCGACGTGATCCTGCTCAACACCTGCTCGATCCGTGAACGCGCCCAGGACCGGGTGTATTCCCAGCTCGGCCGCTGGCGCGAACTGAAACTGGCGAACCCGGAGATGGTGATCGCCGTCGGCGGTTGCGTCGCCAGCCAGGAAGGCGCCGCCATCCGCGATCGCGCACCGTACGTCGACGTGGTGTTCGGCCCACAAACCCTGCACCGTCTGCCGGAAATGATCGACGCCGCCCGCGCTACCAAGCTGCCGCAAGTCGACGTCTCGTTCCCGGAAATCGAAAAATTCGACCATCTGCCCGAGCCGCGCATCGATGGCCCGAGCGCTTATGTGTCGGTGATGGAAGGTTGCAGCAAGTACTGCACATTCTGCGTGGTGCCCTACACCCGCGGCGAAGAAGTCAGCCGCCCGTTCGATGACGTGATTGCCGAGATCATCCACCTCGCAGAAAACGGCGTGCGTGAAGTGACGTTGCTGGGCCAGAACGTCAACGGTTATCGCGGGACCACTCACGATGGTCGCCTGGCGGACCTCGCCGAGCTGATCCGCGTGGTCGCCGCTGTCGATGGCATCGACCGCATCCGCTACACCACTTCCCACCCGCTGGAGTTCTCCGACAGCCTGATCCAGGCCCACGCCGAGGTACCGGAACTGGTGAAACACCTGCACTTGCCGGTGCAATCGGGTTCGGACCGCATTCTGTCGGCGATGAAGCGCAACCACACGGCGCTGGAATACAAATCCAAACTGCGCAAACTGCGCGCCGCCGTTCCGGGGATCTGCATCAGCTCGGACTTCATCGTCGGCTTCCCGGGCGAGACCGAAAAAGACTTCGAACAGACCATGAAGCTGATCGAAGACGTCGGTTTCGACTTCTCCTATTCGTTCGTCTATAGCCAGCGCCCAGGCACGCCGGCGGCCGATCTGGCCGACGAAACGCCGGAAGAACTGAAAAAAGAACGCCTGAACGCCTTGCAACATCGCCTGAACCAGCAAGGTTTCGAGATCAGCCGACAAATGGTCGGTTCGGTCCAGCGGATCCTGGTGACCGATTACTCGAAAAAAGACCCCGGCGAGCTGCAGGGCCGGACCGAGAATAACCGGATCGTCAACTTCCGCTGCGACAATCCAACCCTGATAGGTCAGTTTGCCGACGTGCATATCGATGCGGCACAACCGCACTCGCTGCGCGGCTCTCTAATTCAATGACACCACAAAACCTGTAGGAGCGAGGCTTGCCCGCGAAGGCTGCGCCGCGATCTGTCATACGGACCGCGTTATCGTTCTTCGCGGGCAAGTCGGATCGCCGCACCGCTCGCTCCTACAGGGGACGGTGTTTGGCACTGGATTATTTAAGAGCTTTCGCACCCAGGCCACTGGCGTTATCCTTGATTTCATCTTAATTGCCCCAGGGCGGCTAAATACGACCTTGAACGCACCCATAGAACCACATCGTTTTATCCTCGAGCCCTTTGAGGCTCGCCGCTTTGCCAATCTGTGCGGGATGTTCGACGAGCACCTGCGCTTGATCGAGCAACGCCTGACCATCGAAATCCGCAACCGCGGAAATCAGTTCGAGCTGATCGGCGACCCCAAACACACCACCTCCGCGGAAAATCTCCTGCGCCGCCTGTACCGGGAAACCAAGGGTACCGAGCTGTCGCCGGACATGGTTCACCTGTTCCTGCAGGAATCGGCCGTCGAAGAGCTGGACAACGTTTCGCCGTCCGAACCCTCCGTGGCCCTGCGCACCAAAAAAGGCATGATTCGCCCTCGCGGCTTGAATCAGCTGCGCTACGTGAAGGAAATCCTCGGCAACGACATCAACTTCGGCATCGGTCCGGCCGGTACCGGCAAGACCTACCTGGCCGTTGCCTGCGCGGTAGATGCATTGGAACGCGAGCAGATCCGCCGCATCCTGCTGGTGCGCCCGGCGGTTGAAGCGGGCGAAAAACTCGGCTTCCTGCCCGGCGACCTGTCGCAAAAGATCGACCCGTACCTGCGACCGCTCTACGACGCACTCTACGAAATGCTCGGCTTCGAATACGTCGCCAAGCTGATCGAGCGCCAGGTAATCGAAGTCGCGCCGCTGGCCTACATGCGCGGTCGCACGCTGAACAACAGCTTCATCATCCTCGACGAAAGCCAGAACACCACCGTCGAGCAGATGAAGATGTTCCTGACCCGGATCGGCTTCGGTTCCACAGCGGTCATCACCGGTGACATCACCCAGGTCGACCTGCCGAAAGGCACCAAGTCCGGGCTGCACCACGTGATCGAAGTGCTGAAAGACGTACCGGGCATCAGCTTCACCCATTTCATGCCCAAGGACGTCGTGCGCCATCCACTGGTGCAGCGGATCGTCGAAGCCTACGAGCGCTTCGAGAATCGCGGGGCAGACGAAACACCAAAGGACAGCCGCCGCGATGCTTGAGCTTGATCTGCAACTGGCCACCGAAGCATCTGCGCCAAGTGAAGCCGAGTTCCGCCAATGGTGTGAACTGGCCCTGCGCCAGCGCACCGCCGACTCCGAAATGACCATTCGCCTGGTCGACGAAGCGGAGGGGCGCGAGCTGAATCACACCTGGCGGCAAAAGGACTACGCCACCAACGTGCTGTCGTTTCCTGCCGATGTGCCTGACGAGTTTCTCGACATCCCGCTGCTGGGCGATCTGGTGATCTGCGTGGCGGTGGTCGAGCGCGAAGCCGCCGAACAAGGCAAGGAACCCAAGGCCCACTGGGCACATCTGGTCATTCACGGCTGCTTGCATCTGCTGGGTTACGACCATATAGATGACGACGAAGCCGAAGAAATGGAAGCACTGGAACGAACGTTGCTTGCTGAGTTGGGCTACCCCGACCCGTACGCGGACGACGAAACAGAAACATCCCCTATCGTTACAACAAAGGATTCAGAGTAATCGCTATGAGCGAAGATCGATCGAGCAACGGGCAGAAGTCATGGCTGGGTAAGCTCACCCAGGCTTTTGCCCACGAGCCGAAGAACCGTCAGGAGCTGCTGGAGCTCCTGCGCGATGCACATCAAAACAAGTTGCTGGACAGCGAAGCGCTGGCCATCGTCGAAGGCGCCATCCAGGTTGCAGACCTGCAAGTACGGGACATCATGGTCCCGCGTTCGCAGATGATCAGCATCAAGGCGACCCAGACACCCCGCGAGTTTTTGCCCGCCGTGGTCGACTCGGCCCACTCCCGCTACCCGGTCATCGGCGAAAGCCACGATGACGTGATGGGCGTGTTGCTGGCCAAGGACTTGCTGCCGTTGATCCTCAGGGAGAACGGCGACAGCTTCAACATCAAGGACCTGCTGCGCCCGGCCACCTTCGTGCCCGAGTCCAAGCGCCTGAACGTGCTGCTGCGCGAATTCCGCGCCAACCACAACCACATGGCCATCGTCATCGACGAATACGGCGGCGTGGCGGGTCTGGTGACCATCGAAGACGTGCTGGAACAGATCGTCGGCGACATCGAAGACGAGCATGACGTCGAGGAAGACAGCTACATCAAGCCGCTGCCCAGCGGTGATTTCCTGGTCAAGGCCCTGACGCCGATCGAGAACTTCAACGAATTCTTCGACAGCGAGTTCTCCGACGACGAATTCGACACCGTTGGCGGCCTGGTGATGAGCGCGTTCGGGCACTTGCCAAAACGCAATGAAATCACTGAAATCGGCCCTTACCGCTTCCGTATCCTCAATGCGGACAGCCGTCGAATCCACCTCTTGCGCCTGACTCCAATTGCCCGTTAAGGACTGACATGCTCCGCGTAACCCGCCCCGGCTGGCCCGGTAACCTGCTGGCCGTGGCGGCCGGTGCACTCACCACCCTGGCCCTGGCGCCGTTCGATATCTGGCCGCTGGCACTGCTGGCGGTCGGGTTCTTTTATGCCGGTTTGCGCGAACTGAACCCACGTCAGGCCCTGGGCCGTGGCTGGTGCTTCGGTTTTGGTCTGTTTGGCGCGGGCACCAGCTGGATCTACTACAGCATTCACAACTTCGGTGGCGCTTCCGTGCTGCTGGCCGGGTTCCTGATGCTGCTCTTCACCGCAGCGATTGCCTGGTTTTTCGCCCTGCCCGCCTGGATCTGGGCGCGCTGGCTGCGACGCAACGAGGCGCCGCTGGCCGATGCCCTGGCATTTGCGGCGTTGTGGGTCGGCCAGGAAGCGTTTCGTGGCTGGTTCCTGACCGGTTTCCCGTGGCTCTACTCCGGTTACAGCCAGCTCGACGGCCCGTTGGCCGGGCTCGCACCCGTGGGCGGGATGTGGCTGATTTCCTTTACCCTGGCCCTGACCGCCGCACTGATCTACAACGCCTTGCGCCTGGTGAAAGCGGGTCGCAAAGGCTTCATCGCCGCCGGCGTATTGCTGTTGCTCGGCCCTTGGGTCGCCGGCATCGCACTCAAAGGCCATGCCTGGACCACCCCGGCCGGCGAGCCGCTGAGCGTCGCGGCGATTCAAGGCAATATCGAACAAAGCATGAAGTGGGACCCGGCGCAGCTCAATGCGCAACTGGCGCTGTACCGCGACATGAGCTTCAGCTCCAAGCCGGTCGACCTGCTGATCTGGCCGGAAACCGCCGTCCCGGTGCTCAAGGAGTCCGCCCAGGGCTACCTGAACATGATGGGAAACTTCGCCGCAGAACGTAAGAGCGCGCTGATTACCGGCGTACCGATCCGTGAAGAGGTTCACCACCAGAAGCGCTTCTACAACGGCATTACCGTAGTGGGTGAAGGCGATGGCACGTACCTCAAGCAGAAACTGGTGCCGTTCGGTGAGTACGTACCGTTGCAGGAAGTGCTGCGCGGGCTGATCGCGTTCTTCGATTTGCCGATGTCGGACTTTGCCCGCGGCCCCGCCGACCAGGCGATGCTGCAAGCCAAGGGTTATCAGATTGCGCCGTTCATCTGCTACGAGGTGGTTTATCCGGAATTCGCCGCCAGCCTTGCCGCTCGCAGCGATCTGTTGCTGACCATCAGCAACGACACCTGGTTTGGCACCTCCATCGGCCCGCTGCAACACTTGCAGATGGCGCAGATGCGCGCACTTGAGGCCGGTCGCTGGATGATCCGCGCCACCAACAACGGCGTCACCGGCCTGATCAACCCGTTTGGGCAGATCACTGTCCAGATCCCACAGTTCGAACGCGGCATTCTGTATGGCGAAGTAGTGCCAATGCACAACCTGACGCCGTATCTTGAATGGCGTTCGTGGCCGCTGATCATCGCGTGCGTGTTGTTGTTCGGCTGGGCGCTGGTCGCGAACCGGATGGCCAAAACCGTCTGAATCTCTGTAGGAGCGAGCTTGCTCGCGATGGACGTGAACGATGACGCGTGTTTGCCGCAAACAAGCGCCGCTTTCAGACTCATCGCGAGCAAGCTCGCTCCTATAGGGAATGTGCAAGTTTTGGGCTATCGGTAAAACAGCGGATACCCCACCTGCCCCGCCGCCTCATTCAACAACATCCCGCTTTGCCAGATCGACTTGAATTCCGGGACCCAGCCAGCCAGCGGCCGGGCATTATCCACCCCGAGAAACCCCATCGGTGCCGCCACCACCTCAAAACCTGCCTTCTGAAAACTCCAGACCGCTCGCGGCATGTGCCAGGCCTGGGTGACAACGACCACGCGCTTGACCCCTTCCGGCAACAACACTTCAGCACTGAATTGAGCGTTCTCCCACGTGGTGCGGCTGCGCTCTTCCTGCCAGCGCACGGTCACGCCGAAATCATCGCGCAACGAATCGGCCATCAACCTGGCTTCGCTCGGCGGCGTCCCGTAATGCAATCCGCCGCTGGTCAGGATCGGCAAGCCCGACGCCTTCGCCAGCCGCGCCGCATAACGTTCGCGCTCCAGCGCGACACCGGTCGGCTGGTCGGCGCCCCAGGCCAGGTCGCCACGTTCGCGCCCCGCACCGAGCACGATGATCGCGTCGGCGCGCTGAGCCAGGGTTGCCCACTCCTCGCGAGCCAGCGGCGGCTCGCGCTCCAGGGCTTTGGCGCCCCATTGCACAGCCACCGGCAGGCTCATCAGCCAGAAGCCGCCCGCCCCCAGCGCAAAGCACACACCGGCAAGGCGCGGTCTTGAGCGGCGAAACCACCAGGCAAGCACCAACAACAGCAACAAAATGCCGGGCGGCATGAGAAGGTGTTTAACGAAGTAACGAAAAGGCATCGAGCATCTCCTGAAGATGCTCGAAGCCTAAGTGGGTTGACGCAATGCGACAACAAATGCGAAAGGACTATGCTTTAAAAAACCACACGCCATGGGTTCAAGTGCCCTTACTTGAATTGCAGAGACCGGACCTTTACCGCGTCTTTGCCGGGTGCCTTGTCCTTGAGCCAGATGATCTTGGCCGAACGTGGTGCGTCGAGTTGCTTCACTGCTTCTGACAAGCATCCGTGTGTTTCACGTTCACTGCGATCCAGATACGCCTTGACCAGTTCAAACTCTGCGGGGCTCAGGCCACGCAGCTCCAGCTCCAGGGGACGTTCATCGCGCAACCGGCCAGCGGTTTTTGCCGCGTCCAAGGCCAATCCCAGACGATCGATCAGTCTTTCGTACAACTCCGGTTTTGTAACTTTTTGCTGTGACTCAACCATCCCTCACCTCATTGAAGATAAGACTCACTCCCCATTTAGAGCTTAGCTTCCATGAACAAACCGGCTGAACGCCGCGACCAACGGCCCTCGCAGCCATTTCTGCGAGACGCGCGGCAGTAATCAGGGTTTCCCTCGGTAGAGTGCGGTCATGTATGCTACGGCGCTTCCTGTAACTCCACTTCCAGCTCGTCTGGGCACCGAAACGCCGATTTGGCGTGATCACCGTCCAGCGTCGCATTGAAGAGGATTAGGCCACCCCTATTCAGTTCAAAAGTAGCCATGCACGAACAATATCAGCCCCGTGAAATCGAAGCCGCCGCCCAGTCGTTCTGGGACGAGCAAAAGTCCTTTGAAGTCAGTGAACAGCCAGGCAAGGAGACGTTCTATTGCCTGTCGATGTTCCCTTACCCCAGCGGCAAGCTACACATGGGGCATGTGCGCAACTACACCATCGGCGACGTGATCTCCCGCTACCAGCGCATGCAAGGCAAGAACGTCCTGCAACCCATGGGTTGGGACGCCTTCGGCATGCCGGCGGAAAACGCCGCGATGAAGAACAACGTAGCGCCCGCCAAGTGGACCTACGAAAACATCGCCTACATGAAATCCCAGCTGCGCAGCCTGGGCCTGGCGGTGGACTGGTCGCGTGAAGTGACCACCTGCAAGCCCGATTACTACCGCTGGGAACAATGGCTGTTCACTCGCCTGTTCGAAAAAGGCGTGATCTACAAAAAGAGCGGCACCGTGAACTGGGACCCGGTCGACCAGACCGTCCTGGCCAACGAGCAAGTGATCGACGGTCGCGGCTGGCGTTCCGGCGCGCTGATCGAAAAACGCGAAATCCCGATGTACTACTTCAAGATCACCGCGTACGCGGATGAACTGCTGGAGAGTCTCGACGATCTGCCGGGCTGGCCTGAACAGGTCAAGACCATGCAGCGCAACTGGATCGGCAAGTCCCGCGGCATGGAAGTACAGTTCCCGTACAACGTCGATTCCATCGGCGAAGCCGGCGCGCTGAAAGTCTTCACCACCCGTCCGGACACCCTGATGGGCGCGACCTACGTCGCCGTGGCCGCCGAACACCACCTGGCCACCCTGGCCGCACAGAACAATCCCGAGCTGCAAGCGTTCATCGCTGAATGCAAGGGCGGCAGCGTCGCTGAAGCCGACGTCGCCACCCAAGAGAAAAAAGGCCTGCCGACCGGCCTGTTCGTCGAGCACCCGCTGACCGGCGAGAAACTGCCAGTGTGGGTCGCCAACTATGTGCTGATGCACTACGGCGACGGCGCCGTCATGGCGGTTCCAGCGCACGACGAGCGTGATTTCGAGTTCGCCCACAAGTACAACCTGCCGGTCAAATCGGTGGTGCGCACCAGTTCAGGCGACACCAATCCGGCGCCGTGGCAAGACGCCTACGGCGAACACGGCACGCTGATCAACTCCGGCGAATTTGACGGCCTCGACTTCGCAGGCGCTTTCGACGCCATCGAAGTCGCGCTGATCAAGAAAAACCTCGGCGCCTCGCGCACCCAGTTCCGCCTGCGCGACTGGGGCATCAGCCGTCAGCGTTACTGGGGCTGCCCGATCCCGATCATCCACTGCGGCACCTGCGGTGACGTGCCGGTCCCGGAAGACCAGCTACCTGTCGTACTGCCGGAAGACGTGGTGCCGGACGGCGCCGGTTCGCCATTGGCCCGCATGCCCGAGTTCTACGAGTGCACTTGCCCGAAATGCGGCGCACCGGCCAAGCGTGAAACCGACACCATGGACACCTTCGTCGAGTCCTCGTGGTACTACGCCCGTTACGCCTCGCCGCACTATGAAGGCGGCCTGGTGGAGAAATCCGCAGCCGACCATTGGCTGCCGGTGGATCAGTACATCGGCGGTATCGAACACGCGATTCTTCACCTGCTCTACGCGCGCTTCTTCCACAAGCTGATGCGCGACGAAGGCCTGGTGAGCTCCAACGAGCCGTTCAAGAACCTGCTGACCCAGGGCATGGTGATCGCCGAGACTTACTATCGTCGCGAAGCCAATGGTGCTTACACCTGGTTCAACCCGGCGGACGTCGAACTCGAACGCGACAGCAAGGCCAAGGTCATCAGCGCCAAGTTGATCGCCGACGGCCTGCCGGTGGAAATCGGCGGCACCGAGAAGATGGCCAAGTCGAAGAACAATGGCGTTGACCCTCAGTCGATGATTGACCAGTTCGGCGCAGACACCTGCCGCCTGTTCATGATGTTCGCCTCGCCGCCTGACATGAGCGCGGAATGGTCCGACTCCGGTGTAGAAGGTTCGCACCGCTTCCTCAAGCGCGTCTGGCGTCTGGCTCAGGCCCACGTGACTCAGGGTCTGCCGGGCAAACTGGACATCGCCAGCCTGAACGACGAGCAGAAAGTCATTCGCCGTTCGATCCACCAGGCCATCAAACAGGCCAGCCACGACGTTGGCCAGAACCACAAATTCAACACCGCCATCGCCCAGGTGATGACGCTGATGAACGTGTTGGAAAAAGCCCCGCAAGCGACCGAACAGGATCGCGCGCTGGTTCACGAAGGTCTGGAAACCGTGACGCTGTTGCTGGCTCCGATCACCCCGCACATCAGCCATGAGCTGTGGCATCGCCTGGGTCACGCCGATCCGGTGATCGACGCCGGTTGGCCAGTGCTGGACGACAGCGCACTGGTGCAGGACAGCCTGACACTGGTTATCCAGGTCAACGGCAAGCTGCGCGGCCAGATCGAAATGCCGGCCAGCGCGACTCGTGAAGAGATCGAAGCCGCTGCCCGCATCAACGAAAACGTGCTGCGTTTTGTCGACGGCCTGACTATTCGTAAAGTGATCGTAGTGCCCGGGAAACTGGTCAATATCGTCGCCAGCTAATTGGATCAGGCGCCAGGTGAGCCTGGCGCCGAGTAAAACCTTTCGGGCCGCATGATCGGCCCACATGGTTTCAAGGGGAGCAACAAGATGATCAAACGCAATTTGCTGGTGATGGGCCTCGCGGTCCTGTTGAGCGCCTGCGGTTTCCAGCTGCGCGGCACCGGCACCTATGAAATGGCGATCAAGGAAATCGACCTGAGCGCGCGCAATTCCTACGGTGAAACCGTGACGCTCATGCGTCAGGTGATGGAAAACAGCGGCATCAATGTCCACAGCGGCGCACCTTACAAACTGGTGCTGGCCGACGAAAAAGAAACCCAGCGCATTCTCAGCTACGCAGGCGCCGGCCGTACTGGCGAGTATGAACTGAATACCGTGCTCGACTACGTCATCCTGGGTCGGAACGACCTGCTGCTGGTGAGCGACAAGATTGAAACGCAGCGAGTCTTCATTCACGACGGCAACAACCTGGTGGGTTCCGACCAGGAAGCCGCCGATGCCCGCAGGGACACGCGTCGTGAAATGGTTCAACGCATGATGATCCGCATGCAACAGCTCACGCCATCTCAGCTGGATCAGTTGCAAGAGACTGCCGAAGCCAGGGCCAAGGCTGAAGCCGCGGCACTTGAAGCAGCGCAAAAGGCTGAAGCGGAAACGCCGCGTCAGTCGCCTGTCGAAATCCCGCAGCAATAAGACTTACGGGGCGCTCAGGCGCCCCGTTTGCCCTCGCCTATGAAACTCGCCCCCGCCCAACTCGCCAAACACCTGCAAGGTACGCTCGCGCCGGTCTACATCATCAGTGGCGACGATCCGCTGCTGTGTCAGGAAGCCGCCGACGCCATTCGCGCAGCCGCCCGTCAACAGGGCTTCGATGAACGCCAGGTGTTCGCCGCCGAAGCCAGTTTCGACTGGGGAACGCTGCTGCAAGCCGGCGCAAGCATGTCGTTGTTCGCTGAAAAACGCCTGCTGGAACTGCGTCTGCCATCCGGCAAACCCGGTGACAAAGGCGCAGCCGCATTCATCGAGTACTGCTCGCGACCGGCCGAAGACACCGTGTTGCTGATCAGCCTGCCGAAGCTCGACGGCAGCGCGCAGAAAACCAAGTGGGGCAAGGCGCTGGTCGAAGGTCAGCACACTCAATTCGTGCAAATCTGGCCGGTGGACGCCAGCCAGTTGCCGGGCTGGATCCGGCAGCGCTTGTCCCAGGCAGGCCTGTCCGCCAGCCAGGACGCCGTGGAACTGATCGCCGCGCGAGTCGAGGGCAACTTGCTGGCGGCCGCGCAAGAGATCGAAAAGCTCAAGCTGATGGCTGAAGGCGGGCAGATTACCGTCGAAACCGTGCAAGCCGCGGTGGCCGACAGCGCGCGCTTCGATGTCTTTGGCCTGACCGACGCGATTCTCAACGGCGAAGCCGCCCACGCCCTGCGCATGCTCGAAGGGCTGCGCGGTGAAGGCGTCGAACCGCCGGTGATTCTCTGGGCGCTGGCCCGGGAACTGCGCTTGCTGGCCAACCTCTCGCTGCAATACAGCCAGGGCGTGCCGCTGGACAAAGCCTTCAGCTCTGCCCGACCGCCGGTCTGGGACAAACGCAAACCGTTGATGAGCAAAGCCTTGCAACGTTACTCGGCGCAACGCTGGGCACAGTTGTTGTTGGAAGCACAGCGCATCGACGCACAGATCAAAGGTCAGGCGGCGGGTTCGCCGTGGATGAGTTTGAGTCGGTTGTCGTTGTTGATGGCCGGACAGCGGCTGACATTGCCTGCCGAGTAAGGCGTTCGACCGCATCACGGCCATTCGCGGGCAAGCCTCGCTCCTACAAGGTTTAGCATCGGATCTGTAGGAGCGAGGCTTGCCCGCGAAGACGTCCGAAAGGTCCTACGCAATGTGGGGTCTAGACAGAACCCCAACTTCGGCAGATTATTTCCCCCGCAAAACCCCACTCAATCGAGAGATCCGATCATGAGCAAAAAGCCATCTAAACATGGCCCCAACAAGGCCAAATCCATCATCGCCCAGCCACTGTTCCGCAGCCGTCAGGAACGAGCCGGCAAGGGCAAAGGCAGCTACCGCCGCGAAGCCTTCCAGTCTGACAACTGGGAGGCTTCTTACTTTCTGGCGGCCTGAAAGGCAAGCCATCGCTCAACATGTTAAGGTCTGCACCTGATCCGTATTCCCTGGACCCGTGCATGCCCCTTTGTATTTCCCGTCGTTGGCATTTGCGCCAATTGATTGCTGCCTCCAGCCTCGTTCTGCTTGTCGCCTGCGCGGAAAAACCGACCGCCGCCGACGCCCAACCGCTTCAGACCCTTCCCGTCGCGACAGCCCCTGCGGTGATCCCGCCCGTGGTGCCGACCGGTGAAAATCTCGACATCCAGCCGACCCAGACCTTTGCCGAATGGCAGGCGGGTTTCCGCAAGGATGCGCTGGCCGCCGGCATCCGCGCCGACCTGTTCGACCGCGCCTTCGCCAATGTCAGCCTGGACACCAGCGTGATCCGTGCCGACCGCAGCCAACCGGAGTTTTCCCGCCCGGTGTGGGAATACCTCGATGGCGCCCTGTCGCCGCTGCGCGTGCGCAAAGGTCAGGCACTGGTCAGCCAGTACGCCGACATCCTGCAAAGCATCGAACAACGCTACGGCGTCGATCGTCAGGCACTGGTCGCGGTGTGGGGCATGGAAAGTAACTTCGGCCAGTTTCAGGGCAGCAAGTCGGTGATCAACTCCCTGGCGACGCTGGCCTACGAAGGCCGGCGCCCTGGTTTCGCCCACGCGCAATTGATCGCGGCCCTGCAGATCCTGCAACAGGGCGACATCGCGCCAGAGAAAATGCTCGGCTCCTGGGCCGGCGCCATGGGCCAGACCCAGTTCATCCCGACCACCTACAACACCCACGCCGTGGACTTTGATGGCGACGGCCGTCGCGACATCTGGGGCAGCTCTGCCGACGCCCTGGCGTCGACCGCGCACTACCTGCAAAGCTCTGGCTGGCAGAAAGGCCAGCCATGGGGCTTTGAAGTGCAGCTGCCGGGCAGCTTCAACTACGTGCTGGCCGATGGCTCGATTCGCAAGAGCGTCGCCGAATGGCAGCAATTAGGCGTCACGCTGCCTAACGGCGGCCAGGTTCCGGCCGGTTCGGAACACCTGTCGGCGGCCCTGCTGTTGCCGGCGGGCTATCGTGGCCCGGCATTCCTGGTGCTCGACAACTTCCGTGCGATCCTCAAGTACAACAACTCGTCGTCCTATGCGCTGGCCGTCAGTTTGTTGTCCGAGCGCTTCAACGGCGCGGGGTTCATCAATGGCACCTGGCCCAAGGATGATTTGCCGCTGAGCCGTACCGAACGGATCGAGCTGCAAAACTTGTTGAGCGCGCAGAAATACGAAGCGGGCACCGCCGACGGCATCATCGGCGCCAACACCCGCAAAGCGATCCGCAGCGCCCAGCAGTCGTTTGGCTGGCCGGCGGACGGGTATCCGACGCATAAGCTGCTCGAAGGCTTGCGTAACCGCTAAAAGCTTCGCGGGCAAGCCTCGCTCCTACAATGGATATGTAACACCTGTAGGAGCGAGCGGTGCGGCGATCCGACTTGCCCGCGAAGACTGACTATCAGGCGCTGTAGAACTATCGCTTGATAACCACATCCTGCTCCAACACCAATTCCTTATTGCCCGCATCCAGCCGGACCAATGCCCCCATCGGCAACGTCAGGTTCGGATCGCAATGCCCGCTGCGCCACCCCGACAACACCGGAATCCGCAACGGCTCGAACGTCTGCTTGAGCAACCGCTCCAGCGCAATCGAATCGACCCCGGCCACATCCCCCACCAGAACCCCGCGCAACTTGCCCAGCGTGCCGGCCAGACGCAGATGAGTCAGCAGCCGGTCGATGCGATACAACGGCTCGTTGATGTCCTCGAGAAGCAGGATGACGCCCTCGGCCTCGATTTCATAAGGCGTGCCCATGGTCGCGGCAATCATCGACAGATTACCGCCCAGCAAGCGCCCGTGAGCGATACCTGGCTCGATTGTGGTCAACGGGTAAGCCACCGGGTGCGTCAACACACTGCCGGCCTTCACCTGCCCCCTGAGCATGTTGAAAAACGAGGACTCGGTAGGTTTTTGCTTGTCCCCCAACAAATCAGCGTTGAGCAGCGGGCCATGAAAAGTCACGAACCCGGCATAACGGCTGATTGCCATGTGCAGCGCGGTGATGTCGCTGTAGCCGATGAACGGCTTGGCGTTGTTCTGCAATAGTTCGAAATCAATGCGATCGAGCAAACGCGGCGTGCCGTAACCACCGCGCAGGCAAATGATCGCATCGACCTCGCTGTCCGCGAACGCGGCGTGCAGGTCATTGAGCCGCACATCGTCGCTGCCGGCCAGGTAGCCGTCCTGCTCATACACACCGGGGAAAATCCGCAACGCGTAACCGCGCGCGCGCATCCAGCTGATGGCCTTATCGGTGTCCAGTGCAGCGGGGCCTGCGGGCGCAATGACGCCGATCAGCCCTTGCGAGGGCAAGGCCGGAACGGGTTTATGGGGAAAAAGAGTGTGGGTCGGTCGAACGGTCATCCATGAATCTCCCTGCGCGAAAGCTTCTGCACACAGTAGTCAGGAACGGGAATAAACAGAAGAGGGACAGTCGCCCCACAGCGTGCAGGAAAAGACTGTAGTTGCCGTAGGCACGGCAAAAAAATGCCCGCAAGGCTGAAAAGCCTTGCGGGCGTTTTGTTACAACGACGAGATCAGTTCAGCTTTAACCAGCTTCGCCTGCTCGTCGGCGTGGTACGAGGAACGTACCAACGGACCGGAAGCGACGTTCTTGAAGCCCATCTTGTAACCTTCCTCGGCGAACCAGGCGAAGGTGTCCGGGTGCACGAAACGTTGCACCGGCAAGTGGCTGCGGGACGGTTGCAGGTACTGGCCGAGGGTCAGCATGTCGATGTCGTGCTCGCGCATGCGCTTCATGACTTCGATGACTTCTTCGTCGGTCTCGCCCAGACCCAGCATCAGGCCGGACTTGGTCGGAATGTGCGGCATCATCTGCTTGAAGCGTTGCAGCAAGGTCAGCGACCACTGGTAGTCCGAACCCGGACGCGCAGCCTTGTACAGGCGCGGCACGGTTTCCAGGTTGTGGTTGAACACATCCGGTGGCTCGGCGGCGGTGATTTCCAGCGCCACGTCCATGCGCCCACGGTAATCCGGGACCAGGGTTTCGAGCTGCACGTTCGGCGACAGCTTGCGGATTTCGCGGATGCAGTCGGCAAAGTGCTGGGCACCGCCGTCACGCAGGTCGTCGCGGTCAACCGAAGTGATCACTACGTATTTCAGTTTCAGGTCGGCGATGGCAATGGCCAGGCTTTCCGGCTCATTCACGTCCAGTGGTTTCGGACGGCCGTGGCCGACGTCGCAGAACGGGCAGCGACGGGTGCAGATGTCGCCCATGATCATGAAGGTCGCGGTGCCGCCGGAGAAGCACTCGCCCAGGTTCGGGCAGGACGCTTCTTCGCACACACTGTGCAGCTTGTGCTTGCGCAGCAACGCCTTGATGCGGTCGACTTCCGGGGAAACCGGGATGCGCACGCGGATCCAGTCAGGTTTCTTCGGCAGTTCGGTGGTAGGAATGATCTTTACCGGGATGCGTGCAACCTTCTCGGCGCCGCGCAGCTTGACGCCGGCTTCAACCTTGGCACGCGGGGCCGGACGCTCGGTGACATCCAGCGTCGGGATCATGGTTTGCACTGCATCAGTAGTCATATCAGTCGATTCCGCCCGTTAGGGTCGTCTGCTCAGCATAGTCGAGGTGTTTGACGAGCTGCGCGCGCAGCCGGGCACTTACCTCGGCAAATTCAATCGATCCTGCGTGATCGCTCAGCTGGGTCATCGCCAGCCCGGCGTAGCCGCAGGGATTAATCCGTCGAAACGGTTCCAGGTTCATGTCCACGTTCAGGGCCAGGCCATGAAAGGAACAACCGTGGCGGATCCGCAGACCCAGGGAAGCGATTTTCGCCCCATCGACGTAGACACCCGGTGCATCCGGCTTGGCCGCAGCCGTCACGCCGTAGCTGGCCAGCAGCTCGATCAGGCAGAGTTCCATGCGGGTGACCAGGTCACGCACGCCAAAACCCAGCTTGCGCACATCGAGCAACAGATAGGCGACCAACTGGCCGGGACCGTGATAAGTCACCTGACCACCGCGATCGACCTGCACCACCGGAATATCCCCCGGCAGCAACAAGTGCTCGGCCTTGCCGGCCTGGCCCTGGGTGAACACCGGTGGGTGCTCAACCAGCCAGATTTCGTCCGCGGCATCGCTGCCGCGTTCGTTGGTGAAGCGTTGCATGGCATGCCAGACCGGCTCGTACGCCATCTGGCCGAGCTCGCGAAAGCCCAGCGTGCCAGACATCACAGCACCATGTGCACGAAGCCGGTAGCCCGCAGTTCGCTGTTGATGTTGTACAGCTGGTCCTGGTCGGTGGCGACGATGTGCAATTGAATCGTGGTGTATTTGCCGTTGGTGCTTTGGCGTTCATCCACACGGTCATGGTTGATCGTCGCGTGTTTCTTGACGATCTCGATGATCCTGTCTTTGTTGCCAACACCGGTATCGCTGATCACCTTAACCGGGTAATCAACGTTGGGGAATTCGATCTTGGGCGCCTTTACTTCAGTATCGGTCATGGCGTAACGGCCTCGTAAGCGTAAGCCGTGGCGACGGGCATGACCCCGCGCCGGATGAGCGCGGGACCATGCAGGTGCACACTAATTCAGTTGAACAAGCCGTAGAAGAATAGACGGATGCTATCCCACATGCGACGGAAGATACCACCCTCTTCGACGCCATCCAGAGCGATCAGGTCAGCGCTGTGCACCACCTTGTCGTCCAGTTTGACTTCGACTTTACCGATCACGTCGCCCTTGGCGATTGGCGCAACCAGTTGCGGGTTCATGGTCATGCTGGCAGCGAGCTTTTTCAGCTGGCCTTTTGGCAGGGTCATGGTCAGGTCTTCAGCCAGGCCGGCCTTGACTTGATTGGTGGAGCCTTTCCAGACAGGGGCCTGAGCCAGCTCGGCGCCTTTCTGATAGAAGGTCTGGGTTTCGAAGAAACGGAAACCGTAGGTCAGCAGCTTCTGGGTTTCCGACGCACGTGCCACTTCGCTGTTGGTGCCGAACACCACGGCGATCAGGCGCATGCCATCACGTACGGCCGAAGACACCATGCAGTAGCCGGCTTCATCGGTGTGGCCGGTTTTCAGACCGTCGACAGTCTTGTCGCGCCACAGCAGCAGGTTACGGTTAGGTTGCTTGATGCCGTTCCAGAAGAACTCTTTCTGCGAGTAGATCGCATAGTGAGCCGGGTCTTCGTGGATGATCGCGCGAGCCAGCACGGCCATGTCGTGAGCCGACGAGTAGTGCTCAGGGTTCGGCAGACCGGTCGGGTTCATGAAGTGGCTGTTGGTCATGCCCAGGTCGGCCACGGTTTTGTTCATCATGTCGGCGAAAGCGTCTTCGCTGCCGGCGATGTGCTCGGAGAGCGCAACACTGGCGTCGTTACCCGACTGAATGATGATGCCGTGCAGCAGGTCGCTGACGGTCACTTGCGAACCGACTTTGATGAACATCCGCGAACCGCCGGTGCGCCAGGCGTTTTCGCTGACGGTCACCGGGTCGTTTTCGCCGATCTGGCCGCGACGGATTTCCAGGGTCGCGATGTACGCGGTCATCAGCTTGGTCAGGCTGGCTGGTGGCAGACGCTGGTCACCGTTGTTCTCGACCAGCACGTTGCCGCTGCTGGCATCCATGAGCACATAGGCTTTGGCGGCCAGTTGTGGCGGCGACGGCATCATCTCGACCGCGAAAGCGGCAGGCGAGAGGAGCAGCGGGACTAGAAGGCACAGGCGTTTGGCAAAGGTGGTGATGTTCATCCGTCTCTCGAAATCGCTAATGGAAACTGCCCGAAGGCAAAACTAATCAGACAGCTTTCTAACGAGCTGTCGCGTGTTCAGTCGTTCACTCAGAACCCTTGCCGGGCTTTTGTTCTTCAACGAGCCAACAACCAGGTTCACCCCTCAAAACCGCAAGTGAACCGTCAATCAAGTACTACGTATTACTCGGCGGTGACCACGCTCGGCGAACCGAGATTGGCCAGGCGCACGCTGTTCTGCACTTGCTGGATTTCACCCGGCGAGCCGATCGGCCCCAAGCGCACCCGATGCAGTGTCTGTTGATTGCGCACGATCGAGCTGATGAACACCGGAGCGCTCACCATCCCGCTGAGCTTCGATCTCAGGAGTTCTGCAGCGTCCGGGTTGGCGAACGCGCCCACCTGCAGATACTGGCCAGAGGCTGGTACAGAAGCGTTTTTTTTTGCATCGATCTGCACGGGCACAACGGCCGCGGCATGTTGCTGCGGCGGCGGCGTCCATTGCTCGACCGTGCCGGCCGATGCGGTAATCGTCGGCGCGGCATTTTGCGCTACTTGCGGCTCGTTGAGCATCAAAGGCGCCGGACGGCCTTTGGCCGCCCACCATTGCTGCGGGTCGATGCCTTCGACCTTGACCCGTGCGGTGCCGGTTTCGGCGTAGCCGAGTTTCTTCGCGGCAGCGTAGGACAAGTCGATGATGCGATCCGAGTAAAATGGCCCGCGATCGTTGACCCGCAAAATCACTGACTTGTTGTTGTCGAGGTTGGTCACCCGAACGTAACTCGGCAGTGGCAAGGTCTTGTGAGCGGCGCTCATGCCATACAGGTCGTAAACCTCGCCATTGGCGGTGTTCTGGCCGTGGAACTTGGTGCCGTACCAGGACGCCGTGCCCGAGGCGACGTAGGTCTTGGATTCTTGCAGCGGGAAGTAAGTCTTACCCAGCACGGTGTACGGGTTGGCCTTGTAAGGACCGGTGTGCAGGGTCGGCGTGGCATCCGGGATGCGCGATACGTCGACGTCCCACCACGGTGCGCCATCTTTGTGGGCGCGGTTGATGTCCAGCCCCGGCGCCGAGCGCACGGCGGTGGATGATTTCTGTGACGGTGCGCGGCTGGTCGAACAACTGGCGACCAGCACTGCCAACGCGGCGAATGCCATCAGCTTCAGGGGTTTATTCATAGGCAATGCCCGCATTACTTGACGCCCCGTGCTTGGACCAGCTGTTCAGACAGTTGATGTACTGCCATGGCGTACATCACGCTGCGGTTATAACGCGTGATTGCGTAAAAATTCGTCAGGCCCACCCAGTATTCAGGGCCATTGTCACCTTCCAGGCGGAATGCCGTGACCGGCATATCATCGCGCAGCGCATCATGACTTGACCACCCTAGAGCCCGCAACTCCCCGACGGTTTTAGTCGGTTCGATGCCGGTGGTCAAACCTTCGTCGACCTGATCGCCACGCACATCGGCGCGGCTGACCACCGGTTCGCCGGCCACCCAGCCGTGACGCTTGAAGTAACTGGCGACGCTGCCGATGGCATCGTCCGGATTGGTCCAGATATTAATGTGGCCGTCACCGTCGAAGTCCACCGCATAGGCGCGGAAGCTGCTCGGCATGAACTGCGGCAAGCCCATCGCCCCGGCGTAGGAACCTTTGAGGGTCAATGGATCGACCTGCTCTTCCCGGGCCAGCAACAGGAATTCACGCAATTCCTTGCGGAAGAATTCGGCACGGGGAGGATAGTCGAAACCCAGGGTCGACAAGGCGTCGATTACCCGGTAATTGCCGGTATTTCGACCAAAAAAGGTCTCAACGCCGATGATCGAGACAATCACCTGGGCCGGTACGCCATATTCCTGCTCGGCACGGGCGAGTACCGCCTCGTGCTGCCGCCAGAAATCCACGCCGCGTGCGATGCGCGCGTCGGTGATGAACATCGGGCGATATTCTTTCCACTGCTTGACCCGTTCGGCGGGCTTGGAGATCGCGTCCAGAATCGACTGCTTACGCTCGGCTTCGCGGAACACGCCCATCAGCTGTTCACCGGCAAAACCGTAGTCGCGGGTCATTTCACCGACGAAGCCGGCCACCTGGGGTGAGCCTTCGTAATCGCCGGCCAACGCGTCCTGCGCTGTGCCAAGGATGCTTACCAGGCCGACCCATGGCGCGTATCGAGTCGCCCAGCCACGCATTACTTGCATTGAAATCTTCACCTTATTCAAACCTGTGCGATCCACTTGCGATGGGTATGGATCGACATCAAAACCCCAAACGCTGACAGCAGCGTTACCAGCGAAGTTCCTCCGTAGCTAATGAACGGCAACGGCACCCCTACAACCGGCAACAGGCCACTGACCATACCGATGTTGACGAAAACGTAAACAAAAAACGTCATGGTCAGGGCGCCCGCGAGCAGTTTGCCGAACAATGTCTGGGCCTGGGCGGTAATCACCAGCCCGCGACCGATCAACAGCAGGTAAATCAGCAGCAGTGCGCAGATGCCCACCAGGCCGAACTCTTCACCCATCACCGCAATAATGAAGTCGGTGTGGCTTTCCGGCAGGAAATCGAGGTGCGATTGCGTGCCCAGCAGCCAACCCTTGCCGAACACGCCGCCGGAACCGATGGCGGCTTTCGACTGAATGATGTTCCAGCCGGTGCCCAGCGGATCGCTTTCCGGGTCGAGGAACGTCAGGATTCGTTGCTTCTGGTAGTCGTGCATGATGAAAAACCACATCCCCACGGCCACCGGCACGGCGGCGGCCAGCACGCTGATGATCCAGCGCCAGCGCAGCCCGCCCATGAACAAAACGAATGCCCCACCCGCCAGGATCAACAGCGAAGTGCCGAGGTCGGGCTGACGCACGATCAGAATGAACGGCAAACCGATCAGGAACAGACTGACGCCCACATGCTTGAGCTGCGGCGGCAAGGTGCGCTTGGACAAGTACCAGGCGATGGTCGCCGGCATCAGGATCTTCATGAACTCCGAAGGCTGGAAGCGGATCACCCCCGGAATGTTGATCCAGCGCGTGGCGCCCATGGCGTTGTGGCCCATGACGTCCACCACCACCAGCAACAGCACGCCGACGACATAAGCGACCGGCACCCAACGGGCCATGAAGCGCGGCTCGAATTGGGCGATTACGATCATCGACACCAGGCCGATGCCGAAGGAAGTGGCTTGCTTGGCCAGCAGGTCCCAGCTCTTGCCGCTGGCGGAATACAGCACGAAAAGGCTGCCGGCGGCGAGGGTCAGCAGCAGGATCAGCAGCGGTCCGTCAATGTGCATGCGTTGCAACAGCGTCGCACGGCGACGCATCACATCCTCGCTGGAGAGGATGCGATCGAAATTACTCTTCACGGGCCGTAGCCTCCGCACTGATAGGGCTGGCGTATTCGGCTTTCAGTCGGCCGTCCTGGTCGAGGAGCCAGGCGTCCATGACTTGACGCACCACAGGCGCGGCGACACCGGAACCGGACTCGCCGTTCTCGACCATCACCGACACCACGATTTTCGGGTCGTCGGCCGGCGCGAAGCCGACAAACAAGGCGTGGTCGCGATGACGTTCCTGAACCTTCGAACGGTCGTACTTCTCGCCCTGCTTGATCGCGACCACCTGGGCGGTACCACTTTTGCCGGCGATCCGGTATTGCGCGCCGATCGAAGCCTTGCGCGCCGTACCGCGCGCACCGTGCATCACTTGCTGCATGCCGTGGTTGACCCGGGTCCAGTCGGACGGATCGCGCAGGATGATGTCCGGCATCGGGTTGTCATCCTTCGGCCGCTCGCCTTCGACGGTCTTGGCCAGGTGCGGACGGTTCCACACGCCTTTGTTGGCCACCAGCGCCGTGGCCTGGGCCAGTTGCAGCGGCGTGGATTGCATGTAGCCCTGACCGATCCCGAGAATCAGCGTTTCACCCGGGAACCAGGCCTGGCGCCGGGTCGCGCGCTTCCACTCACGGGACGGCATCAGCCCCGGCGACTCTTCGAACATGTCCAGCGAGACCTTTTGGCCGATGCCGAACTTGCCCATGTAGGCCGACAAGCGATCAATCCCCAGCTTGTGGGCCAGGTCATAGAAGTAGGTGTCGTTGGACCGCATGATCGCCGTGTCCAGATCGACGTAGCCGTCACCGGTACGGTTCCAGTTGCGATACTTGTGATCGTAATTGGGCAGCATGTAGTAGCCGGGGTCGAAGACCCGGGTCGACGCGGTGACAACGCCCGAGTCCAGGCCCGCAATGGCCACCGCGGGCTTGATGGTCGAACCCGGTGGGTAAAGACCACGCAGCACGCGGTTGAACAGCGGCCGGTCGATGGAATCACGCAGTTCGGAATAAGCCTTGAAGCTGATGCCGGTCACAAACAGGTTCGGGTCGAAACTCGGCTGACTGACCATTGCCAGCACTTCGCCGGTTTTCGGGTCCAGCGCGACCACCGCACCACGGCGACCACCGAGTGCCGCTTCGGCCGCTTCCTGCAATTTGATGTCCAGGCTCAGGACGATGTCCTTGCCGGGAATCGGATCGGTACGCTTGAGCACCCGCAAAACGCGGCCTCGTGCGTTGGTTTCGACTTCTTCGTAACCCACCTGGCCATGCAGCTCGGGCTCGTAGAAACGCTCGATGCCGGTCTTGCCGATGTGGTGGGTGCCGCTGTAATTGACCGGATCGAGAGACTTCAGCTCTTTCTCGTTGATCCGCCCCATGTAACCCACCGAGTGCGCAAAGTGCGCGCCCTGCGGGTAATGCCGCACCAGCTGCGCAACCACTTCCACACCCGGGAGGCGGAACTGGTTCACGGCGATGCGGGCGATTTGCTCTTCGGTCAGCTCGAACAGGATCGGCACCGGCTCGAATGGCCGACGCCCCTGGCGCATGCGTTTCTCGAAGATCACCCGATCCTCGGGCGTCTGCTCCAGCACTTCGACGATCACATCGAGCACTTGCTGCCAGTCGCCGGAACGCTCGCGGGTCATGCTCAGGCTGAAGCTGGGCCGGTTGTCGGCCACCACTACGCCATTGCGGTCGAAGATCAATCCGCGGGTCGGCGGAATCGGCTGCACATGGACGCGGTTGTTTTCCGACAGGGTCGAGTGGTACTCGTACTGGATCACCTGGAGGAAATACAGGCGAGCGATCAGCACGCCGATCAGCACCACCACTGCAATAGCCCCGAACACGACGCGGCCACGCACCAGACGGGCGTCTTTTTCGTGGTCCTTGATGCGGATCGGCTGGGACATGAGGCAGAACTACTTGTGGTAAGGGTGGCCGGACAGAACTGTCCAGGCACGGTACAGCTGTTCGCCGATCAGAATCCGCACCAGCGGGTGCGGCAACGTCAACGGTGACAACGACCAGCGCTGATCGGCCCGCGCACACACTTCCGGCGCCAGCCCTTCGGGGCCGCCGACCATGAAATTCACCGTGCGCGAGTCCAGCCGCCAGCGATCGAGCTCGACCGCCAACTGCTCGGTGCTCCAGGGCTTGCCGTGGACTTCGAGGGTGACAACGCGCTCGTTCGGCCCGACCTTGGCCAGCATGGCTTCGCCTTCCTGACGGATGAAGCGTGCCACGTCGGCGTTCTTGCCACGGGTGTTGAGCGGTATTTCCACCAGTTCCAGCGCCAGCTCGGACGGAAGACGCTTGGCATATTCATGCCAGCCTTCTTCCACCCACTTGGGCATGCGTGAACCGACGGCGATCAGTCGCAGTCGCACAGCAATCCCTTACAGCTGGTCTTTGTTGAGCTTGGTGAAATGCTCGTGGGTGTTTTCCGGGCTGTGATGCGCAGCGCTGGCCGAACGGCTCTGCTCTGCACCGGCCCACAGGCGCTCCAGGTCGTAGAACTGGCGAGCCGAGGCGGTCATCATGTGCACGATGACGTCGTCCATATCCAGCAGGACCCAGTCGCTGTCGCCCTTGCCTTCTTCACCCAAAGGCTTGACGCCCTGGGCTTTGACGGCTTCGCGGACCTTGTCCAGCATGGCGCCGATCTGGCGGTTGGACGTACCGGTGGCGATGATCATGAAGTCAGTGATGCTCTGCTTTTCACGAACGTCGATGACCTGGATGTCCTGGGCCTTCACGTCTTCCAGGGCTGCCACGGCAACCTTGACCAGCGCTTCGCCAGCCAGCTCAGGGCCGGTTGGAGCTTCTACTGGCAGCGGGGCGCTCTTGAATGTGCCTTTGCGCTTTACTTTAGCTACGTCTTTGTCAGTCATATAAAACTCGTTTTGCTCGTATGTTCGGGCGCTTCGCTACACGCATTCACGTGCCTTGAAGCGCACCCTTTTTCAGTTCGACGCACGGTAAAGTCCGTGCGCATCGATGTAGGCCAGGACCGCGTCGGGCACCAGGAAACGTACCGACTTACCGCTGGCCAGCAGTTGACGGATCTGGGTGGCGGATACCGCGAGCGGCGTCTGCCAGACGAATGCAATCTGTCCGCTCGGCCCTTTAAGGGCCAGCGGGTCGCTCACCGAGCGCGCTGCCAGCAGGTTGCGCAAGGCATCCGGCGGTTCGCTGTCGGCATCCGGGCGTTGCAGCACCAGGATGTGGCAATGCTGGAGCAACTCTTCCCAGCGGTGCCAAGTGGGCAGGCCGCAAAATGCGTCCCAGCCCAAAAGTAGAAAAACCTGGTCTTCAGCGGCCAGTTCGGCGCGCATCAGTTCCAGGGTGTCGATGGTGTAGGACGGCTTGTCCCGCTGCAATTCGCGGGCGTCCACCACCAACGGCGCCACACCGGCCACCGCGCACTCGACCATCGCCAGACGGTCCTTCGCCGACACCTGCGGCGTACCGCGATGCGGCGGCCTGGCACTGGGTGTCAGGCGCAACTCGTCGAGCGCCAGCGCTTCGGCGACTTCCAGCGCACCGCGCAAATGGCCGATGTGCACCGGGTCGAACGTCCCGCCCAGCATGCCGATACGTCGAGGCGCAGGTTCGCTGGTGGTTACCGGGGCCGACGGATTAAGGTCGCCCAAGTCAGACCGACGCCTGGCCGCGCAACTGGCCATCACCGACCACGATGTACTTCTCGCAGGTCAGACCTTCGAGACCCACCGGGCCGCGGGCGTGCAGCTTATCAGTAGAAATGCCAATCTCGGCACCCAATCCGTATTCGAAGCCATCAGCGAAGCAAGTCGGGGTGTTGATCATCACCGACGACGAATCGACTTCCGCGACGAAACGCCGGGTGTCTGCGAGGTTTTCGCTGACGATCGAATCGGTGTGATGGGAGCCGTACTTATTAATGTGCTCGATGGCCTGGTCCAGCCCGTCGACCACGCGGATCGAGAGGATCGGCGCCAGGTATTCGGTGTGCCAGTCTTCTTCTGTGGCCACTGCGGCATCGATGATTGCCCGCGTGCGCTCGCACCCCCGCAGTTCAACGCCTTTTTCGCGGAACTGGGCAGCCATCGATGGAAGGAAATCTTTGGCAACGGTTTGATCCACCAACAGCGTCTCCATCGCACCGCAAATGCCATAACGGTAAGTCTTGGCATTGAAGGCAATACGCTGGGCCTTCGGCAGATCGGCGTGGGCACTGACGTAAACGTGGCAGATACCGTCCAGATGCTTGATCACCGGCACGCGCGCATCACGGCTGACGCGTTCGATCAGGCCACGGCCGCCACGGGGCACGATGACGTCGACGTATTCAGGCATGGTGATCAGCGCGCCAACGGCGGCACGGTCGGTGGTTTCGACCACTTGCACCACGGCGGCCGGCAGATCGGCTTCGGCCAGGCCGCGCTGGATGCAGGCGGCGATGGCACGGTTGGAATGAATCGCTTCGGAACCGCCGCGCAGGATGGTCGCGTTGCCGGACTTCAGGCACAGGCTGGCGGCGTCGATGGTCACGTTGGGCCGGGATTCGTAGATGATCCCGATGACGCCCAGCGGCACACGCATCTTGCCGACCTGAATCCCCGACGGACGGAAGCTCATGTCGCGAATGGCGCCGACCGGGTCCGGCAACGCTGCAACCTGGCGCAAACCGACGATCATGCCGTCGATACGCTCCGGGGTCAGCGCCAGACGTTCCAGCAGCGCAGGTTCCAGGCCATTGGCTCGACCAGCCGCCAGATCCAGCTCATTGGCGGCCGTCAGCTCGGCACGCGCGGCATCCAGCGCATTGGCAGCCGCCTGCAAGGCGCGGTTTTTCTGCGCGGTGCTGGCACGGCCGATGATGCGCGACGCTTCACGGGCGGCGCGACCCAGGCGGGTCATGTAGTCGAGAACGGACTCAGTCATTGTCTGCTGTGATCTTGGCAAAGATGAAAGCGGCAGATTATAGCTGTCGCGTCCCCTGACTAACAGCGGTGACGGGCGGATGGTCGAAATGGAGGGCAATTTGCCGACGTTCAGCCGTGATTAAGCTGCAAATTGTTATCATCACGACTCAATCAGCTTTGATAAATGCCGCTCATCATGTCCAACCTGACTGTTCGTGCGACCGCTGCGGGCCTGCCCACCGGGCTCCCGGACGCATTTTTCGACCGGGATGCGCAAACGCTGGCCCGGGATTTACTTGGCAAAGTCATACGGCATCGGGTCGGTGAACTGTGGCTCAGCGCCCGGATCATCGAGACCGAAGCCTATTACTTCGAAGAAAAAGGCAGCCATGCCTCTCTCGGCTACACAGAAAAGCGTAAGGCTTTGTTTCTGGATGGCGGCCACATTTATATGTATTACGCCCGGGGCGGCGATTCCCTGAATTTCAGCGCTCAAGGTCCGGGCAATGCGGTTTTGATCAAATCCGCGTATCCGTGGGTCGATGAGTTGAGCGGCCCGGCAAGCCTGGCGCAGATGCTGCTGAACAATCCCGACGCCCAGGGCCGCCCTCGCCCGTCGCAAAAACTCTGTGCCGGGCAAACGCTGTTGTGCAAGTCGCTGGGTTTGAAGGTGCCGGTCTGGGACGCCAAGCGTTTTGATCATGAAGTGCTGCTGGTGGAAGATGTCGGCCCGGCGCCGGGCCACATTATTCAAACCACACGCCTGGGTATTCCCCATGGGCGCGATGAGCATCTGATGTACCGCTTCGTCGATGCGGCTTACGCGCCGTATTGCACGCGAAACCCGCTGCGACGGGGGCAGGTCGAAGGTCGCGATTATTTTTTGCTCACTTGAACAATGAAAATCCCTTGTAGGAGCAAGCTTGCTCGCGATAGCGGTCTGACAGTCGAAGCAGATGTTGCCTGACACTCCGCCATCGCGAGCAAGCTTGCTCCTACAAGGGTCTGTAGTGTTTTGAAGAGTGCGTTCGGCCCTTGAGGCCAATTGATTATTCAATGGAGTTGTTTTTATGGGCCCATGGCTCGATAGCGTGACCGGATGGCTGACGGTCAACCCGCAATGGCTGGCTGCGGCGGTATTCATCGTGGCCTTCGTGGAATGCCTGGCGATTGCCGGACTGATCGTACCCGGCACGGTGTTACTGTTTGCCGTCGCCGTGCTGGCCGGCAGCGGTGCACTGTCGTTGAGCGAAACCTTGCTGCTGGGATTCGTCGCCGGCGTGCTGGGCGATATCGTTTCCTACTTTGTTGGGCGACATTTCCATCAGAACATCCGGCGCCTGCCCGGCCTGCGCCATCACCCGGAGTGGATCGCCGGTGCCGAGGCTTACTTCCAGCGCTATGGCATCGCCAGCCTGCTGGTCGGACGATTCATCGGGCCACTAAGGCCGATGCTGCCGATGGTCGCAGGGATGTTCGACATGCCGTTCCCGCGCTTCGTCGCCGTCAGCCTGCTTGCCACTGCCGGCTGGAGCGTCGCCTACCTGCTGCCCGGCTGGGCCACGGGCGCGGCGATTCGCTTGCCATTACCGGAAGGTTTCTGGCCTGAGGCCGGGATCGTCGCCGGCAGCATCGCCGTGATGATCGGCCTGAGCGCAACCAGCAGCCTGCGCCGCCATCGCAAGGCCACGATACTGATCGCCAGCATGAGCTTGTTGATTCTGGCCGGATTGTTTATCGGCTACCCGCACCTCACCGCTCTCGACCAGGGTTTGATGACGCTGGTGCAGGAACACCGCAGCCCGATGCTCGATGAAGTCGCCGTGACTTTCACGCTGATCGGCGAGTTCCGCAACATGCTGCTGTTCAGCGCCCTGCTGACCGTTTTGCTGCTGCTGACCCGACAATGGCGACAGGCGATTTTCGCTGGCAGCACGCTGCTCGTCACCGCACTCGGCAATACGCTCACCAAACACTTTTTCGCCCGGTTGCGCCCGGAAGTCCTGAGCGACCCGCTTACCAGCTACAGCATGCCCAGCGGCCATGCCTCGGGCTCTTTCGCGCTGTTTCTGACGCTCGCCGTGCTGGCCGGTCGCGGACAACCGCCAAGGATGCGCCTGACCTGGTTGCTGCTGGGTTGCCTGCCGGCGCTGGCGATTGCCTTGTCACGCGTGTACCTGGGCGCGCACTGGCCAACGGATGTGCTGGCCGGCGCCATGCTGGCGGCGTGCGTGTGTGCGGCGAGCCTGGGGTTGAGTCAGCGTCAGACACCGCTCAACGCCATGCCACCCAAAGTCTGGTGGCTGGTGTTGCCGGCGATGGTGGTGTTATTTGGCTTCTTTGCGTTGCGGCATTTACCGCACGCAATGTTGCGGTATGCCTATTGATCAGGCGAACAACTCACCCTGCAATTCATCGAGCAGCGCCTGGATCGCATCCAGTCGTTGCTGCGGATCGTCGAGTTGCAGCAGGTCGATCTTGTCCACCTCGGCGAATGGCAGCAGGTACGCCAACTGATTGGCCAGCGACTGTTGCCCGGTCGCTTCGGTGCCCATGTTCAGCGCTTCGACCATCGGGTGTTCGGCCAGGGCCTTGAGCAGTGCGACAAGGTCGGCATCCTCATCCTGCAAGGGTTGCTCCGGTTCGTCTTCCAGCCACTCGACCTCGGCGACGGTCAACTGATCGCGCTGAACCTCGGTGCGCAATACGTGAAAGCGCCGCCCGCCCTGCACCCGAATGCCCAGCAGGCCATTGTCCTGCTGCTTGAAATCGGTGATCAGCGCCTCACACCCGACCAGCGCATAACCTGACGGGGCGATGCCGACCTCTTCACCCTCAAGGATGCACACCACGCCGAAGCCGCCGCCCTGTTTCATGCAGCGACCAATCATGTCCAGGTAGCGCGCCTCGAAAATCTGCAAGTCGAGGATGCAGCCCGGAAACAGCACCGTATTCAGCGGGAAAAGCGGCAGGCTCATAGACATTTCCTTACACCACCATCGACACCGCCAACGGCAGGAACACCGCCGTGGCCACGCCCATCAGACTCATCGCCAGCGCCGCGAAGGCGCCGCATTCTTCACTTTCCTGCATCGCCACGGCCGTGCCCACCGCATGGGCGGTCATGCCCAGCGCCATGCCGCGCGCCTCGGGGCTGTGGACGCCGAGCCGGTTCAGCAGGCTCGGCCCAAAGATCGCCCCGATCACGCCGGTGATCAACACAAAAACCGCCGCCAGCGCCGCGACGCCGCCGATCTGTTCGGCCACCAGCATGGCGATCGGCGAGGTCACCGATTTCGGCGCCATGGTCATCAGGATCATGTGCTCGGCACCAAACGACCACCCCAGCAACACGCCCATGCCGGTGGCAATCACGCCACCTATCACCAGCGTAGTAAATATCGGCCAGAACAACTGCCGAATCCGCCGCAGGTTGAGGTAAAGCGGCACGGCCAGCGCAACGGTGGCCGGGCCGAGCAAAATACTGAGGATCTCGGTGCTCTTGCGGTACTCGGCGTAGGTCAGGCCGCAGCCGACCAGCACGCCAATGACCAACAGCATGGACACCAGCACCGGCTGCAGAAAAATCCAGCGGGTTTTCTCGAACGCCGCCAACACCAGCTGATAGGCGCCGAGGGTGATGCCGATGCCGAACAATGGATGATGAATCACCGACACCCAGGCGCCCTGCCAGTCGAAGATCATTGCGAGTCCTCGCGGTGCGCGTGGCGTTTGACCATGCGCTGCATCAGCACACCGGCGAACGCCATGGACAGCAGCAGCGACAACACCAGTGCGCCGACGATGGCCCAGAAGTCCGCTGCAATGTCCTTGGCGTAAACCATCACGCCCACGGCCGGCGGCACCAGCAGCAATGGCAGGTAACGCAGCAGGCTGCCGGCCGCCAGGCTCAACGGCTCGCCGACCTGGCCACGGCTGATCAGGAACACCAGCAGAAGCAGCAGGCCGATGATCGGCCCCGGCAGCACCGGCAAAAACAAATGGTTGATGGCGGTGCCCAGCAATTGGAACAACACCAGCCAGGTCAGGCCACGTAACAACATCCGTCCTCTCCCCCGAAAAATCGCGCCCGGCATTATAAGCATGCCAACGCTATAGACCGGCATTCGCCAAAAGCATGGTCAGTTGACCGGAGCAATTTGCCATGTTGATCTAAAGTGGTAATCCGGGAGGTCAAATCCCCCCACCTCAAAACTATAAAACCGATGAACCCAAGGAGAGTCTCAATGCCCTATGTTCCAGTTGCAGAGCTCAAAGATTATGTCGGCAAGGAACTTGGACGTTCCGAATGGCTAACTATCGATCAGGAGCGCATCAACCTGTTCGCCGAAGCCACTGGAGACTATCAGTTCATCCACGTCGACCCGGTCAAAGCCGCGCAAACGCCATTTGGCAGCACCATTGCCCACGGTTTCCTGTCGCTGTCGCTGATCCCGAAACTGATGGAAGACATCCTCATCCTGCCTGAAGGCTTGAAGATGGTGGTCAATTACGGCCTCGACAGCGTGCGGTTCATTCAGCCGGTCAAGGTCAATTCGAAAGTGCGCCTCAAGGTCGATCTGACCGAAGTCACCGAGAAGAAGCCCGGCCAATGGTTGCTCAAGGCCACCGCCACGCTCGAGATCGAAGGTTCGGAAAAACCGGCCTATATCGCCGAGCCACTGTCGCTCTGCTTCGTGTAAACGCTCCCGGATGCGAAGCAGCTCACGCTGTTTCGCGACCTCTCTCTATATCTCAGTCATAGAGCTGCGGCATACTCGGTCGCCTAATTGCCCGGATCCCGCTATGCGCTCACTTGCACTCATTGCCTTGACCCTGATGCTCACCGCTTGCGGCGACAGCGAATCGCTGTTGCCGCCCGATGCGCGCCTGCCGGACGGCGGCCGCTATCGCGGAGACCTGGTCAACGGCTTGCTGCAAGGCCAGGGTCGCGTCGATTACCCGAACGGCAGCTGGTACGCCGGCAGTTTCGACAAGGGCCAGTGGCACGGCCAGGGCGAATGGCACGGCAGCAACGGCGAGCTGTATCGCGGCAATTTCAACCTGGGGCTGTTCGACGGCCAGGGCACGCTGACCACCAGCGGCAGCAGCTACACCGGCGGCTTCAAGGCGGGTCGGCGCGAAGGCGAAGGCACCCTCAAAGAAAACGGCATGACCTACCGCGGCGAATTCAAGGCCGATCAATATTCGGGGCTCGGCCGTCTGGAACTCGAAGACGGCAGCTCGTATCAAGGTCAGTTCGCCCACGGCAAACCCAACGGCGAAGGCCAGCGTGGCGACGCCAGCGGCAATCAGTTCACCGGGCATTTCAAGGACGGTCAGCTGGAAGGCAACGGGACATTCAACAGCGCTGAAGGCGACATTTACGTCGGCAGCTTCAAGAACAACCAACTGCACGGCAAGGGCCGCTACGAAAACGCCGACGGTGATGTCTGGCTCGGCCAGTTCAAGGAAGGCTCGCTGAATGGCAAAGGCGAGTTGATCGGCGCCGACGGCAGCCACTATATCGGCCAGTTCAGCGACTGGCGCTTCACCGGTCAGGGTCGACTGAACCTTTCAGATGGCAGCTTCTACATCGGCCAGTTCGACGGCGACAATTATCAGGGACGCGGCACGCTGGTGCTGACCGATGGCACCGTGCAGAGCGGCACGTGGGCCAATGGTCAGCGAGTACGCGATGCCGACGGCAAGCTGTTGCCCGACAGCCTTGAACTCGGATTGCTGGCACAGGGCCGCTTGCTCGAAGACGCGCTGGCCAATGTGCCGGCTTCGACCCCGGCGATCGAGTTGTACACCTTGACTGTCGGCGGTGACGGCAAGCAGAGCGTGTTCCTGCGTGAATCCGATTACGTCAGCAACATGCTCACCAGCCGTTTCGGTGCGTTTGGCCAGATCCGCCTGGTGAACCATCGCGACCACCTCGTCGACCGGCCGATGGCCACCCGGGAAAACCTGCGCCGTGCGGCGCTGACGCTGGCCGAGCGCAGCGGCCCGGAAGACCTGATCTTCATCTACCTGACCAGCCACGGCACCAGCGAGCACGAACT
The DNA here is from genome assembly GCF_019947305.1 of Pseudomonas sp. BF-RE-21. NCBI lineage: Bacteria > Pseudomonadati > Pseudomonadota > Gammaproteobacteria > Pseudomonadales > Pseudomonadaceae > Pseudomonas > Pseudomonas sp. BF-RE-21. The sequence goes on along the minus strand of NZ_JAGYGF010000007.1, from coordinate 18,986 downwards.
GGTGCTCGACCAGCCACGCATGGAGCTGTCCGACCTGCCGGCCAACGAACTCGGCGCCGTGCTCGCCCCGCTGAAAAACCGCGACAAGATCATCGTGATTTCGTCTTGCTACTCCGGTGGTTTCATCCCCGCCCTGAAGGACGAACGCACCCTGATCATGACCGCGTCGCGCGCCGACCGCGTGTCCTTCGGGTGCTCGGAAGAAGCCAACTTCACCTACTTCGGCGACGCGCTGTTCGCCCAGGCCCTGAACCAGACCGACGACCTGGAACAAGCCTTCAAGCTGGCCAAGGCCTCCGTGGCCGAGCGTGAATTGGCGGACAGTTTCGAAGCCTCTGAACCGCAAATCTGGGCGCCGAAAACCGTTCTCTCCCATTGGCAGCTGTTACGTAAACAGCAGGCACGAAAAGCGCTACAAAGTGTCTCTATCGACAGCAAGGACGCAAAGAGCAACTAAGCTGATCAGTATCAAGGGGGACATATTATGTACTTGACGCCTCAGCACGTATTGCTTGCCGGAGCTACCGGGTTAACCGGTGAACACTTGCTTGATCGCCTGCTCAACGAGCCCACGATCACGCGCGTATTGGCCCCCTCACGTCGGCCGCTGGCCGAGCATCCGCATCTGGAAAACCCGGTCGGCGACCCGGCGATGTTCCTGCCGCAACTTAGCGGTCGCGTCGACATCGCCTACTGCTGCCTCGGCACCACGATCAAGCAGGCCGGCTCGGAAGCGGCGTTCCGCGCGGTCGATCTGGACATGGTAGTGGCCTTCGCCAAACGGGCGCGGGAAATGGGTGCGCGACACTTGATCGTGATCAGCGCCCTGGGGGCCGATCGCAGATCCTCGGTTTTCTACAACCGGGTCAAAGGCGAGATGGAGTACGCATTGCGCGCACAAAACTGGCCACAGCTGACCATTTGTCGACCTTCGGTGTTGCTGGGTGAACGCCTCGAACCGCGTCTGGCCGAGCAGGTCGCCGGTCCGTTGTCCCGCTTGATCCCCGGCAAATACCGTGGCATCGAAGCGTGCCAACTGGCCAGGGCGATGTGGCGACTGGCGCTGGAAGAACAGGATGGGATACGGATTGTCGAGTCGGATGAGTTGCGCAAGTTAGGCAAATGATCCTGCAGTGTCTGCAATGACGCCTTCGCGGGCAAGCCTCGCTCCTACAGGTTTTGTGTCGAATCCAACATTGGCGAACGACCTCAATCCTGTAGGAGCGAGGCTTGCCCGCGAAGGGAACAACGCAGGTCTAAAGCCGAACGGCTACAACCCGCCAGTCGCCTGAAAACTCACGCCAATCACCGTCAACACCGACAACGGCAACAGCAACGTATCAAGCAACGCGCTGGCCGGCAGATCGACACCCGGATAACTCGGCGCCTCCGCCCCAAAACGATCCATCGCACAGCAACCGCCATTCAGGGCGTACAAGTCCAGGCGCGTCCCCGCATACACCACCGGCGCCCCCGGTTTGGCAGCATCCAGCGTGCGTGCCGTGGCGCACCCCGCCAGTTGCAGCGCCAGCACAATCGTCAGCAGCTTATTCATCGCTGGTCAGATGGTGTTCGCCCCAACGCGGCAGCATGTCTTGTGGAATGTTCAGCAGGTTGAGAATCCGCGCCACCACGAAATCGATCAGGTCATCGATGGTCTGCGGCTGATGATAGAAGCCCGGCGACGCCGGCAAAATGGTCACGCCCATGTTCGACAACTTGAGCATGTGCTCCAGATGAATGCTCGAATATGGCGCTTCACGCGGCACCAGAATCAGCTGGCGACGCTCCTTCAGCGTGACATCGGCGGCGCGCTCGATCAGGTTGTTGCAGGCACCGGTGGCAATGGCCGACAGCGTACCGGTCGAACACGGCACGACCACCATCGCCGACGGCGCACCGGAGCCCGAGGCCACCGGCGACATCCAGTCTTCCTTGCCGTACACCCGAATCTGCCCGGCGGCAGCGCCGGTGTACTCGGTGAGGAAGGCCTGCATCATTTGGGTTTTCGGCGGCAGCGTGACGTCAGTCTCGGTGGCCATCACCAGTTGCGCAGCCTTGGAAATCAGGAAGTGCACCTCGCGGTCTTCGCGGATCAGGCAGTCCAGCAGGCGCAAACCGTACTGGGCGCCCGAAGCGCCGGTCATCGCCAGCGTGATGCGTTCCGGGCCGTTGTTCATTGCAGCGCCTCGGCGAGTTTGCCGTGCAGGCCGCCGAAGCCGCCGTTGCTCATGATCACCACGTGAGTGCCGGGCTGCGCCTGGCTCTTCACGCGCTCGATGATGCCTTCCAGTGATTCGCTGACAATCGACGGCACACTGCACAGCGCAGCGGTCGCGCCCAAATCCCAACCGAGGTTGGCCGGTGCGTACCAGATCACCTGATCGGCATCGACCACGCTTTCCGGCAAACCGTCGCGGTGCGCGCCAAGTTTCATGGAGTTGGAACGCGGCTCGATGATGGCGATCAGCGACGCGTCGCCGATGCGTTTGCGCAGACCGTCGAGGGTCGTGGCGATGGCCGTCGGGTGATGGGCAAAGTCGTCATAGATGGTAATGCCGCGGACCTCGGCGACCTTTTCCATCCGGCGCTTCACGCTTTTGAACGCGCTCAACGCGGCGATGCCCATCGACGGCACAACACCGACATGCCGCGCGGCTGCCAAGGTGGCCAGTGCGTTGGCAACGTTATGCTGGCCGGTCATGTCCCAATCGACCACGCCTTGAGCGACGCCTTCGAACATCACTTCGAATTTCGAACCGTCTTCGCTCAGCAGTTTGACCTGCCACTGACCACCGGCGCCGGTGGTTTGCACCGGGGTCCAGCAGCCCATCTCGATCACGCGCTGCAATGCCGGCTCGGTGGTCGGATGGATCACCAGGCCTTCGCTCGGGATGGTCCGCACCAAATGGTGGAACTGTCGCTCGATGGCTGGCAGATCGGGGAAGATGTCAGCGTGATCGAACTCCAGGTTGTTCAGGATCGCCGTGCGCGGGCGGTAGTGAACGAACTTGGAGCGCTTGTCGAAGAACGCACTGTCGTACTCGTCGGCTTCGATCACGAAGAACGGCGTGCCGCCCAGACGCGCCGACACCGAGAAATTCTGCGGCACGCCGCCGATCAGGAAACCGGGGCTCATGCCCGCGTGTTCCAGCACCCAGGCCAGCATGCTGCTGGTGGTGGTTTTGCCGTGCGTACCGGCGACGGCCAGTACCCAGCGGCCTTGCAACACGTGATCGGCCAACCATTGCGGACCGGAGACGTATGGCAGGCCTTTGTTCAGTACGTATTCAACAGCCGGGTTGCCGCGGGACATGGCGTTGCCGATGACCACCAGATCCGGCGCCGGATCGAGCTGCGCGGGGTCATAACCTTGGGTCAGTTCAATGCCCTGCGCCTCGAGCTGAGTGCTCATCGGCGGATAGACGTTGGCATCGGAGCCGGTCACGTGATGGCCCAGCTCTTTGGCCAGAACCGCCATCGAACCCATGAAAGTGCCGCAGATACCAAGAATATGAATGTGCATTAGTCGACCTCGTAAAACATGGCCGCAGGTTAGCGTAGGGAGGCGAAAATCGCACCTTTGTTTCGTGTCAGCCTCTGTAGGAGCCCGGCTTGCTGGCGATGGCGTCCTTGAAATCGCCATCGCCGGCAAGCCGGGCTCCTACAGGTCCGGCGTTTTAACCGATGAACGGGGAACGCCCCATTTTTGTAGGAGCCGGCTTGCCGGCGATGGCGTCCTTGAAACCGCCATCGCCAGCAAGCCGGCTCCTACAGGTTTGCATTCACCGGGCGATGCCGTGTTTACGCAGCTTTCTATAGAGGGTGTTACGGCTGACACCCAACTGCTCGGCGGTATGGGTCATGTGCCAACGGGTTTGCTCCAGCGCATTCAGCAACGCCAGGCGCTCGGCATCATCCAGCGGATGTTCGCAAGGCGGTTCGACGGTAACAACCGGCACCGGCCTGGCCTGTCGAATCATCGCCGGCAAATCCTCCAGCCCGATCCGCCCGCCATCACACAACGCCGCCAAGGTGCGCAGCACGTTGCGCAGTTGCCGCACGTTCCCGGGCCAGGCGAAACCCAGCAACGCCTGGCGTGCGGGCTCATCAATCAGCACCGTTTCCCCGCCCGCCTCTTCCGCCAGCAGGAAGTCGAGCAACTGCGATTTGTCACTGCGTTCGCGTAACGCCGGCAACGCAATCTCCAAACCATTGAGCCGGTAATACAAATCCTCGCGGAAGCTGCCGTCCTGCACCCGCTCCAGAAGATTACGGTGAGTCGCGCTGATGATCCGCACGTTGACCGCCTCCGGCTCGCCGCCAATCGGCACCACTTGCCGATCTTCCAGCACTCTTAATAGCCGGGTCTGCAACGCCAGCGGCATGTCGCCGATTTCATCGAGAAACAAGGTCCCGCCATCCGCCTGCTGCAACTTGCCGCGCATGCCTTCCTTGCGTGCGCCGGTAAAGCTGCCGCCGCGATAGCCGAACAACTCGCTCTCGATCAGGCTTTCCGGGATGGCCGCGCAGTTGAGCGCGACGAAGGCTTTTTCGGCCCGCTGACTGGCCTGATGCACCGCTTTGGCGAAGGCCTCCTTGCCGGACCCGGTTTCGCCGTTGATCAACAGCGGCACATCCCGTTCGAACACGCGCAGGGATTTGCGGAAGTCTTCCTGCAAACCCGCATCGCCCAGACAAATGCCCGACAGGCGCGCAGGTTCGGCAACGACCCGACTGGTCACTACCGGCACCGGAATGCTGCGCGGCTGACCGCGCAACACGGCAAACAGGGCACGCCCGTCACGTGCGCGCAACGGCCAACTGGCGCTGGCATTCACACTCGCCCGGCCCAGCAACTCATCCAGCGAGCAATCGAAAAACGCCTCGACCGGTTTGCCCAGCAGCCCGCCGCGACTATGCCCCAGCAGGTTCAGCGCGCTCTGATTGACCGCGCTGATCCGACCTTCGCCGTCGAACGCCAGCAGCCCTTCGCTGAACAGCCCGACGGATTCCGCCTGCAGGTGAAAACGCAGCAACCATTGATTGTCGAAGTAACGCAGGAAATAGCAGCTCTCGATCATCTTCGCCGACAGATTGACCAGGGCCATGGTGTGGAACTGACTTTGCCGCGACACCTCGTGCCGCGCCGAGGACACGTCGAGCACCGCCAGCAGTTCGCCATGCGGATCGAACACCGGGCTCGCCGAGCAAGTCAGGCCGGTGTGACGCCCACGAAAGTGTTCGTCCTGGTGAATGGTCAGCGACTGTCGCTCCACCAGGCAGGTGCCGATGCCGTTGGTGCCTTCGCAGGCTTCGCTCCAGTCGGCACCGAGCCAGAGGCCGGCGCGTTCAAAAATCTTCCGCTCGGCGGGTGCCGTCACACAATTGAGGATCACCCCGCGCGCATCCGTCAGCAGCACCGCATGGCCGGCGCCGGACAGCTGCTGATGAAGACTGCTCATTTCATTGCCGGCGATGTGCAGCACTTGCTGCAAGCGTTCGCGGCTTTCGAGGACACGACCGTGCTCCAGCACCGTCGGCGCCATGGTCAGGGCCGGGTCGAGGTGATAGTCCTCAAGACAACGCAGCCAGGAACGGGCAATGGACGGATCGCTGCCGGGACCGTGCAGGTGGGATTTCCCCTGGGTCACGGTCAGCACTTGCTGGGCATGGCGACTCAAATGGTTGTCGTGCATTTCTTATTATTCTCCCCGGGGCTCGGTGACCCGCATTGAGGTGATGCCCGAGCATCCTCCAGCCTAGCCCGCATTGCAATGCTGGCAAGACCGGTCAGTCACAGCTTGTGCCACAAGCGGTACAAACTGTCATGGGGGCTGTACCGAAAGCGTCACAGCCGCCATCCATCCGTCCGACAAAAAACGCGCAAGGCCTTGATTTGCCTAGCTCACAGGGCAGTGGCCCGACCTTTGCTCTACGCTTATAGCAAGCGCACATGCGCCTCTCTAATAAGTACAAAAGCCAAGGAGAAAACACCATGCGTTACGCTCACCCCGGTACTGAAGGCGCTATCGTTTCGTTCAAAGCCAAATACGGTAACTACATCGGCGGCGAGTTCGTCGCGCCTGTCAAAGGTCAGTACTTCACCAATACCTCGCCAGTGAATGGCCAACCGATTGCCGAATTCCCGCGCTCCACGGCCGAAGACATCGACAAAGCCCTGGACGCTGCCCACGCCGCTGCCGATGCCTGGGGCGCCACGTCCGCCCAGGCGCGCTCGCTGGTGCTGCTGAAAATCGCCGACCGCATCGAGCAGAACCTGGAACTGCTGGCGATCACCGAATCCTGGGACAACGGCAAAGCCGTTCGCGAAACCCTCAACGCCGACATCCCGCTGGCCGCCGACCACTTCCGTTATTTCGCCGGTTGCATCCGCGCGCAGGAAGGCAGCGCTGCCGAGATCGACGGCAACACCGTGGCCTATCACATCCATGAACCGCTGGGCGTGGTCGGGCAGATCATCCCGTGGAACTTCCCGATCCTGATGGCCGCGTGGAAACTCGCCCCGGCGCTGGCGGCGGGTAACTGCGTGGTGCTCAAGCCAGCAGAACAAACGCCGCTGGGCATTACTGTGCTGGTCGAGCTGATCGGCGACCTGCTGCCACCGGGCGTGCTCAACATTGTGCAAGGCTTCGGCAAAGAAGCCGGCGAAGCGCTCGCCACCAGCAAACGCATCGCCAAGATCGCCTTCACGGGCTCGACCCCGGTCGGCTCGCACATCATGAAATGCGCCGCCGAAAACATCATCCCGTCCACCGTGGAGCTGGGTGGCAAATCGCCGAACATCTTCTTCGAAGACATCATGAAAGCCGAACCGTCCTTCATCGAGAAAGCCGCTGAAGGCCTGGTGCTGGCATTCTTCAACCAGGGCGAAGTCTGCACCTGCCCGTCCCGCGCGCTGGTTCAGGAATCGATCTACGACGACTTCATGAAAGAGGTGATGAAAAAAGTCCTGTCGATCAAACGCGGTGACCCGCTGGACACCGACACCATGGTCGGCGCCCAGGCGTCCGAGCAGCAATTCGACAAAATCCTTTCGTACCTGGAAATCGCCAAGGGCGAAGGCGCCGAGCTGCTGACCGGCGGCAAGGTGGAAAAACTCGAGGGCAGTCTGGCGACGGGTTATTACATCCAGCCGACCCTGCTCAAGGGCACCAACAAAATGCGTGTGTTCCAGGAAGAAATCTTTGGCCCGGTGGTGAGCATCACCACGTTCAAGGACGAAGCCGAAGCCCTGGCCATCGCCAACGACACCGAGTTCGGCCTCGGCGCCGGCCTCTGGACCCGCGACATCAACCGCGCCTATCGCATGGGCCGCGCCATCAAGGCCGGTCGCGTTTGGACCAACTGCTATCACCTGTACCCGGCGCACGCCGCGTTCGGTGGCTACAAAAAGTCCGGCGTCGGTCGTGAAACCCACAAAATGATGCTCGATCACTATCAGCAGACCAAAAACCTGCTGGTGAGCTACGACATCAATCCGTTGGGCTTCTTCTAACCCGGCGCGAAACCGCGTAACGGCCTTCGCGAGCAAGCTTCGCTCCTACAGGATCACGCCGTACCTGTAGGAGCGAGGCTTGCCCGCGAAGGCATCCTCAAACACACCGCAAATCACCGCCCTGCCGCTCTGGCACGGGCTTTGCGTGCCCGCTCCACACCAAAAACCAGTTTCCGAAAGTCCAACAGATCAAACAATAAAAAAGACAGCGAGGACTTATGACTTCTTCCACACAGCTCAAACCCACACTCGGCACCCTGCACTTATGGGGCATTGCCGTCGGCCTGGTGATTTCCGGCGAGTACTTCGGCTGGAGTTACGGCTGGGGCACCGCAGGCACTCTGGGTTTCCTCGTCACCGCCCTGATGGTGGCGACGATGTACACCTGCTTCATCTTCAGTTTCACCGAATTGACTACCGCCATTCCCCACGCTGGCGGGCCCTTTGCCTACAGCCGACGGGCCTTCGGCGAGAAAGGCGGCTTGATTGCCGGCATTGCCACGCTGATTGAATTCGTCTTTGCGCCGCCAGCCATTGCCATGGCCATTGGCGCTTATCTGAACGTTCAATACCCGGAACTTGACCCCAAGATTGCCGCCGTTGGCGCCTATTTTGTGTTCATGACGCTCAACATCCTCGGCGTCAGCATCGCCGCCACGTTTGAACTGGTGGTGACCGTGCTGGCCGTCGCCGAGTTGCTGGTGTTCATGGGCGTGGTCGCACCGGGCTTCAGCTTCAGCAACTTCGTGCTCAACGGCTGGTCGGGTTCGAACGAGTTCACCATTGCCTCAATCCCCGGCATCTTTGCGGCGATCCCTTTTGCGATCTGGTTTTTCCTCGCCATTGAAGGCGCGGCGATGGCGGCTGAAGAAGCCAAAGACCCGAAACGCACGATTCCCAAGGCGTACGTCAGCGGCATTCTGACGTTGGTGTTCCTCGCGATCGGCGTGATGGTGATGGCCGGCGGCGTGGGCGACTGGCGTCAATTGTCGAACATCAACGACCCGCTGCCTCAGGCGATGAAAGCCGTGGTCGGCAACAATTCGACCTGGATGCACATGCTGGTCTGGATCGGCCTGTTCGGGCTGGTGGCGAGTTTCCACGGGATCATTCTCGGTTACTCGCGTCAGTTCTTCGCCCTGGCCCGGGCCGGCTACCTGCCACGTTCGCTGGCCAAACTGTCACGTTTCCAGACCCCGCACCGGGCCATTCTGGCCGGCGGCGTGATCGGCATCGCGGCAATCTACAGCGACGGCCTGGTCAACCTGCAAGGCATGACGCTGACGGCAGCGATGATCACCATGTCGGTATTCGGTGCCATCGTGATGTACATCATCAGTATGCTGAGCCTGTTCAAGCTGCGTAAGACCGAGCCGAACCTGGAACGCAGCTTCCGCGCGCCGGGTTACCCGATCGTACCGGGGATTGCGCTGTTCCTGGCGGTGGTGTGCCTGGTGGCGATGGCGTGGTTCAACCCGCTGATCGGCTGTGTGTTCCTTGGTTTCATGGCGGCCGGGTATTTGTATTTCCAACTGACCGCCAAGCAGCGCTTCGATGCGCCGGCGGATGCGATGCTCGAAGGCGCCTGAGTTGCACCGGTGCCGGGCTAACTTCCCGGCGCCTGCTTTATTGAAGTGCACATCACTCCCCCTGTGGGAGCCAGCCTGCTGGCGATTGCGGTCTGACAGTCAGCATAGATTTTGAATGGCACACTGCAATCGCCAGCAGGCTGGCTCCCACAAGGGAATGTCAGGGTAATCAAGACTTCTACACATCAGGAGGACACCGTGGCCACATTTGCCCATTCCATCGGCGCCCAGACCTACCGCTTTGCCAGCCTCAAAGAGGTCATGGCCAAGGCCAGCCCGGCGCGCTCCGGGGATTTCCTGGCCGGTGTCGCCGCCCTTAACGACGGCGAGCGCGTCGCCGCGCAAATGGCCCTGGCTGATATCCCGCTGACTCACTTCCTGCAGGAAGTGCTGATTCCTTACGAGACCGATGAAGTCACCCGACTGATCATCGACACTCACGACAAACAAGCCTTCGCCGTGGTCAGCCATCTCACCGTTGGCGGATTTCGCGACTGGCTGCTCAGCGATGCCGCCGACGAACAGAGCCTGCGCGCCCTCGCACCTGGCCTGACGCCGGAAATGGCAGCAGCCGTGTCGAAAATCATGCGCGTGCAGGACCTGGTGCTGGTCGCGCAGAAAATCCGCGTGATCACGCACTTTCGCGGCACCATGGGCCTGCGGGGACGCTTATCCACCCGCCTGCAACCCAACCACCCCACCGACGAACCGGCCGGTATCGCCGCGAGCATTCTCGACGGCCTGCTGTACGGCAACGGCGACGCGATGATCGGCATCAACCCGGCCACCGACAGCATTGCCTCGATTTGCGCGATGCTGGAAATGCTCGACGCGATCATCCAGCGCTACGAAATTCCTACACAAGCCTGCGTGCTGACCCACGTCACCACGTCCATCGAAGCGATCAATCGCGGCGTTCCGCTGGACCTGGTATTCCAGTCGATCGCCGGCACCGAAGCGGCCAATGCCAGTTTCGGCATCAACCTGAACGTGTTGCAGGAAGGTTACGACGCCGGTTTGAGCCTGAGTCGCGGCACGCTTGGGCAAAATCTGATGTATTTCGAGACCGGCCAGGGCAGCGCCCTGTCGGCCAACGCCCACCACGGCATCGATCAACAAACCTGCGAAACCCGCGCCTACGCGGTTGCCCGACATTTCAAACCGTTTTTGGTGAACACCGTCGTAGGATTTATCGGCCCGGAATACCTCTACAACGGCAAACAGATCATCCGTGCAGGCCTGGAAGACCACTTCTGCGGCAAATTGCTGGGCGTGCCGATGGGCTGCGACATCTGTTACACCAACCACGCCGAAGCCGACCAGGACGACATGGACACCCTGCTGACCCTGCTGGGCGTGGCCGGGATCAACTTCATCATGGGCATCCCCGGTTCCGACGACATCATGCTCAACTACCAGACCACTTCGTTCCACGACGCGCTCTACGCCCGACAAACCCTGGGCTTGAAACCGGCGCCGGAGTTCGAACAGTGGCTGGCAAAAATGGGCATTTTCACTCAGGCCGATGGCAAGATTCATTTCGGCGAGCGCCTGCCGCCAGCCTTCCGCCAGGCGATGGGGCAACTGGGATGAGTGTCGAGATGGATAAACCGCCTGTTGATTCAGAAAATCCATTGCTGGAACTGCGGCGCCTGACCCCGGCACGGATAGCCTTGGGCCGCACCGGCACCAGCATGCCGACCAGCGCACAGCTCGATTTCCAGTACGCCCACGCCCAGGCTCGGGACGCGGTGCACCTGCCCTTCGACCATGCCGGGCTCAGCGCTCAATTGGCCGAATGCGGATACGAAAGTGTGCTCCTGCACAGCGCCGCCACAAACCGCGACAGTTATTTGCAGCGCCCTGACTTGGGGCGGAAATTGAGCGATGAGTCCGCGCAAATCCTGCGCAACCATGCTTCAGCCTATCCCGGCGGCGTCGATCTGGTGATTGTCGTGGCCGATGGTTTGTCGGCACTGGCTGTGCACCGTCACACCGTGCCCTTCCTTTCACGCATGCGAGAGCAGATCGAAGTCGATGGCTGGACGGTTTCGCCGGTGATTCTGGTAGAACAAGGCCGGGTCGCGATAAGCGACGAAATCGGCGAGTTGCTGGGCGCAAAAATGGTGGTAATCCTGATTGGCGAACGCCCTGGCCTCAGCTCGCCAGACAGTCTGGGATTATATTTCACCTACAATCCAAAGGTCGGTCTGACGGATGCTTACCGCAACTGCATCTCCAATGTGCGACTGGAAGGCCTGAGTTATGGCATGGCGGCACACCGATTGCTGTATTTGATGCGCGAAGCCTGTCGGCGGCAGTTGTCGGGGGTCAACCTGAAGGACGAAGCGCAGCTTCAGACGCTGGAGTCGGACGCAGGTGCAGACATGAAAGGTAATTTCCTACTGAGCCTGCCGGATGCCTGAACCGTTTCCGCATTGCGTTTCTGATTCAATTTCAGGCAGGATCGAAACACGGCTGCCCGAGTGAAGAACCGTTCGCCGTCAGAGCATGTGAAGACAGCCACTTGAAGACGAGACCTATCGATGCGGATTATTCAAGCGACCCTTGAACACCTGGACCTGCTGACCCCGTTGTTCGTCAAATATCGCGAGTTTTATGGTTCCCTGCCGTATCCGGACTCGTCCCGGGCGTTCCTCGAGAAACGCCTGCGTCGCAAGGAATCGGTGATCTACCTGGCCCTGGCCGATGACGACGACAAGAAGCTGATGGGTTTCTGTCAGCTGTACCCGAGCTTTTCGTCGCTTTCACTTAAACGCGTGTGGATCCTCAACGACATTTATGTCGCCGAAGACGCCCGCCGGCAGTTAGTGGCTGACAACCTGATGCGCACCGCGAAAAAAATGGCCAAGGAAACCAATGCCGTGCGCATGCGCGTTTCCACCAGCAGCGACAACAAAATCGCACAGAAAACCTACGAGTCCATCGGATTCAAGGAAGACACAGAGTTCAAAAACTACGTGTTGCCGATCAGCGACGAGCTTTGATCCGCACCGAGCCCTCGCAGGAGCGAAGCTTGCTCGCGAAAGCGGTATGTCATTCAGCATATCCGCCGGATGCTCGACCGCTTTCGCGAGCAATCGAGCGTCGACCGGCTGCTCCTACAAAAAAAAGCAGACCGCGCCGCCGGTCTTGCGCGACACTCCTCGCTACAAACTCGACGCGCTTTTCACTTCTCAGCCCGTATAATGCCGACCTTTCCGGCTTGTAAGAAAAACTACACCCGTCTGTAGCCTTACGCGAAGTCATCCGCACAGGCCTGCCGAGTCGGGCCGTCACCACAGGTGCCTCCATGGATTTCAACCCGCTCGACCTTATCCTGCATCTCGATGTTTACCTCGACTTGCTGGTAAACAACTACGGGCCATGGATCTACGCCATCCTGTTTCTGGTGATCTTCTGCGAGACCGGCCTGGTGGTGATGCCTTTCCTGCCGGGCGATTCCCTTCTTTTCATCGCCGGCGCCGTGGCGGCCGGTGGCGGCATGGACCCGGTATTGCTCGGTGGCCTGCTGATGCTGGCGGCGATCCTCGGGGACAGCACCAACTACATCATCGGACGAACGGTGGGCGAGCGACTGTTCAGCAACCCGAACTCGAAAATTTTCCGCCGCGATTACCTGCAACAAACCCACGACTTCTATGACAAGCACGGCGGCAAAACCGTGACCCTGGCGCGCTTCCTGCCGATCATTCGCACCTTTGCACCGTTCGTCGCCGGCGTGGCGAAAATGCCTTACCCGCGTTTCTTCTTTTTCAGCGTCCTCGGCACCATCCTCTGGGTTGGCGGCCTGGTGACCCTCGGTTACTTCTTCGGCAACGTGCCGTTCATCAAGAAAAACCTCTCGCTGCTGGTAGTGGGCATCATTCTGCTGTCACTGGTGCCGATGATCATCGGCGTGATTCGCAGCCGCTTCGGCAGCGCCGCGTCCAAAGCCGAACCACACTGAACGATGTGGTCGCTCAGCGCCTGGCGTCGCCGGCGCATCCTGGCCAGGCACCCTATTGCCGACGATATGTGGCAACGGGTGCGCCATCACCTGAGTTTCCTCGACGGCATCAGCGCGGCTGAAGACCAGTGGTTGCGCGAAGCCTGCGTACTGTTTCTCGACGACAAGCACCTGACCGCCCTGCCCGGCGTCGAACTCCATCAGGAGCAGCGTTTGCTGCTCGCCGCCCAGGCGCAATTACCGTTGCTGAAGCTGGGCGATCTGAACTGGTATCAGGGTTTTCACGAAATCGTCCTCTACCCCGACGACTTCCTCAGCCCGCAGCGCCATCGCGACGCCAGTGGCGTTGAACACGAGTGGGACGGCGAACACAGCGGCGAAGCCTGGCAGCAAGGTCCGATCATTCTGGCCTGGCCCGGCGTGATGGCCAGTGGTGGCTGGGAAGGCTACAACCTGGTGATCCACGAACTCGCGCACAAGCTCGACATGCTCAACGGCGACGCCAACGGCCTGCCGCCGCTGCACGCCGACATGCGCGTCAGCGACTGGGCCAAGGTCATGCAAGAGGCCTACGACGACCTCGACCGGCAACTGGAACGCAACCCGGACGCCGAAACCGCCATCGACCCCTACGCCGCGGAAAACCCCGCCGAGTTCTTCGCGGTCACCAGCGAATACTTCTTCAGCGCCCCGGATTTGCTGCATGAGGCTTATCCACAGGTGTATGAGCAATTAAGGCTGTTTTACCGGCAGGATCCACTGGCGCGTCTGCGGCAACTTCTGGCCGAGAACCCTGTCTATCAGGCACACGACTAAGGTCTACACGACCTCTGATCCGTAGCGTGATCGGCGGAATATGCCTATAATCGCCGCCACTTTTTGGTCAATCCGGCCAAGTGTTTTTGGTCAACTAACGGGGGCACCGCCCAATGAGCTACAGCAAGATTCCGGCTGGCAAAGACCTGCCGAACGACATCTACGTCGCGATCGAGATTCCGGCCAACCACGCGCCGATCAAATACGAAATCGACAAAGACAGCGATTGCCTGTTCGTTGACCGTTTCATGGCCACCCCGATGTTCTACCCGGCCAACTACGGTTACATCCCGAACACCCTGGCTGACGACGGTGATCCCCTCGACGTGCTGGTCGTGACCCCTTACCCGGTTGCTCCAGGCTCCGTGATCCGCGCTCGTCCGGTCGGCATCCTGAACATGACCGACGACGGCGGCGGCGATGCCAAAGTCATCGCAGTCCCACACGACAAGCTGTCCCAGCTGTACGTCGACGTGAAGGAATACACCGACCTGCCAGCCCTGCTGATTCAGCAGATCGAGCACTTCTTCGCGAACTACAAAGATCTCGAAAAAGGCAAATGGGTGAAAATCGAAGGCTGGGCCGGTGCAGACGCCGCCCGCGAAGCGATCACCAAGTCGGTTGCTGCCTACAAAGGCTGAGACGCCACTGGCCTTGCGCCACTGACGACTTGAAAAAACCCCGGTTTATCCGGGGTTTTTTGTGCCCGCAGAAAAGCTTTTAAACGTGCCGTTTAACCATCCGGCGATTCGGTTTTTTCTTGTTTAATTTTTACTCGATACGTCTTACATCCGGTCTTAAATTTCCCTCGTATTTTGAACGGTTCGTTTATTCAAAGCCTCGCCATACGCCCGTAAACTCGTGCCCATGAAGAAAAAAAACACTAGCGGTCCACGGTTTAAAGCGCTCCTCAAAGTAGCGAACATCACGACGACCGGATTCGCCGAATACCTCGGCACGGCGCCGCAAAACGTCCACAACTGGTACACCCGCGGTGTGCCCGATCACTGCATGGAAGCCGTCGCCAGAAAACTCTCGGTCAACAGCGAGTGGCTCAAATATCTCGAAGGCCCGAAAGACGCCAAACACCTGCGTCTGGTCAGCGACACCGGCAACACCTTCGACGCCCAGGCCCTCCGCGGCATCTACACCGTCATCGAACCCACCGATGTCGAATTGCCCTTTTACAAAGAAACGCCCGTCGCTCCCGGCTCCAGCAAAACCCACGTGATCGAGGACACCAGCCACCCCATCCGCCTACCCCGCAGCCACCTCGATTCCCTGGAAATCAACCATGCGGATGCCATCTGCGCCTACATGATCGGCAACAGCATGGCCGAGAAAATTGAAGACGGCTCAACCATCGCCATCGATCGCGGCCTGACCCAGATTGTCGATGGAGAAATTTATGCGATCGAACACGACGGGATGCTGCGCATCAAGTACCTGCACCGAATGCCGGGCAATGGATTGCGAATGCGCAGCCACAACAGCGCCGAGTACCCGGATGAGACTTTCAGGGCCGCGCAAATTGAAGAGCAGAACATCCGGGTGTTGGGTTGGGTGTTCTGGTGGTCGACGCTAAACAAGCGTCGCCCGCCCATTCCGTTCCTGTAACACCGCGCCGCCCCCTTCGCGAGCAAGCCCGCTCCCACAGGGATTGCGTAGAACCTGTGGGAGCGGGCTTGCCCGCGAAGGCGGTGGAACATTCACCTCAAAACCCGGATCAGCTACCCGATCCCAAGCAACTAACAGCTCTACCCCGCACACCACACTGGGAATTCCCCAAAAAAATCAGTATGCTGCGCCCCACA
Organism: Pseudomonas sp. BF-RE-21; assembly: GCF_019947305.1. NCBI lineage: Bacteria > Pseudomonadati > Pseudomonadota > Gammaproteobacteria > Pseudomonadales > Pseudomonadaceae > Pseudomonas > Pseudomonas sp. BF-RE-21. The sequence goes on along the minus strand of NZ_JAGYGF010000007.1, from coordinate 3,278 downwards.
TTTGCGCATCGACCCGCCCCGCGGTTCCGATCGCACCGACAAGGCAGATGATTTTCTCGCCGAGTCTCACAGCCGGACGCAAGATCCGGGTGTACGTTTTGAAGGCTGGCGCGGTTTACCAAAAATGAACCAAGCCAGTCCCCGAGAAGCCGGCCACAAGCCGGCTTTTTAATGCCTGCTGGAAGTCACTCGCACTTCTTAATCTCTCTGCTTTTGCCAGCCTTTTTTCCGCTCATTGAGCAATAACGGCCTAAAAGTAAGCAGCTTCGCTTTCTTTTGAAGGAAAGATCCTTGGAAGCCCAACCTGCTTGTGCCTGACAAATGGGCTGACTAATCTTCGACCGTCACTACTGACCTCTAAACCGACATAGCGGCACACGCGGCGAAGGCCGCTCCGAAAAAATTACCAGGGACAAAAGCATGAGCGACACCCCTGTCAGCCTGAGCACGCCACCCGAAGGTTATGGCGATTGGCTGGCCGACCTCAAAGTCCGAATCCATTACGCCCAACAGCGCGCCACTCTAGCGGTGAACCGCGAACTGGTGCTGCTCTACTGGCAGCTCGGTCACGAAATTTTGTCCCGACAAGCACAGCAGGGTTGGGGGGCCAAGGTGATCGACCAACTGGCTCAGGATTTGCGCGCAGCCTTTCCTGATATGAAGGGGTTTTCTCCACGCAACCTCAAATACATGCGCGCCTTTGCAGAAGCGTGGCCGGACGAAAAATTTGTGCAAGAGGTGCTTGCACAATTGCCTTGGTATCACCAGTTAGCGCTGCTGGAAAAACTGTCTAGCCAGGAAAGCCGCTACTGGTATGCCGTGCAGGCCATCGAACACAACTGGTCGCGCAATATTCTGGTGATGCAGATCGAGACGTGTCTGCTGGAGCGCAGCGGCAAGGCAGTCAGTAATTTCGAGTGCCAGTTGCCCAAACCGCAATCCGACCTTGCGCGCGAATCACTGAAAGACCCTTACCGTTTCGATTTCCTCGGCCTGACTCTTGATGCCCAAGAGCGCGAGATCGAAAACGCTCTGGTTAAGCATGTCACCGACTTCTTGCTGGAACTGGGTGCAGGCTTTGCCTTCGTCGGCAAGCAAGTGCTGCTGGATGTAGGTGGTGACGAATTTTTCGTCGACTTGCTGTTTTATCACCTCAAGCTACGTTGCTATGTCGTCATTGAACTCAAGGCTGGCAAGTTCAAGCCCGAACATCTGGGTCAGCTTGGTTTTTACCTCACCGCAGTGGATGCTCAACTCAAGCACCCGCAGGACGGCCCAACCATCGGCCTTCTACTATGCAAGAGCAAGAATAAAGTAGTGGCCGAATACGCCCTGCGTGATAACGCCCGTCCCATCGGCGTGGCCGAGTACCTGTTAGTGGAGTCCTTGCCAGCAGAGTTGCGAACCAGCCTGCCCAGCATTGAACAAATTGAGCGCGTACTTGCAACTGAAGGCTCATCCTTCGAGGACGATGCGCAATGAGGGAACAAACACTGCGAATGCGGTGTTTGAGCCTCACGGATAACTAAACCCCTTAACCAACGTCAACTCCCCCACCGCCCGCATCGGCACCAGAAAAGTCTCCATCTTCTCGTTCGGCGTCCCTTCCTCCGTAATCACCGTCACCTGAGCCGTGGTCAGCGGCTGAACCGCATCCTCCTGCCCGTCTTCATCACTCCGATACCCGCCCCCAAAGTAGTTCACGTAAACGAGATACTGCCCTTTGATCGGCGCCGGCATGGCGAAGATTTCCGGCCCATACCCCGTCGTCACGTCCACATCCAGCGCCGCGCCATTGGGCGCAACACGATCGCCATACCAGATATGCGCGCCATCGGGCGTGATGAGGTGCAAGTCCAGATCCGTACCGTCGCTGTCCCAGGCCAGCAACACCCGCAATTTCGCCGGTGTCGCACCGCCACTTGCATTGAGGAACTGTGTGCGATGGCGTTGTTGGCCATCGGGGCTGCGGACTTCGACGCTGTTGCTGCCGTTGGGGAAGGAGAACGGTCGGTCAAAGCGGCCAGCGGGATCGATCTTCAGCGGCATGCTGACGCCGTTGACGATCAACCGGCCCGGCTCAGTGGACTTGGGGGTGGCTTTGATCTGGCCGGTGATGCGTGCGGTGTTGGCCTGGCCCACTGGGGTGTTCACCGAGGAGGCCGGGTAGTTGACGGTCTGGCGGAAGTTTTCGCCTTCGCCCTCGGCCGCGCCCGTGCGCCAGCCGTCGACGGGGGTGTCGAGTTTGACGGCGCTTTCAGCCGCAATAACCGTCGGCAACACGCAAACAGAACAAAGGAACAGGAAGACCTGTGGATAACGGAGTTTCATGGCCTATTCCAGCAAGAGGTGGCGGGCGAGCCCTTCGATGTAGGTTTCATCCTGGCCGTTGGGGTGTGCTTCGAAGGCCAGGTGCAGGTATTCGTGGGTCAGGTCGAGGCGGTCTTGCAGCGACAGCACGCCGCGCACGTAAATGCGCTGACGTTCGCGGTCCACAAAAGGGCGACCGAAAGCCAGGCGGCAGACGGCGAAGGTGCTGACTTCGTTGTAGCCGGTTTCGTTTTCGAGGCGTTGGCGCCAGCCGCGTCGTTGGGTTTGCAGCCAGTCTTGGGCGGCGGGCAGTGCTTCGCAGGAGGCGACTGGGTTGTCCCAGCGGCTGAGGCTCGCGCGCGGGTAGGCATGCAGCAGGATGGCGTCGTAGCGTTGGCCGGCGTTGGCTTGTTCGACGGCGTGCTGCCAGGAGAGTTTGTCCGGGCCGGGTTGGTCGGAGTGGTAGGTGACGGTGCTGCCGGCGAGTACCAGGTCGCTGGTCCATGCGGCGATGTTGCGTGATTCGGCGGTGGCCGGGCGTGGGGCGACGCGTTGGCGGCTGCTGCTGTCGTCGATGCTCAGGCAGTCGCCGTTGCGGGTGGCGTTTTGCAGCAGGTAGGTGCGGATGGCGATGGCCAACGCTTTGGCGGCTTCAGCAGGTTCGGGTTTGGCTTCTCGTTGCAGGACGCGAGCGACATATTCTTCGCGGTCCAGACGGGCGATCAATTTATCGCCCACCAAAAACAGTTCTCCGTCGCTGTGGATATCGAGTTGGTTGCCATTAGAAAACTCGACGCGAAAATCGCCCTGCAGTGGTCCGGAAGAAACAACACGAGCCCCCGCCAGAACCCGCCCGATCGGATAACGAGAAAACAGACCGACTTCGACGCAGCGCCCCGCATCCAGAGGCCATTCAACCGGCAGCACCGAAGCCAACGCCTCACCATAATTGCGCAGCACCATTTGAC